>JAKOPZ010000123.1 GCA_029778615.1 Chloroflexota bacterium | reverse complement strand
GTTTCCCCGGGCGGACGAATGAATTCGTCACTACAAAACATTTTCAAGGGAGTTGTCCATGAGCCGTTGGCTCACCTGCAGCCAATGAAAATGGGCGCCGCGTCGTAACAGCGCGTCGTAACAGCTCGTAGTAACGTGCGATGAACGACATCGCCTCAATCGTTCCCCTGGGCGGACGAATGAATTCGTCACTACAAAACATTTTCAAGGGAGAAAAAAACTGGAAGGTCTTGCGACCCTCCAGTTTTGATTTTTACGGCGCTTGCGAGCGACAGACAAGTTCGCTGCCGCTCCTGCCGAAGATACATGCCTGGAATTCTCTCACTGACCGATTGCCGTTCACCGAAATTTTCAAAACACTGTTGCGGAACGCGCCGCTTGCCACATCTGCCGTCGCGGTATTGGTCACAACTTTGCCATCCTTGTTGATGCCGACGACTTGCATTCGGGCAGGCGCATCTTGCCCGTTCCAATAATAGTTGACACTGACGCGGTACTGCTGATTGCCGCTCGTTTCGGCTTTGATGCTGCGTATCTGCGTATTGGGCTGGGGTGTCGGCGGAGGCGTTGCCGTTGGCGGCTGCGGGTTGTTCACTGTCACGGTGACGCCGAGCGCAGTGGATGTGTTGTAACAGTACGCAATCAAGCGGTACTTGGTCGTGCTCTGCGGCGACACCGTGAGTTGATTTGGAGTGGTAACGCCGCTATTGCCTTGAGGTGTTTCCAAAATGACCGACGTTGCGTTGGTCACAATGCCCCAACTCAAGACGCTGGATTGTCCTTTGTTAATCGTACTCGGGTTCGCGGTGAAACCATGAAAGACCGGTGTACCGCTGCAGCCGCCGTTGACGTTGACGGTCACCGAAACGGAAGCTTGATTGTTGCCACAATACGCGACGAGCGAGTAGGTTGTCGTCGTCGAGGGTTTCACGACGCGCGAGGCAGGCGAAGCAACTCCTTCGCTCCGGCTTGGTAATTGCAAATACACCGCCGAAGCATTTTGGACGAGACCCCACGTCAACGTCGTTTCTTGTCCGGCATTGATGGTCTGCGGATTCGCGTAGAATCCGTTAAAGACCGGTGTGCCACTGCATCCGCCGCTGCTGCCGCTCACTGTCACGGTGACTTGAACTTGTGCGGGAATGTTGTTGCAATACGCGGTAAGCGTGTACGTTGTCGTTTGCGAGGGCTGCACCTGCACCGAACCCGGTGTCCCAACTCCTTGCGTTCCACTCGGCGATGTGAGATACACCGCGCTCGCGTTCGTAACCGCGCCCCAGCTGAGCGTGGTCAACTGTCCTGCGTTGATAGTGGATGGGTTCGCGACAAAGCTTGAAAACTGCGGCGTGCCGGAACATCCGGAAGGCGGAATCGCTGTCGGCGGGATGGAGGTTGGCGGACGCGGCGTCGGCGCGCCGGGGACGTTTATGACAGCATCAAACCTTGTGCCAAACACGACGCCGTTCGATGCCTGCAATTGCCAAACGCTCGATGCGGGACCGGGTGTCGTCGGCGCGACCATCGTGATGGAAACATTGATGATGTCGCCAGGACCGGCGGCAGGAATCGGCTGCGGTGACGATGCGCCAAACGGCAGCCCGCCGACCAGCACTGCGTTGTAACCGCCACCCCATGAACAGGTGCCAGCATTTTGAATTGCCCACGTTTTTACAAAAGAACCACCGGGCGCCACCGTCGTTCCATCCGGAATCGTCACATCGCTGATAAAAGTCGAAGCCAGTGTACACGTCGTCGGACCCGAAGCAGTGGGCGGCGCGCCCGGCGTCGTCGTTGCAACAATAGGCGTGCCGGTCGCAATCGCTTCGGTCGGATTGATGACAAGCGTTTGAGTAGCTTGCGCGATTTTTTGCGCGACGTTGAGGGTGATGCTTGCTTCGCCCGCGCCCAATCGCGCGTTGGTCGCTTTGACTGTGAGTGTATGCGTGCCGGGCGTTGTCGCCGTCCAATTTTGAATGACCGAAAATTGTTGTTGGGGCTGACCGTTCGGAGTTGGACTGTTTTGCACGGACGCGCCATCAACCAGCAGTTCGACCAGCACAATGCCTTCGGTGTCCACCGATGTGGACTGCACACTCACCACATCCCCGGTTTGAACTGTGGCATTGCTTGCAGGAGAAACAATGACCACATTCGGCTTGTTGGCGCCGGGAGTGGGTGTGGGCGTACCTGCGGGTCCTTGCTGGCACGCGGTGATAGATGCAAAAAGTGCGAGACTTAGAATAAAGAGTACGCGTTTCATGCCGCCGCTCCTTGAAGATTTTTCAGTATGGATGCCGGGCTATAGAATCTGCCGCGTCATTCTAAAGCATTTGGCGCGGCAATGCAAAGAACCATGCGCTGCCGCATGGATGCCCAAACAACAAACGCCGCTGCGCTAGCGTTTGTTCCATTTCGCGGGAGGCGCTATTGAAAAAACTTATTTGATGCGCACGCTCGACCAGCCGGAATGTTTACAGATTCCGATGACGCACGCGGTGACACGCCAAGAATATGTTCTGCCGCGCTCCAGTTTTTTCGTCTTGAAAAAAGTGGTTTCCAAATTTTTCGCGGTCTGTGCGGAGGTTCCCTTTTTGCTGTCCGCGCGCACCTGCACCCGATACTTGACCTTGCACAGCGACGGCGCCCACTGCAATTTCACGCGGCGTTTGGCGGAGGTCGCGCCATCGGCAGGCGCGAGGAGCAGTGGTTTTTCCAGAATCAAGCAGTTGCCGTCGCCCGTCGGCGCGAGGGCGGACGCGCAATTTGTTACACCTGCGCCGTTGCTGCTGCACACCGCATAATAATACGTCGCCTGTGTGCTTTCGGCGAGCGGCGGCGGTGTGTCGGAATAGGTGACCTTGCCGTTCGGGCTGCCGAACGCGGGAGGCGCAACCGTCGCAATCAAATTGCTCCCATCGGGCGCGAAACCGGAACTTGTGCTGCGATGAACGGTGTATGTGTTTGCCAGTTCGCGATTGCCGTCCATATCCGTTGTAACCGATGACCACTGCAAATTATTCTGTCCGCCGTTCGCCGTGACGATAAAGTTTTGCGGTACGATGGGTGTGTTGATCTTGGTTTTTTCCAATAGCACGACGCCCCATGTTGCGTTCACGGGAACGGTGACACTGCCTCCACTTACAGTGTATGAATTTCCTTCAATCGCATCATACAAAACATTTGTGCCGTCACTAATGCTGTACGGCATGTCATTCAATCCCGTAAGTGTCGCGTTGTGCGCGCTGCTGTCGCGATTCAAAACAATCAGCGCGGTCTGTGAACCGTTCGTGCGCGCAAAGCCGTACAGCTTGTTCGCGTCGTCAATCAAAATGCCGTGCTGCACATCGCCATCTTGGAGCGCGGGATACGATAAACGAATGGAAGCCATTTTGCGCGCAAACGCCAACAAGTCTGTATCTGCCGTGTTATCGCCGGGTGTATCGTCCCACGGGTACGGCACGCGATTGTACGGGTCATCTTGAAACGTTCCATTCGCCGCAACGCCATCCTGCGTCAAGCCGACTTCATCGCCATAGTAAAGTGTTGGCGCACCCGCGTAGGTGAACGCAAACAACCACCACTCTTTCATGCGTTGCACCGCCTGCACATCATCATCGTCATTGATTTTTTTCAAAAGGAATCGGAGGCGCTGCGTGTCGTGTGACCCGGGCAAATTCATCATCGCCTTCCACGCCATCGGCGGATAATCCTCTTGAATCGAACGCAAGCGCGCGTTGAATTGGGACGGACTAATGTATTCAATGGAACCACTCGAACTGCTCGAGTTGCTGTCATTCTCGGAAAAACTTGTGCCACCGCTGCATCCCGTCCCCGAACAACCTGTAAAGAGCCACGCCAAGACCGCCGCGCGAAAACGGTAATTCATCACGCTGTCCCACTCATTGCCCAAGAGCCAAAACGACGCGTCGTCCCATTCTTCACCGAGCGTGAGTGTATCACTTTTGACATTGCGAACCGCCGTTCGGAATCCTTCCCAATAATCATTCGTCGGCGTTTTCAATCCACCGTCCACATCCGCA
This sequence comes from Chloroflexota bacterium, assembly GCA_029778615.1. Lineage (GTDB taxonomy): Bacteria > Chloroflexota > Anaerolineae > UBA4142 > SHND01 > SHND01. The sequence goes on along the minus strand of JAKOPZ010000123.1, from coordinate 90,831 downwards.
CCCACATCAAAGCGCCAGCCATCCGCGCCTTCATTGGTCCAATATGGACCAACCGAATTCAATCCGTTGTTCCAAATCAAATTGCGGACTGCGGAAGAATTCGCTTGCAATTTTGGCAGCGACGAATAACCGTACCATGCTTCATACGTCGTACTATTCGCGCCGATAGGGTCGCACAGCGCAAGTGGTCCCGAACCGGGGTCACCATCGCGTCCTGCCGCGCCCGTGGCAGGCAGATAGTACCACGAGCGATATGGCGAACTCGCAAATTCACACGCACCGCTATCGTCATCCATGCCAACGCCGTTCGGACTCGTCAAAGTGCCTGATGAGTTGTATCGAGAATAGCGGTCAAAGTATGTGCTGTCCGAAGAGGTGTGATTAAACACGCCATCCAAAATCAATTTGATGTTGTGAGTGTGCGCGGCGGTCGCGAGCGCTTGAAAATCTGACAGCGTACCGAAATCGGGGTCAATTGTGAGATAGTCGGCAGTGTCGTACTTGTGGTTCGACGGCGAACGAAAAATCGGGTTGAGATAAATCACACTCACGCCGAGATTATCAAAAAATCCCTGATTGATTTTATCCGTGATGCCTTGCAAGTCGCCACCGTAAAAGTTGTTGCTGTATGCGCCCAAACACGTTGGCGGAACGATGCCGCGTGGGTCACAAATTTTTGTGTTCCAGACGTTTGAATTTCCGCCGTTTGGGTCGGAGCGAAAAATCGTGCCGCCCGTTTCATTGTAGAAAAATCGTCCCGCCGCCGGGTCGTTGCTTGTGCTGCCATCGCGAAAACGGTCAGGATAAATTTGATAGACGATGCCCTTTTGCATCCATGACGGGACATTATAAGACCCATCATAAATCGTAACCTGAAAGGAATTGTCATACGCGGTTGTTTGACTCGATTCCGATTGTCCCTGTCCGCCCGGATTGCTGTATCCGCCGCTCCACACATTTTTATTCAACGCGCGATAAAACCCTTGCCCGCTGCCGTCATTCGCGCGAAAAACGTAATAATAGATGTTGATAGTATTTGGAATGGGCAACGCAAAGGACCAATATGTTACATCGCCAACACCCGAAACGAACGCGTGATTGTCAAACGTCATCCGCGCATTCGAATTACCGGGCGAATAGATTTCACTCGCGTTTTTCAAATCGTACACGCGAATGTACGGCTCTTGATTCAAGTCATTCATGCACGTACGAAATTTCAACGTCACTGTGCCTTGAGTTGTGGTCACTGCGCCGCCCGGATTGCGATATGTTGTCGAAAACGTATCGTGATTCAAGCCGTTGTAAAAAACGTTGCTGTCGTTTTGCGCGGCGCTGCTGCATGTATTGGCGCCAGAGGTTTTGACAATGAGCTTGCCATCGCCGCTCGAATTGTTTTGCGAGAAAATTTTATCCGTGCCATTGTCGTCGCTGCACCACGCAGTAAATTGATACAGCCCGACGGTAGGTGTAATTGTCGCTTTGTAGCGGTCATTGCTGTTATTGTTTACGTCGCCCACATACGTCATAGACGTTTCAGTGATATTGAACGCGCCGCCGCCAAAGTATGCGACAGTGAACCAATATCCTTTACAAACGATTCCCGCCCCTTGACCCTCGCTATCGGTAACTCCTGATTTGTACACAGAAATATAAAAATCAAAGGAACTGCCGGCGTTGACTGACGAAGTGGAACCTGTTGCAGGAAACATGTCGCCGACAAAGCCAAGCGCCGCGTACGCGCGGGGTGGGTTAGCAAAGAGAACGAGGAACAAAGTGAAAACGACGAGCGTGACGAAAAATGATTTCAGTTGCTTGGGCATGAGGTGACTCCGTTTCGGAGAGTTGGAGGGCGACGGGGAAAGCGGCGATGGGGTTTGTGAGAAATACGAATGTGAGTTTTCAAAAATCTATTTGCTCTTGTGGTTCAATTCAAAAATCAATTGCAACCCGCGCAGCGTCAACTGTTCGTCTATCACGTCTACGACACGCGTTTCGGACATCACGAGTGAAATTTGTTCACCGGTTGCGATGACTGTAGCATTTTGTCCCAATTCGTTTTTGAAACGCGCGACCATTCCCTCAATCATGCTCACATAGCCGTACACCAAACCCGCGCGCACGGCGTTGATAGTATTTTTTCCGATGGGCAGCGGCGGATTGGGCGGACTCAGTTCCACGCGCAGCAGCTGCGCGGCAGAGCGGAACAACGCGTCCGCGCTGATATTCAAACCGGGCGCGATGGCGGAACCAACGTATTCGCCTTGCGCGTTCACCGCGTCGAAAATTGTAATCGGCGAAAAATCAATGATGATGGCGGGCGCGCCGTGCAATGTTTTTGCCGCGAGCGCGTTCGCCACGCGGTCTGCGCCCACTTCACGCGGATTGTCAGTGCGAATTTTGATGCCGGTTTTCACGCCCGCGCTGACCACCAACGGCAGCCAACCGAATTGGGCGCGACACAATTCCACAAACGTCGGCAGAATCGGCGGAACGGACGAGGCAAGAATGCCGCCGGAAAATTCGTACGCACTTTTAGATTGACGCAGGAGCGTGTTCAGCAGCACCGCGTATTCGTCAGGCGTCCCTTCCACGCGCGTCGAAATGCGCCACGAGACGCGCAGTGCGTCGCCTTCAAAGACGCCAATGTTGATGTGTTGATTGCCAATATCAAAGACAAGAATCGCGCTCATTTTTGATTGTAGGTTTTGATTCCGTAAAGTGATGCTGCCGTACGTACACCGCGCCCGATTGCCTGCGCCACACATTCCGCCGCCGCATGTCCCAGCGCGGTGAGGTCCATTGTCCCGTGCGTGCCGCTCGCCAACACAAACAATGTATCGCCATCGAACATGGTATGTGAAGGACGCGTTGCGCGCGCAATGCCATCGTGCGCCATCATAGCGACCAGATTCGCTTGTTCCACCGTCAAGGACGCGTTCGTCATCACCACGCCGATAGTGGTATTCCGCAATGAAAAATCCATCGGCTTTTGGACGTTCAAAACAATTTCACTGCAATCCGCCCACGCGCCGTCGGCATTGCGCGCACCGCCGACAATTTGTCCATTCGTCGGGTCAATCACATCGCCGACTGCGTTCACCGCGACGAGCGCGCTGACCATGATTCCATTCGCGAGCGCGCGTTCGCTGTAACCGATGCCGCCTTTGGTCGCGTTCTCGATGCCCAAAAATTTTCCCACCGTCGCGCCCGTGCCCGCGCCGACACTGCCTTCGCTCACCGTATCCCTCGCGTTCATGCACGCCGCGTAGCCGTTTTGCGCGTTCGGACGCACCTTGGGATTGCCCACACTGAGGTCAAACAACACCGCGCCCGCCACGATGGGCACGCGCGCCTCGCCAATATCATAACCAATCGCGTGTTCTTCCAAATATCTCATCACGCCCGTTACGGTATCCAAGCCGAACGCGCTGCCGCCGGTCAGCACTACGCCATGCACCAACTCTATCAAACGTCCGGGGTAAAGCGATTCCGTGCCAAATGTTCCGGGCGCGGGTCCGCGCACATCCGCGCCGCCGACCGCGCCTTGGCGCGGCGCAAGCACCACCGTGCAGCCCGTCGCATTTTCCAAATCGGTATAGTGTCCGATGCGAAAATTGGGAATCATTTTTTTTCCTGCGCGTGACTTGAAACAAATGCCAAGTGACGTATAATCGCTCGCGTGAACACCGAGTTTCTGATTGTTATTGTAATCCCGCTTGGCGTGTATTTGATTATTTTGTTGTACAACACGCGCACGTTCAATCCAACCGAATTGCCCGTGCCCGCGGCGCCAGAGACAACCAACGATGAAGAGACTGTCGCGCTGACGGAAACGCGAACGGCGGAGGAACACGCTTCGTTATGCGCTCCCGCGCCAATTTCCCAAGCCGACGAACCCCCTCAAGATTTGATAGCGGAACAAGATTTGACAACGGAACTTGCAGAAACAGCACCTGCGCCCGCAGAGCGCGCGTTGGAGCTTACAGCGGAATCATCGCAAACCGAAACTGAGACTGCGCGGCTCGAACCCATTGCGCCGCCAGCCGAAAACGCAAACACCGCGCCGGCTCTGCTTGAACACACCACACGGCAAGACGAGCCAACTGCTTTGGATGAAACAAACGCAGAGCCGGAAACGCATTCCACCGCGTCGGCGCGGCAAGAGGATTCCGCGACTGTAGCCGCAATTGAAACAATTGAACCCGAACCGCTCTTGCCTGAAGGTCCCCTGCAACTCCCCGAAAAAGGTTCTCCGAAATTCGCGTTCGATTATCGCGGACGATTGTGGGTGGAAAAAAAGCGCAAAGGTTTTTTCCGCCAGCTGCGCCGCCCGCAACTTCCGCCGGACGAACCGCAATCTTGAGTTCCACGTTCGGCGCGTGCCAAAGAAAAAATGTGCCGCGTCGAAGGTCAGAGCGGCACGAAGGTTGTTATCAACAGCGCCCCAGTCAAGACAATCAATACAATTGTAATTCCCCATCCAAGCGCGTTCACCAACGGCGAATTGCTGTACTTGCCCATCAGCCGTTTATTATTCGCGAGGCGCAGCATCAGAATTAGCAGCACGGGTAATAGAATCCCGTTCAATTGATAGACCTGCACGAGAATCGCAAAGAGCGGCAAGTCGGGAATTAACGTGACGCCCGCGCCGACGACGATGAGTCCGGTATAGATTCCAAAAAAAATGGGCGCGTCACGCATCTCGTGATTGACGCCGCGTTCCCAGCCGAATGCTTCACAAATCGCGTACGTGGTCGAAAGCGGCAGGATGGACGCCGCGAGCAGCGACGCGCCCAAGATGCCGATAGCAAAAAGGGTTGAAGCAAAAGTGCCCGCGATCGGCGCAAGGGCTTGCGCGGCTTGTTCCGCCGTTTCAATCTCAAAGACACCATTCACGTACAGCGTCGCGGCGGTCGCGACGATAATGAAAAATGCGATAAGGTCGGAGAGGACCGCGCCGACAACGGTTTCGATGGTCGCGCCGCCGAGTTCGTTCAGCTGTGTGCCTTTGTCCAGAACCGCCGCCGACAAGGTGAACTGCATATACGGACTGATGGTCGTGCCAATCACGCCAATTGTCAGCAAGATATAATCGCGTTCGGGAATGATGAGCGGGATGAGCGAGCCGCGCAAGACCGCGCCCCAATCGGGATTTACGGCGAACGCCGAAATGACATACACGCCCAAAACTGCCGAAAGCGCGAGAAACACTTTTTCGGCGATGCGATAGTTGCCGCGCACGACGATAAACCAGACGGAGAATGCGGCAAGCGGCACGGTGATAAAACGCGAAAGGCCAAACAGTTCACTTGCGGCGGCGATGCCCACAAATTCGCTTATCGTCACGGCGCCGTTGGCAATTAACAAAATGAGCATGGCGAACGCAGTAGTTCGGACGCCATATTGTTCGCGAATCAGGTCTGCCAATCCTTTGCCGGTGACGACCGAAAGGCGGAGCGTCATTTCTTGAACGACGATGAGCGCAAAGGTAATGACCACGAGCGCCCATAAAAGTTGATAGCCGTACTTGGCGCCGACGGCAGCGTACGTGGCGATGCCGCCTGCATCATCACCCGCCAAGGCGGAAATCAGACCTGGACCGAGAAGCGCGAGAATAGCAAACAGACGGATGCGCGGGAACGCATGGCGGCGCCACCCGGCGCGTCGCGGAAACAGCCGTTGAAGCGCGGACCGCAATCGGAGCATAGAAACGGGCTGACAAGAAATTTCCGTGCAGGGAATTTCCGGTCAGCGAAAGAGGCGCGGGAGTTTCACTTTCCATTCTTGCGGGAGAATCATTTCGAGCGCGTCGTCCGCCGTGACAATGCCTTCCAATTGATTGTCCTCGTTGACGACGGGCACTGCCAACAAATTGTATTTTGAAATTTCTTCCAAGACCTCATCGCGCAGCGTGTCCACTTTTACATACACGGGGTCGGCGTGCATGATTTTTTCAATCGGCGTCGCGGGGTCTGCCAGCACCAAATCACTCAGCGAACACACCCCCAACAATTTTTCTTCGTTGTCCAGAACATAGACGTAATAAATCGTCTCGGCTTCGCGTGCGTCGGGGTCATTGCGTAGATATTCGAGCGCTTGCCCAGCCGTGAGGTGCGGCGGCACCGATGTATAGTTGTTGGTCATCAACCCGCCTGCCGTATCTTGCTCGTGTGCCAACAATTCCTGCACGTCTTCGCGTTCCTCTTTGTCCATCAAGTTCAGAACAGCTTGGCGTTTTTCGGGTTCCAGCTCGTTCAACAAATCTGCTGCTTCATCGGGTTCCATCTCTTCGACAATGTCGGCAACCTGTTCTTCGGGAAAAGATTCCAACACCTCTGCCTGAAAATCGGTTTCAAGCTCCATCAACGTATCGGCGATTTTTTCATCGCCAAAATCGCGAATCAAATCGCCGGCGCGGCGCGGACCCACATCTTCCAAAATTTCGGCAATGTCGGCGGGATGAAGTTCTTTCAAGTTTTGGCGCGGCACGTTCACGCGCACCCCTTTCTCGGGCAAGAACGAAAGGTCGGACCACGAAACGGAATTGTTTGGAATCTGGCGCGCGAGACGCTCGGCAACGCGTTCCACCAAATCTTCCATGCCCAGCCGGCGCAGCAAGCCGCGTCCGCCAATGTCAACATTGATGAGGCGATAATCACTGCCGATGCGTCCGAGTTCCAAATCATTTACGCGCACCATACGATGGTCTTCGACATCAATCACTTGTTTATCCATCACATCGCGCGCGAGATAAATTTCCTTGCCCGTCTCGGCATAAACTTGCGGCTGCGTCTGGAGCACGATGATACTGCCCGCCAAATCTTCGGTGCCGCGCCAGGCGAGCAGCTTCGCTTCCTTGCCGCCATTTTTGAGCGCGAGCGCGACGACGCGCGGATAGTCTGATTTCTCTTCGGGGAGAATGAGTAAATCGTTCAACCGACCGAGCGTTTGCCCGCGATGGTCGCGCACCGCGCGTCCAATGAGTTCCGATAAATATGCCATACACCGCGCGTAGGGGCGAAGCATTGACACAAGCAACTGTCAATCCCCAGCGTACGCGCATGGCAATGCTTCGCCCCCACAGTTGCCGCGCCATTTTACTCCGAGAAAGTGAATTGGCAAGAGGGGAAAGCAAGTTCCGCCAGAGAGATTGTGAGTTCGCTCGCGTTCAATGATATACTCGGGTCATATGATTCCAACTTTGACTGCTACCGAAACTTTGCTCTTGGACGACGTTCTCAAAGAGGACCGGGAACTTGCACAACGGTTCTCTACAAAAACTGTATTGCAACCCGCTCTCACCCGTTCTCTCGTCAGTTTTCAAGCCAACAAGAAGCGTCCTCTCTATCGCTGGTACAAGTTCAAAGAAGCGTTTTCAGCTGGGCTCGTTGAATTTTTGTTTAGCAAATACGACGTCAAACGCGGAAGCATCCTTGACCCATTTGCGGGCAGTGGAACATCGCTATTTGTCGCGAGTGAAATGAGAATACGCGCAGATGGGATTGAGTTGTTACCCATTGGGCAGCAAGTTATCAAGACAAAGATACTGGCTGAAACTGAACTCGTTGCCTCGGATATTGAACGCATTCACCAATGGGCAGATGAACAGCTGTGGCATAGAGCAACAGAACGCGTTCGGATTGACGAGTTACGTATTACGAAAGGCGCGTATCCTGAAGGAACCCATATTGCGATTGAACAATACTTGGGCGCGATGCAGCAAGAGAATGAGCGCGTGCAAACGATACTGCGTTTTGCCTTGTTATGTGTGCTGGAGCAAGTAAGCTATACGCGCAAAGATGGACAGTACCTCCGTTGGGATTATCGGTCGGGCCGCAAGCAAGGAAGCAAGCCATTCGATAAAGGGGTCATTCTCGAGTTTGACCAAGCCATCAAAGAAAAAATCTGCGAAATTCTGCAAGACCTAGACTCCAATGCGCCGCAACCTTCCTTATTCGCCCGTTCACAATCCATTGGTGAAATTCGTGTATGGAATGGTTCTTGCCTCAAGCTCTTGCCGACGCTTTCCGCCCACGCGTATGATGCAATCATCACATCGCCGCCATACTGTAACCGCTACGACTATACGCGGACATATGCACTGGAGCTCGCCTTGTTGGGCGTAGATGAAATGGGCTTGACCACACTGCGTCAAGAAATGTTGAGTTGCACTGTAGAAAATCGCGGCAAAGATTTGCGCGCAATGAATTCACAATGGGAACACCCCCTGGCTGTAGCAGACGCGCAAAAGTTACTGCAAGCGATTTTAAATTATCTCGACGCGCAAAAAGCGCGCGGTGTGTTAAATAATAATGGCATTCCGCGCATGGTGCGCGGATATTTTTACGAAATGGCATGTGTGATTTTTGAATGTGCGCGTGTAATGAAGAAAGGCGCGCCATTGTTCATGGTAAATGATAACGTGCGCTACGCGGGTGCAAGCATCTCTGTAGATTTGATTCTCTCGGCGATGGCGCAAGAGCTGGGATTTCAAGTAGAACAAATTCTCGTACTACCGAGCGACAAAGGAAACAGCAGTCAACAAATGGGCGAGCATGGACGAGACCCGTTACGCAAGTGCGTGTATGTTTGGAGAAAACCATGAGACGAAAACCCACCCGCCCTTATCTTGCCCAATTGAGGTCAGCGAATGATCTTGTTACAACATACGAGGCAACCCGCGCTGGATTTGTTTCTCTCGCTCTTGAAAAGAATCGCCGCGCCACCCCCTTCGTTGCAGAAGCGCGTGCACTCCAAGTCGCAGCCATGCAGGTCCACAGGCCAAGTGACTTGTTCAATGTGCAAGGGATTGAGGCGGGACTATTGACCGCCGCTGGCTTGTCTGACAAGGCATTGAACTATCTGACTCCTGACGATAAGCATAAAGCAATCCAAGAGCTCATCAGGAATTTTCTCGAACCTGCGGGCGACAAATTCGTCGAGGAATTAGTTTACCGGTTTTTGCTTACGCGCGGCGATACACTTGGTGGTTCGATGCGAAATATTGGCGGTGTTTTGGCACAGCGCAAACTTACGCGTGCGATTCTTTCAGCACTGACGATAGCAGGAACGCCGTACCAATGGCAACCTACAAAAACGCGACAGTGGGCAGAAATGAATCCAGATGATTTAGAAATTGAGTTTTCGTTACGAGCATTGGCCTGGCATCAGGGGAAAAAAGCGTGGACATTGGTCTACAACTTGACGGTGCCGCAGGTCAGTAACAACGTTGACCTTTGTTTGTTTGCGCTCGAGCCACAATCCTTGAGACTTTCCAACTTTGCAATTGCGGAATCTTATCTGGCGCTGGGTGAGCTGAAAGGTGGCATTGACCCGGCCGGTGCAGATGAACACTGGAAGACTGCGCGTTCCGCGCTGGATCGGATCCGCCGCGCATTTTCAAAATTGGGACTTGCGCCAAGCACATTCTTTGTTGGTGCAGCGATAGAAAAGAAGATGGCAGATGAAATATGGCAACAGCTCGAATTGGGTGAACTTGCAAATGCGGCAAACTTGACTGTTGAAAATCAAGTCGCGTTGCTTGCGAGGTGGTTGATTACTCTGTAAGAAGATTTGCAGGATATGACCGATACATGTCACTCATCGTTAGTCCCCTCCGCTATCCCGGCGGCAAATCACGCGCGTTGCAAAAAATTGCGGCGCAATTGCCTGCAAACTTTGACGAATACCGCGAACCATTTGTCGGCGGTGGTTCCGTGTTTGTGTATTTGCGCCAACTATTTCCGAACGCGCGAATGTGGATAAACGATTTGAATTTTGATTTGTTTTGCTTTTGGCGCGAAACGCAAAAAGATGCGCAACAACTCGCCGCCGCAATTCAGCAAGTCAAAGATGAAACGAGCAATGGACGCGAATTATTTGAGCGCTTGCGACAACAGGCAGGGGGGACATTGCTTTCCGATTTTGAGCGCGCGGTCCGCTTTTTCGTACTCAATCGCATTTCATTCTCGGGCACGGTAGATTCCGGCAGATACTCCGAAGGTGCTTTTCGCGGACGCTTCACGGAATCTTCAATTGTGCGCGTAAGGCAACTTGGCGCGCTACTTGAAAACGTAAAAATCACGAATCAAGATTACGCACAAGTCCTTCATGCGCGCGGCGAAGACGTATTTATTTTTCTTGACCCGCCGTATCTCACCGCGACGAAATCCCGTCTGTATGGTTTGAATGGGACATTGCACACGGTTTTTGACCAGAAGGCGTTTGCGAATGAAATGCGCCAATGCAAGCATCAATGGCTCATCACGTATGACGACTCGCCGGCAATCCGCGCGAATTTCGATTATGCGTTTCAGGATGAATGGCAGCTCCAATACGGGATGAACAATTACAAGCGCAATTATGCTGCCAAGGGCAATGAACTGTTTATCACAAATTATGCGCATCAACCACGCCGTGCTACACAACCGGCACGGTTGGAATCAAAACGTGGATATGAGATGCTAAATCAACCAAGGAAAAAACAATGAACCTCCTCATCCTCGGCGGCACAAAATTTGTGGGGCGCCATATCACTTGTACCGCGCTCCTGCGCGGGCATCAGGTTACGTTGTTTAATCGCGGGCAGACGAACGCGAATTTATTTTCAGACGCAGAAAAAATTTCAGGGGACCGCGACGGCGGACTCGACGCCCTGCGCGGACGAATGTGGGATGCCGTGATTGACGTGAACGGCTATTTGCCGCGCGTCGTCAGCGCGTCGGCAGAATTGCTGCGCGAGGCGGCGGAACGCTATGTGTTTATTTCAACGCTCTCGGTCTATGCCGATTTTTCAGTACAAGGACAGGATGAAACCGCTCCGCTCGCAGAACTGCGCGACCCGCACACCGAAGTGATTGACGGCGAAACGTACGGCGGGTTAAAAGTGTTGTGCGAACGCGCCGTCGCGCGTATGTTTCCCGCACGCGCGTTGATTCTACGTCCCGGTTATGTGGTGGGTCCATACGACCACACGGACCGCATGACCGCGTGGTGGCGGCGCATTACGCGCGGCGGCGCAATGCTCGCGCCGGGCAGTCCCGACGCGCCTCTGCAATTCATTGACGGACGCGACCTCGCCGCGTTCGCGGTGGACATGGTGGAACGCCGCGCCACCGGAATTTACAACGCGAACGGTTTGGCTGTTCATCTCACGTGGGGCGAATGTTTTGACAAAGTCGAAATGCTGACGGGGACCGATACGGACTTTAGTTGGGTGGGCGAAGAATTCTTGCGCGCGCAAAATTTGAGCGGCGGCGATTTGCCCATGTTTGCGTATTCGGATGAAGCAGGAATTTTTACCATGAATAATCATAAAGCGCTCGCGGCAGGTCTGCACACGCGCCCGGTGACGGAAACCATTCGAGATACGCTCCTGTGGGACGCCGCCGAGGGTGTACACAAATTGGGGTTGAACGCCGAACGCGAGCAAGAACTCTTGCGCGCGTGGCACGCGAGCCCGTAACACGCGTTCTAATGAAAATCACAACCAGAGGCAGCGCGCGCGATTGAAACACAAATCATTGCCAATTCAAGTAAAATTTCTCAATTTCCGATTGGTCGCGTAGGTTCTTTCCAACGCGCGCAAGTTCGCGTGGGATAAAACGTTCTAACTCACGTTACGCCGTCAAACATCGTTTTAGACAGGATTAAGGCGATGAACTGCATCGCAATTTGCAGGTTTTTTTTGCGTCCTGTTAATCCTGTCAAAGATGCTTTTTTGTAAGCCAAGTGCGTAATGTGAGGTTCTGAAAAAAAAATGGGGATTTTCTTGCGCTGTTTTGTTATCCAGATGTAATTTCGATTGCGGATGATTTGGCTTACAATTCAACCGCGCGGAAATCAAAATTCCGCTGTCACTTTTACAATCAAGAACATTACTTGGCGCGACGGCAAAGCAAATGGAGCGGGCGCGCTGGAAAATTTCGGAACGACGATTATTCAAAAAAGCACGTTTGCAATTAATCACTCATGTTACGCAGAATTGTCATTTCGAGCGGTCTTGCGAGAAATCTCGGTGGAAAAAACTGAGATTTCTCACAGAGTTTACCCCGAAGGATGGAGGGGTTCGAAATGACATGCGTAAGGTGAATGAATCAAGCAGCATCTGCCAATGTCGGCGCGCTCTATTTTGCAAATTACTTTACTTGATTTTTCCTTGTAACCTCTCTCGACTCTAGACGTATTTTCCCAAGTTTGCCGCGAGTCCTTCGCGCGGTAAAAAAAACACCCGGCAATTTCAGTAAAGGAGCAGTTCATGTATCGTCTGATTTCTACAGCGCGCGTGCTATTCGCAATCGCCGCTATGCTAATGGTCATTGTTGTGTTCGGCGCGCGTCCCGCGTTCGCCGCGGGCGTTGTCGGCAGCGGAACGGCGGCGAGTTGTACCGAAGCCGCGCTCGATACCGCCCTCGCCGGCGGTGGCAATGTCACCTTTAACTGCGGTCCAAACCCCGCCAGCATCACGCTCACATCACCCAAAACAATTTTGGCGGACACCACAATGGACGGCGCAAACAAAATCACACTCAAAGCCCCCAACATCTATCACTTTCTCGTCAACCCGAGCTATACGTTCACTCTGAAAAACATCCAGCTCGTCCAAGGCAAAACTTCGAGCGGCGGTTCCATCCATAACTATGGCACCTTCAAAGCCATCAATGTGAGATTTCACAACAATCGTTCCAGCGATTACGGCGGCGCGATTTATAGTGAAGGCAAACTCGTCATCAAGAATTCCAGCTTTACCAAAGGTCGCGCGGTCTATGCGGGCGGCGCCATCTACAACAATGGCGGCAATGCAACCATTAAAAAGAGCACCTTTTCGGGAAACAAGGTAACCGACGCGAGCGGCAAAGGCGGCGCCGTCGCCAACCAATCCGGGGACGTTCGCCTCATCGGCAGCACACTCAATAACAATACCGCGAATCAAGGCGGCGGCGTGTGGACGGATTTCGGTTCGACCAACACCATCAAGAACTCGACTCTGTCAAATAACAAAGCAGACACGGGTGGCGGACTCGCGAATTTCGGCGGAATGGAAGTCATCAACGCGAAATTTCTAAACAACACCGTGACCTCGCAGGGCGGCGGAATCTTTCACGGCGGCAGTATGAGCATTTCCAAAACCACCGTGAGCGGCAACAAGGCAAATCTCGGCGGCGGGATGCGCGATTTCGGCAACAGCACCGATATTCAACAATCCACGTTCAACGCCAACGAAGCTATCACGGATGGCGGCGGTATCTATACCAGCGCCGCGCTTGGCGTTCGCAATTCCACTTTTAGCGGCAACAAAGCCGGCACCAGCGGCGGGGCGCATTTCGGCGGCGCCGTCTTTGCGTACGACACCGACATCAATCTCGAATATGTCACCGTCGCCAACAACACCGCACCGCAGTACGGCGGCGTGTATTCGGACGGCGTGTCCAACTCCAGCATTTACATGCAAAACACCGCGCTCTCGAACAACTCGAATGGCAACTGCGGTGGCGCGACAATTATCTCGGGCGGATACAATCTGTCGAGCGACAATGCGTGTTCGAGCGAGTTCAATCAGACCGGCGACCAGAACAACAAAAACGCAAAACTTGGCGCACTCGCGAATAACGGCGGACCCACCTTTACGCATCTTCCGCTCACAGGCAGCCCGCTCATCAACAAAGGTCTCACCGATAATCACATCACCATTGACCAACGCAATTATACGCGTCCGGTTGGCGTCAGCGCCGACATTGGCGCGGTCGAAGTGCAGTAAAAATTTTTAGGGGCGAACGTGTGTTCGCCCCTCTTTATTGTTTCGGAATTGTGCGCGACAAATTTCAAAATTTGTGGTATAGTGCGCGTGTAACCCGAGCGACTTTCGCACCGCGCGTCGCGACGCAAGTGTGCTGAAAGGAGAATTTTATGTACCGACGAGACATCGTATTACTTGGCACTCTTGTGCTGGCACTGTTCCTGACCATTACACTTGTGCCCCAAGCCAACGCCAGTCCCGCCGCCCAGACCGGCGTTTTCCAATCGCGTTACTTTAACTATTACGACGCGGGCGGGCGTGAATGTCCCGACTCGAACGCGCTGTATGTTTCGAGCGATACCGAAATTTTCAAGTATTGGCCCGAAGGCAGTTCGCCCGTGCCGGGAATTATCAACACCACAAACTATATGGTGTGCTGGCGCGGCTCGGTCTATTTTCCCAGCGCGGGAACGTACACCGTTTACACGCTCAACGACGATGGCATGAACGTCTGGGTGGACGGCAAAATCGCCATGAACGCGTGGTACAATCAGGGACCCACCTGGCATCAGGGCGATTTCAATATTCCCGCCCCGGGCTATTACAGCTTTGAAGTCAAGTACTATAACGCGCCGAATGCAGGCGTCGCGTGTGTCTCGTGGGCGCCCAAGAATCAACCATACAACTGGAAATGTCCATTCCCGCCCGGACCGCCGCCCGTCAAGCCGACGCCCGTCCCGATGTATCCGACACCGCAGCCGTGTCCGTACTATCCAAATTGCTACCCGCCGCCGCCGCCGCCACAGCCACAGCCGTGTCCGTATTATCCAAACTGCAACCCACAACCCCCGCCTCCGCAACCTCCGCCGGTTACGTGTTGGTATCGCGTGCGCTATGGTGACACGCTGTACAGCATCGCATGGAGATTTGGTGTGACGACGTGGCAGCTGCAACAATGGAACGGCATCCAGAATCCCAACTATATCTATGCCGGAACCGTTTTGAAAGTGTGCCCGTGGTAGCAAAACAAAAAACCTTCGGAGAAATTTCTCCGAAGGTTTTTTCATTTACTGGATCCGCACCAGCACGGGCGCGTTGCTCCACAAATCTTCCAAATCATAAAAGTCGCGCGTGCCTGGGTCAAAAATGTGGACAATCACGTCCCCGTAATCCAAGAGCACCCAGCCCGAATCTATTTCGCCGTCCACGCTCATTGGCGTTTTGCGGTGCGCCTTGAGTTTCTTTTCAATCTCGTCAATAACCGCTTTTGCCTGGCGTTGGCTCTCCACCGTCGCAATCACAAAATAATCGGCAATGCTCGAAACTTTGCCCGTATCCAAAATAACAATGTCCGAACCTTTTTTGTCGGAAATAACATCGGCGACCTCGCGCGCCATTTCAATGGGTTCCAGAAGCTTCCTCCTACAGAATTGAAAATTTTTAGATAAAGCAATTATATCACCAACGCGAACGGATTGAATTGCGCGTTCTCATTCTTTGCCGTACGCGTCGGTGCGACGCGGCTGGAGCGGAATTACGCGCACGGCTTGCCAACCCTGCGGCGTTTCGGTGACGCCAAATTCGACCTCTTCGCCGCGCTCTAAATTGCGCCGCCCCGCGCGGGCGATTTGCGAATAATGCACAAAGACCTCGCGCGCGCCCTCTGACCACACAATGAAACCGTAACCTTTGTGCTTGGCAAAGGATTTTACAATACCGCGATAGCGCTTTTCCTTATGGCTCATTCGCCGCCTCCAACTCGCGCAGCAGTTCACTCATGCGCGCCCAGTGCGTTCCGCGCCAGTACACTTTCGCGCACTGCGGACATTGCCGAAATCGCGTTTGCGTTTGCAATACGTACGGTGGAACGAGCCCGGCGGCATGTGCATCTGCCAGAGGTTCAAGTTGCGCGTTGCATTGAATGCAGCGCGTAAATGCCAGGTTCGCGTTCAAGCCACACGCCAACACCACCTGACGCAACTGTGGTTTCACGCGGTCATCCTGAATCAGCAGCGCGCGCACGCCGCGCCGCCGCGTCAATTCCACATCGCGCGTCAACAAGATGCGTTCCTCCGCGCGCGCCAATTTCGCCAACGCGCCATCGTCGAACGACGAATCATAGCGCGTATCATAACCCAGCGCGCGCAGCCAGCGCGCAAGCCGCCCCAACATCACATCCGCCAAAAATCGCGGCGCGCCCTCATTCATCTCAAATCAGTCCGCGCTGTTCGAGCCGCCACGCAAACGCGAACCCGAACGGAATCGGCAGCCAAAACGCAATCACGCGAAACAACACACTCGCACTCACCGCCACCGCTGCGGGCACACCCAACGCGGTGGACATGAGCGTCAGCGTCGTCTCCATCACACCCACCTGTCCGGGAATCGCCGCGAGCGTCGCAACCGAAGTCGAAACAATAAAAATCAAAAGGACTGCCCCGAAAGCAATTTCATACCCAATCGCGTGAAACGCAAAATACAGCGCGACCCAATCACAGCCCAGCCGCGCAAACGCGCAGCAAAACGCAATGAACACGCGACGCGGTTCGCGCCGCGCGAACGCGAGCGCGCGATAAAAATCATCCACCGCGCGCTGCACGCGTTCCGCACTATAGAAATTTCGCCGCGTAATTTTCGCATAAAAATAATTTAGCCCGCGCGCAATTCTGTCCGCAGCGCGTTCCACCCATGCGCGCCGCCGCACCAAGAAAAGCACCGCGCCTGTCAACGCCAGCGCGCCCATTACAAAAATCGCAATCGCATCCCACCGAAAATTTTCGCCGCCGCCGCGCGCGACCACGAACGCCAACCCCGACCCAAACATCAACGCGACCACGCCGAGCGACACAACATCTTCGATACTTTCCACCGCCGCGAACGCGCCGCCGGGCATGCCGTGCTGGACGAGAAACGCGCCGCGAATCATCAAGCCCGCCGCGCCGCCCACAAACGTTCGGTTCGCCGCCTGCGCCGCAACCGTCGCTTGAAACATTTCGCGCAGCGGCACGCGCACCCCGACAATTTCCGAAACCACGCGCGTCGAAATGGTCATTGCCACATACCGCAGGATTTGAAATGCCACAATGCCGAGAACAAACCACACATTGGCATTGCGAAGGAGCGCGAGCGTTTGGGTTGTCCCGGCAAAAAACGCGAGGAGAATCGTCGTGCCGAGCGAGAGGGCGAGGAGTACGAGAATCCAGCGATGTCCGCGCCGATGCGCGGGTGTTACAACATTTTCAGGCATCCACCACTTCTTGCGTTTCCGCCACCAAGTCTGCTTCCTGTTGTTCCAACAAGGAAAGACGTTTCGCGCGGTCGGTCTTGAATTTGCTGTAGAAAAAATACGCGAGGATGATGGGAAACGGCAGCCACAACACGCCCCAAAAAATCAGCGGGTCCAAAACGGGTTGCGGCGAAAAGCGGTCCAAGTTATAGAGAATGACATAGACCATTGTGCCGACGGTGAAAAAATTCGGGATGGCATCGGTGGCGTGAATCAATTTCAGACCCGTCGAACGCACCTTTGTAAGGGGCCACAACAAATTGCTCCCCAAATAACCGAGTTGGTCTTCCAACACATGCCCCATCACCGCGCCGAATCCAATCAGTCCCGCCGTCAAGCCAAACAACAAACCGCACAGCGTGCCGAACAACAACGCCATAAAGAGCGAATGCGAATACTGGCGATGCCACGGAATGAAATCAATTTCCACGCGTTCGTTGCGCCATTCGAGCGCCATCGAAGGACCGCTGAAAATATCTATCGTCGTAAATTCGCCGTATGTGGGCAAAAGCGGCGTGTGAATTTTTGCGCGTCCCTCCGGAAGGTCGCGCACACTTTCCGGCAGTGGAATTTGCGAGGTATTGACAATCGGTCCGAGTTTCACATTCACTTGCGAATTTTTCGTGTCAAATTGAATCGAATACTGCTGCCACCAATCGGGACCGAGCCGCATCGTATTGCATTTCAAAATTTGTTTCTTGTGCGTCGCGCCCACGCGGTCAATCCCCGCCGCAATTTCGTCCGCGATGTTTTGCGCCTGAAATTGTTCCGGATGCGGGTCAATCAAAATATCCGGCTCTTCGACAAAGCGCGCGTACTTGAAATCCAGCGTATCGGGCAGCAATCCGCCAATGCCGCCCAACACGAGAATGAAGGAACCGTTTGCCGCCGCCTGCACCGCGTCCGGGAAAAAAGTTCCCACCGCGACGCCGGTCATGAAATGGGAGATGCCTTTCAAAGTAGAGATTGGAGCTTGGAGATTGGAGACTGGAGATACCGCAGTCTCGAATCTCGACTCTCAAATTATTCTCAGCCACTGGGCGACCGTCGGACCTAACCCCGCGAGGTTCAACGTAATCGGCACGAGCAGCACGCCCAAACAATTCATCCGCCGCGAACCCCACAGCACCGGCAGCCAGCCGATGGGCGTCGCCACAAGCATAATTGCAATGCCGCCGAGTCCCGTAAAAAAATAAACCAGCGCGACGAGAACGAAAAGCGTCGCAAACGAAATATAACGATAGTTTACTTTTTGAATCAACCAAATCGCAAAACGCGCGTAACCGAGCAAAAGAAAAAACGCGAGCACGCCGCAAACCGCAATCATTGCCACCGCCACATAATACAGGCCCGGTCCCTGCGGCGTGTAAATCGTCGCGAGCATTCCCGACATGCCGCCTTTGGTGATGCGCGTCGTAGGCAAAAAGAAAAGCCAGAACGCACCGACATAGTACAAAAATTTTGACGCGCCTTGCGAAATAATAAACACGCGGTCATCGCGCTGCGCGGTGGCGTGTCCTGCCAAATACCCGCCGATGCCGCCTGTGACGACGGGAAAAAACGCGGCGAACAATCCGCCCAACGCGCCGGAAAAAATTCCGCGCGCAATCAAACTCGGCGGCGCGTCAAAGGTGTTTGAGATGTGTTGTTTGGGAATTTCTGTTCCCGACAGGATATTGTCAATCACCCACGGCACCGCAAACAGACCGACAAACGCGGGCAGCAAATTTTGAAATGAATTTTCAAGCGGCACCGGCGATTTATACATCAACACGATGCCGAGAATCCCCGAAAGGATAAATGTCAAAATTCCCGCGCCCAAACCTTTCCACGCATCCCACAAACGCGCCAGTCCCGTTTTTCCTCTATCGCCGCCTTTGGGCCATTCGCCCATCAACATAAACACCACAATCACCGCGAGAATCCAATGCAGATGCGGCAGCACAATTCCGCGCACCGTTCCAAAAATTGTGGCAGCAAAGGGCGTCAACACAATCAAAATAAAAATTCCGCCCAACGCGCCAATCCCCGTCAGCACTGCCGCTTCGTACCCGCGCGAGAGCATCAAATACTTTTGTCCGGGCAAAACAATAAACACCGTCGAGTCGTCGGGCGCACCGAGAAAAATTGCGGAAATCGTATTGAGCATGGCATAGCCCACAATCATTCCGAGCAGGAGCATCGCCAATTCGTCGGGCGCGATGAAATTTTGCGCGCGCAATGCAAACAAAATAAAAATGCCCGCGATGTTGTACACATGCAGCGCGGGGACCAGCGCGAGCGTGGACGCGAGCAGCGTGCCGGCGATAGCAAAAGGAACGAGGTAGAGATATTCCATAGTACAGGATGGAGGGGTCTCGCGCTATCTCTCTATCACAATTTCATCTGCCACAATTTCCATTTCTCCGCGAAAGACATTCACTTTGCCTCGCACAGAAATCGGCGCGCCAATCGCAAGTTTGTCCTGAATAGGCGCAAGCACATTTTTGAAAACGGTCACGCGGATTTTTCCACTGTCGTCTTGGACCGTCACGTACTTGCCCGCCGAAAAATCAGCAGCATCCGCAATCGTTCCTTGAATGAAAACGGTTTGGTCGAGGTCGTTCGTCGAAATTGAGGCGATGGTGCGTACGCTCACTGTCGGCACAACCGCCGCCGCGACAAGTTCCACATCGCCCGCGTTCGCGGGAACAATCTCCAATTCGTTGTTGAATACATCCAGCGTACCCGTCACGCGCACCTCTGCGCCCGGTTTCAAAGCCGCGCGCGCGGAAAGCTTTTCCAGCACATCCTTCCAAATCAACAACGTAATTTTTCCCGAACCATCATCGAGCGTATAGCGCATTCCTTGCGAAAATTCACTCGCCCGCGCAATTTTGCCCTGGACAATCACCGTCGCGTTTTGGTCCGCCTGTGTCAAACTCGCAATCGTGCGCGCGACGGGCGCGGCAGTGGGTTCGCGCGTGGGACGCGGTGTTTGGGTTGGCTCCCGAGTCGCGTTCGGTTCGCTTGCTGCGTTCGGGACAGCGGTCGCGTTGTTTTGCGCGAGCGCGGCGGAAATTTTCACGTCGCTCGCGCGTTGGGGTTGGATTTCAAATTCGCCGCGATACTGTGAAAGTTTGCCGAGCACACTCACCCGCGCGCCTTGTTGCAGTTCGTTCGCGTTGGGGATTTGGTCGTACAAATCCTGCCACAAGACGAGGGTGATTTCGCCGGTATCGTCCGCAATCGTCGCGCGCACGCCCTGCGAAAATTTGGACACGCGCGTCACATCGCCCGCCACCTGCACACGCTGGTTCACGCGCGCGGCGTCGAGTTCGCCAATGTGGACCGTTGCCGCCGCCGTGTTATCAATTGCCAGTTTGGTGAAATCGCGCGGGTGGCGCAGCACCAATTGCGGCGTGTCGCGAAAATACGTGACGACACCTTGCACCTGCACCGCGTCGCCCAAATCGAACGCGGGCAGCGCGCCGTACAATTTCTCAATGTCCGCGTTCACGGCAACGTCCAATTCGCCCGACGCATCGCCGAGCGTGATGAGCGCGAGTCCTTGATACGGCTCGCGAATTTCGCGCACGTCCCCTTTTACAACGACGTAATGCCATTCGTCATCATAGCCGATTTGTTGAATCGCGATGTCGCGCGCGGAGGGGGGGGTGAGCTGCAATTTGTCGGCGGACGAAACATTGAACGATGTAAAATCATCGCGCACGCGCAAGGTGCCTTCGGTGGTGATTTGGTCGCCGATGGTGGGAATTTTATTTTGCGCGACCAACTGCTGCGTTACATCACGAAAGGTTGCGGCTTGAATTTCGCCCGTGTCGTCGGCAACATAAAAACGCAGAGATTGTTGGTCGGGGTCATACAACGGTCCGCGCGTCACGGTGCCTTGAATCCGCACATACGCGTAATTCATCGTCGCGCCAATATCGTTGATTTTTGTCGTGGGTGTGGTTGCGCCGCTCGCGGCATAGACCAAAAGCGCGATGCCGAGTATGGCCAGCACAAGACACGCGAGCCGAATAAATTTGAGAGGAATGCGTTTCTGGATGTCCGCACCGCAGTACGGACATTTTTCAAGCGGACCGACAAAGCGCCCGCACGAAGGACACGTTGCGCCGATTTGAGGTTGAGTTGCGCTCATGGAAGCGAGAACGAGACAACAGGGAATTGGAAAAAAGTATAGCACAGAATCGCGCGCCCAAGTCGAGACGCGCCGCAAATTTCTATACTGCCGAACGCGTGCCGCATTTCACGTTTGGCATTTCACGTATGCTATAATCACGCGCATCACCATTCCCGAATCCCAAATCCCTACTCTCTAACTCATGTTACGCAGAATTGTCATTTCGAGGGGTCTGGCGAGAAATCTCGGTGGAAAAAACTGAGATTTCTCACAGAGTTTACCCCGAAGGATGGAGGGGTTCGAAATGACATGCGTAAGGTGAATCTCTAATTTTTATGTCTCTCACCCGCGCTCAAGTTTCACACATCGCCGAACTGGCAAAACTCGAATTGACCGATTCCGAAATGGAACGGATGACCGAACAGCTTTCCGCCATTTTGGAATACGCCGAACGCTTGAATCAACTCGAGACGAGCGCGATTGCGCCGACGGCCAGTGTGATTCCCAATCAAAATATCATGCGTCCCGACATCGTTACACCGTCGCTCACGCGCGCGCAAGTTATGCAAAACGCGCCGGACACGGATGCCAACCGCGAATTCCTCCGCGTGCGCGCGATTCTGGAAGAATGAGCGTCGCGCCTTGCGTCTATGCGCGACGGCGCGCTCTGTAACCTGACCCTCGTATCATGAAGATTGCCTGGTTTGGACATGTCGCCAGCGAGCGGCATTACGGCACCATGTCGTATTCGCGCATGATGCTAAATGGCTTGAGCCAGCGCGCGGTGGACGTTGTCTTTTTTTTTCACGCCACGCGCGAACGCCATCTCGTCACGCCGCCCAACGTGCGCGCGGTGCGTATCGGCGCGTTCGATATTTTGAATCGCGCCACCGTTTCTTCGCTGCGCGCAGAACGCGTGATAAAAAATGTCCTGCGGAGTGAACGCCCGCAAGTCGCGCACGTTTCGCTTTCGTTCTCGAATCTCGACGCCACCATTCCCGAACTGTGCCACGATTTTGAAATTCCCGTCGTCGCCACATGGCACGCTCCGTTCGGTCCACCCGGAACATTTTGGGGTACGGCGATGCGCGTCATTTATCGCATGTACACCAACACGCTCGACAAGTACGACGCGGTGATTGTTTTTTCTGAAAATCAAAAACGCATGTTGAAAAAAAATGGCGTCGAACGCGCGCCGCTGTACGTAATTCCCAACGGCGTGGATATTGAAAAATTCGCGCCGGGCGAATCGGACTATAAACGCGAACTCGGCGCGCGGCTTTTGATTTCGTATCTCGGACGCATCGAGCCGGAAAAAAATGTAAATGTGTTGTGCGAAGCATTCACCTCACTCGATTTGCCCGACGACCATGTTCTGGTGATTGCGGGCGCGGGCATGGATTTGGGACGCTTGCGGCGCAAGTACAGCGACGACCCGCGTATTATATTTCGCGGACACGTTACCGATGCGCGTGAAGTCCAGCGCATTCTCCGCGCCTCTGACATTTACGTACTGCCCTCCGAAGTCGAAGGGCTTTCGATTGCGATGCTTGAAGCGATGGCGAGCGGCGCGGCAATGATTGTGACGGATGTCGGCGCGGACGGCGAAGCGATGCGCGGCGCGGGCATCGTCCTCGATTTGGAAAATTTGGAAGGACAACTCCCGCTGGCGATTCGACAGTTGATTGAATTTCCGGAGTTTCGCCAAGAACTGCGCCGCCGCGCGCGCCAACGCGCGGTCGAGCAATATTCCCTCCAAGCCAATTTGGATAAACTGGTGCACCTATACGAACACTTGACCTATCACCCTTATACACAATCGTATGCCTACCGAGACAACCCTATTTGAATTGACTGCCACGCGCGCTGCGGAACTCTTGCAGCGCGGGGAAATTTCTGCGGTGGAATTGACCCGCGCGCTGTTGGAACGCATTGACGCGTTCGATTCCAAAATCCACGCGTACTTGAATGTTGACGCCGAACGCGCGCTGGAGCACGCGCAACGCGCCGATGACGAATTGATGCGCGCGCGCCAAAGCGGGGACCCCCACGACGCGCCGCTACGCGGGATTCCCATGTCCATCAAAGATGTGATTTCGACACAGGATGTGGTAACCACAGCGGGGTCGCGCATTCTCGAAAATTTTGTTCCCGTGTATAACGCGACGGTCGTCGAGAAATTGCAACGGGCGGGCGCGTTCCTGCTCGGCAAAACCAATCCCGATGAATTTGCGATGGGCTCGTCCACAGAAAATTCCGGTTATGGCGTGACGCGCAATCCGTGGGATTTGGAACGCGTGCCCGGCGGTTCGAGCGGCGGCAGCGCGGCGGCACTCGCGGCGGGAGAAGCAATTTTCGCGCTCGGCACCGATACGGGCGGCAGCGTGCGACAACCCGCCTCATTTACCAACACCGTCGGCTTGCGTCCAAGTTACGGGCGCGTTTCGCGTTGGGGCGTCATCGCGTTTGCGTCCTCGCTCGACCAGGTGGGACCGATGACGCGAGATGTGCGCGACGCGGCACTGCTGCTCGGAATTATCGCGGGACGCGACGCGCACGATTCGACAACGGTGGATACGGCAGTGCCAAATTATTTGGACGCGTTGGGGGAAATTGACCCGGGGCAAGACTTGCCCCTGCGGGGTGTGCGCGTGGGCGTCCCGCGCGAATATTTTGTGCAAGGCATGGCGCCCGATGTGGAATCCACACTCCGCGCGGCAATCGCGCATCTGGAAACGCTCGGCGCGGAAATTTCGCAAGTGAGTTTGCCGCACACCGAATACGCGCTGCCCACGTACTATATTCTCGCGCCCGCCGAAGCGTCGGCGAATCTCGCGCGTTATGATGGTGTAAAATACGGACCGCGCGCGAACGTGCCCGGCGATGTGTGGAATGTTATGCGCGCGACGCGCGGCAGTGGTTTCGGTCCAGAGGTCAAGCGCCGCATCATGCTCGGCACCTACGCGTTGAGCGCAGGTTACTATGATGCGTACTATGTCAAAGCACAACAAGTCCGCACGCTCATCAAACGCGATTTTGATAACGCATTTGATAAAGTGGATGTGCTGGTAAGCGCGGCGTCGCCCGTGCCGCCCTTTCGCATCGGCGAAAAATCGGATGACCCGCTGCAAATGTATCTCGCCGATGTGTTCACGCTCGCGCAGCCGTTGGCGGGCATTCCCGCGATTTGTCTTCCGGCAGGTTTCGCCGGTCATTTACCGGTTGGAATGCAAATCATGGCGCGCGCGTTCGAGGAAGAAAAAATGCTGCGCGTGGCGTATGCGTACGAACAAACAACCGCTTGGCATACGCGCCGCCCAACCCTTTGACTTGTGCCTTCCGCCCACTTCGCTCCACTCTTGGAGACGCTCACCAATGTTCTCGGCAACGTGACCTTTGTACAGGTTGGCGCGAACGATGGTGTACGCAATGACCCCATCGAACCCTTTGTGCGCGCGGGCAATTGGCACGGCATCCTGATTGAACCGGTACCCTATCTTTTTGCTCGCCTGCAAGCGCGCTATGCGGGACGCGCGGATTTGATTTTTGAAAATTGCGCCATCGCGGACGCGGACGGAGAGCGAACTTTTTACAGTGTGCGCGAGTTGACAGAGGATGAGCCGGGCGACGCGTGGGGCATCGGTTCTTTTTCACTGGCGCACGTACTCAAGCACGCGGGCATGATTCCGAATCTCGGCAAACGCATTCAAGTGCTTAAAGTCCCGTGTCTCACTCTGCGAACGCTTTTCACATGCCACGCGGTCGCGCAGCTCGACGCGTTAATTACGGATGCCGAAGGATTTGACGGCGCCATTCTGCAAAGCATTCCGTTCGACCTCGTGCAGCCCGCGTTAATTTTATTCGAGCATCAACATCTAAAGGCAGAGGCGCGCGCAGCATGTCGCGCGCATTTGGTCGCGCACGGGTACGAACTCTTGGAACGCCATTCCAATTCGCTTGCGTTGTCCAAGACTGCCCTCGCGAAATATTCTAAATTAGCCAACGCGTGGGCAGGGGCACGCGCGGCGGCAACAGGAACTCGCGAACCGCTTGCATGAAAGCAGCCGCGCGCGTGTTCGATGTGAATGAAATGCGGCGCGCATTCAAAGCGTCCGAGCCGGACTCGATTTTCAGAAATTGTGAGGCAAACCCATGACTCTTGACATCAGCGGACAACACCGCTCCAACGGACATCACGAACCGAAAAATGTTTTAGGCGGATTTTTGGAAGCGTGTTGTCTCGACCCGCTCACCGGATTTTATCGCAATGGCGCGTGCGACACCGGTCCCGAAGATGTTGGCGTGCATGTGGTCTGCGCGCAAATGACCGATGCGTTTTTGAAATTCAGCGCCGAGATGGGCAACGACCTCAGCACCCCCGCGCCCGATTATGATTTTCCCGGCTTGAAAGCAGGCGACCACTGGTGCCTTTGCGTAGACCGTTGGAAAGAGGCGCTCGATGCAGGCGTCGCGCCCCCGGTTGTGTTGCGCGCCACGCATCGTGCTGCACTGCAAGTGGTCACGCTCGAGCAGTTGAAAAAATACGCGGTAGATGTCGAAAAATAATTTTGCCGCGCGTGGTCTTGTTGCGCTGCAAGCTGAATCCTTTAAACCAAACTTGGAGAGTGCACAAAATGTCCGATGATACCCGTTTTCGCGTGAATCGTCCGGAAGTGATTGACGAAAAATTTGAGGACGAATTTGTCATTGTCAATCTCAAGAGCGGCGCGTACTATGGGCTCAGACAAGTGGGCGCCGAAATCTGGCGCCTCGTCGTCGAAGGCGCGAGCTTGGCAGAAATGAACGCATACCTCGCCGCGCATTTCGATGCCCCGCTCGACGTCATTCAACAAGCGATTGAAACTCTGACGGCCGAGCTGGTGGCAGAAGAATTGATTACCGCGACCACTGAAACCGTGAACGCGTCGAATGCCCTTCCGACTGAACAGGCGCAACGTTTGCCGTTCACTGCGCCAATCCTCGAAAAATTTACCGACATGCAGCAAGTCTTGATGCTGGACCCGATACACGAAGTGGACGAGAGCGGCTGGCCTGCGCGCAAGAGTTGAGGACGCGATGGAACTTGTGCACCGCGAAACCAACCGACCACTCGTCAGTGTCATCGTGCCCGTTTTGAATGCCGCGCGTTTTTTGAATCAAGCACTGACGAGCGTCGAAACACAAACCTACACCCCCATCGAAATTATCGTCATAGACGGACCTTCAACGGACAACACAGCAGAGATTGCCAAATCGTTCGCGTCCGTGCGCTATGCGCGCCAAAGCGGAGTGGGGATGTGGAACGCGCTCAACGAAGGTCTGACGCTCGCGCGCGGCGAATTTATCGCAATGATTTCGAGCGATGATATTTGGCTCGCCGACAAAATTCAAATGCAGGTAGACTATCTGCGCGCACACCCCGCCATTCAATATGTGCTTGGCTTGACCAAATTCGTTTTGATTGATGGGGAAACGCCGCCGCGCGCATTTCGCGTCGAACTGTTGCAAGGCACCCACGCCGCGCTCTTGCCTGAAGCCATTCTCGCACGCAAGAGTTTGTACGCGCGCACCGGCAAGTTTGACGAATCGTTTGCCATCACGGCGGATGTAGAGTGGCTCGCGCGTCTCACCGCCGCACACGAACCTTACGCAGTCCTCCCACATGTGCTGCTGCACAAACGCATCCACGCCAACAACTTGTCCACTTCGCCTCGCGCCGCGCCCGTGCACAATCACGAGCTGCTTGCCATCATGCGCAATCAAATGCGGCGTTATCGCGCCGAGGAACAAACATGAGCGGCGCAGAATCCCTCAGCGTCATCATTCCCGCGTACAACGCGGCGCGTTATTTGGGCGAAGCGATTGCCAGCGTCCTCGCTGAAAATTATCCCGCGCTGCATGTCATCATAGTCAACGACGGTTCAACAGACGATACCGCTCAAGTCGCCGCGCGTTTTGGCGCGCGCGTCACGGTGCTTTCCCAACCGAATCGCGGCGTGGGTGCGGCAATGAATTTGGGACTCGATGCCGCGCAAGGCGAGTGGCTCGCGTTCTGCGCGGCGGATGACGTTTGGGAACCGGGGCGTTTGGCAAAACAGTTTGCTGCTTTCCGACAACAACCCGCGCCGGATATTGTTTTCGGGCACGTGCAAAATTTTTTCAGTCCGGACATGCCCGCGGCAGACCGCGCGCGCTATGTGTGTCCGCCCAAGCCGCTGCCGGGGCTGATGGTGACGGCAATGTTGTTACGCCGCGCGACGTTCGAACGTGTGGGACACTTTCGCGCCGAGTATACGATGGGTGAATTTTTGGACTGGTACGCGCGCGCGCAGGAGCTGCCGCTCCGCATCGCGTTGATTCCCGATGTTGTATTGCGCCGACGCATTCACGGAAAGAATTTGAGCATTCGCGCACAGACGGAACGCGGCGATTTTGCGCGCGTACTCAAAGCCGCGATGGACCGACGGCGGCAAACACAACAGCAAGCAACAAAATAGAAATCGGCTCTGTCAAATTTTTCATTACAACACGCAATGACCGCGTGCAAATAAATTTGCACGCGGTCACTTTATTGTGAGGAAGGATACATTGAAGCTCTCATTCTTGAATCTGCTGCGCGAAGAATTTCGCGGATACAACGCACATTCCTTGCGTCAAGATTTGCTGGCGGGGGTTACCGTCGGCGCCGTCGCGCTGCCGCTTGCCCTCGCGTTTGGCATCGCGTCCGGAGCGGATGCTGCCGCCGGACTCGTTACCGCGATTTTGGCGGGTTTTTTGATTGGAGCGTTGTCGGGCGCGCCGTATCAAATTTCCGGACCCACGGGGGCGATGAGCGCGGTCTTGATTGTGCTCGCAGGAAAATATGGACTCGATGGAATTTGGCTTGTCGGCGTCCTCGCGGGCGTGGTGATTTTTCTCATTGGGATTTTTCGTTTGGGGCGCATCGTCTCTTTTATCCCGCGACCCGTCGTTACCGGTTTTACCAGCGGCATCGCCATTATTATTTTTGTCGGGCAGCTTGACAACTTGCTCGGCGTGAAAACGCCCGCCGCCGAGAACGCCGTTCTCAAACTGTGGAACATTGTGCAAGGCGGTTATGCGCCAAATTGGCAAACGGTGCTAACGGGCGGCATTGTCATCGCGGCAATGTTCCTTTTGCCAAAATCGGTGACCAAGCGCGTGCCCGGTTCTCTCATTGGCATCGCGCTTGCGATGCTCGCGGTCGTCGCGTTTCAATTGCGAGAACCTGTCATCGGCGATATTCCCGGCACACTGCTTTTGGATAATCGCCTCGCGCCGCTGACTTTGTTCAGTCCGCAAACACTTGAACGTTTGCCCGACTTGATAGTACCTGCGTTGAGCGTTGCCGCGTTGGGCGCAATCGAATCCTTATTATGCGGCGCGGTGGCAGGCAACATGACCGGCAAAAAAATGGACGGCGACCAAGAATTGATTTCGCAAGGCATAGGTAACATTGTGATTCCGTTCTTTGGCGGCGTGCCCGCCACCGCGGCGATTGCGCGTTCGAGCGTCGGCGTGGCGAGCGGCGGACAAACGCGCTTGACCAGCATTTTCCACGCTGTCTTTATGCTCGCGGCGGCATTTCTTTTCGCGCCGGTGATTGGGCAAGTCCCGCTCGCCGCATTGTCCGGCGTCTTGATTGTGACCGCGCTGCGGATGAACGAATGGAGTGAAATTCGCTGGATGCTGCGACATCGTTTCAAAAGTGCGCTTGCCGCGTTCACGCTGACGATGCTCGCGACGGCATATTTGGATTTGACGCAGGCAGTGATTATTGGCGTCGCCTTGAGCGCGATGATTTTCATCAACCGCATCAGTTCGATTGACATTTCGTTGAGCGATGTGGATGTGGACATTTTGGAAGCGCGCGGCATCAAGCTGAACGGCGCGCACGAACATATTCGCGTCGCGTATCTCACAGGACCGATGTTCTTTGGCGCGGCAGCAACGCTCCGCAAGACCGCCGAGGATTTGGAACGCGACCCGATACCGATTGTGATTCTTTCGATGCGCGGCGTGCCGCTGATGGATGTGAGCGGCTTGGAATTTATCGAAGAACTGCACGAGCGCCAAAGGAAACACGGCGGCGAACTTTTGCTCTGCGCGGTCCAACCGGCGGTGAGAAAATATCTTGACCGTTCCCGTTTGACGCAAGAGATTGGCGAACAGAATTTTTTCTGGAGCGCCGACCAGGCAATTCTTGCCGCGAGCGCCAAGGGCGCATGAAAAAAATCGCAGTGCTGAGCACTGCGATTTTTTTGCCCGTCGAGAATTTTTCACCGCGTCACGGACGCGCGTGACTCGCCGAGAGAACACTGCCAAAACGCGTTTCGGCGCCTTCGGGCGGCAATTCGCGCATCCATTCCGGCAAGAGTTCGGCAACCCGCGCGCGCATCTCCCATGCCGCCTGCTCCAATGCTTCGGGCGTCAATTCTTTGCCATAGTATTCGCTCAATTCGTACACGCGCCCAAAGCGAATCTCAATCGGCACGCGGCGCGGCAGTTTCGCGCCGATGGGTAAAACTTTTTCCATGCCCACCAAGCCAACCGGCAAAATCGGAATCTTTTTTTGAATCGCAATCTTTGCCACGCCCGGTTGAAACAATTGCAAATGTCCGGTCGGACTGCGCGCGCCTTCGGGTGCGATGCCGAGCAGCGCGCCGCGTTTGAAAATCGCGAGAATCGTTCGCATCGCGTTGAGGTCTACTTGATTGCGATAAACGGGGAACATGCCGAGTTGTCCCATCAAGAATGGCAGGATAGGTTTCTCGAACAATTCTTGTTTGGAAATGGTGAACATGTTCACACCCGGCTGCCAACCCAATTTTATCAACACCGTGCCGAGCGTCGGCACGTCCATCACCGAAAGATGATTGATGGTGACAAGCAGCGGTCCCGTTTTGGGAACATGCTCGGTGCCCGAAATGCGCCAGTCAAAAAACGCGTGAATCAACCAGTCGGCAAATTTTGCGCCGTACCGAATGAAACGACGATGCCCCGGTGTGTCCAACGCGTCGGGGGCAACCAACAATCCTGTCTTGGGCTCACTGCGAAGCGGCAATGCGTCACTCATGCACGCGATTATATTTCGAGTTGCGCGCGCGCGTCAAAATGAAAACGGGGTAGGGCAAACGCATTTGAAATTGTGCAACTCGCATGAAATAGAATTTCACCATCGAAAAATGGCAAAATGCTCCACATTACGAATCGCCGCGCGATTTGAACTTTATTGCGCATCTCGCATGAAATAGAATTTCACGACTGAAAAATGGCAAATGCTCCGCATTACGAATCATTGCGCGATTTGAACTTTATTGAGAGCGCGAATTCCATTCGCTGAAACGGCTAAAATGAAAAAGGGTGGTTTCGCCACGCGGAAAATGAATATAATGGATTTATGGACACATTCCGTAAATCCTTTCTCTCGCGCCTGAATCTCACGATTTGGATTCTGCTGATTTTGGTGCTCATCATTTTGCTGCAAAACACGCTCGCCGAAGAAATTTCGATTGGACATGCTATCCCGCGCAACTTGCGCGGCGATTTGGAAATCGCGTTGACCAATCAGATTTGGCTGGGGGTCAAGATTTTGGTGCTGGTGCCCATCATTCTTTTCTGGCTGCTCGACCGTCGCAGGATGCTGCGCCGCGCGCTGGTGGTGAGTCTGGCGTTGTTGACGATTGAATTGTTGGTGAGCGTCGCGTTTCTGACCATCTCGCTCGCATCGGATACCTCGCGTCAAGCAGTGGGGTTGATTCGCGACACGATAGCGGTTGGCTTGATAAATATCCTCGTTTATTCGTTGTGGTATTGGGTGATAGACGCCGAACCGATTCTTGACCGTCCTACGATTCCCAAACCGAGCGATTTTCTTTTTCCCCAGTACGGTCTCTCGACGCCGAAATTTGCGCATTGGCAGCCGGGCTATGTGGACTATTTATTTCTCGCGTTTACCACAACCACCGCGTTCGGTCCGACGGACACCCTTCCGCTGACGCACCGCGCAAAATTGTTGATGCTGACACAAGCTTTATTGTCGCTGATTATTATTGTGGTACTGGCAGGACGCGCGTTGAGTATTTTGCGGTGACGGGTGCAATTCACATTGGGGGCGGGCGATTCAAGATCGCGTGCGATGCACGGCATCGCCACCCAGCGCCAAGCGAACCTGCGTTCACTAATCGGCGAAGGCCGATTTGCGATGCGTTGCTGCGAATTCGATTCGCTTGTCAGATTCGCGGTGACGCGAAGCTTGCCCAATTTCCAATTTTGCATAAAATAACGAGTCGTTGCCGTGTGAACGAAGCAATTCGTTGCGACGGAATTTAATCAACCAGACACCTCTCCGCGACGTGTGTGTTGCGCCCGAAAAATGCAATGCGCGTCGCAATGTGGGTTGTCGCAGGCGCTTGGTGTTGCCGAGAACGCAACCTGCCCGGCGCAATAACACAAAGGAGCCACATGGCTAGTATTCTCCCCATGAAATCCCTGCTTGAAGCAGGGGTTCATTTCGGTCACCGCACGCGACGTTGGAACCCCAAGATGAAGCAATTCATCTTTACGGAACGCAACGGCATTCACATTATTGATTTACAACAAACGATGCAGCGCCTCGAAGAGGCGTACAAAGTTGTGCGCGATAACGTCGCGGAAGGCGGGACGATTCTTTTCGTCGGCACCAAAAAGCAAGCGCAAGAAACCGTACAGCAAGAAGCAGTGCGTTGCGGAATGCCCTTTGTCAACAATCGCTGGCTCGGCGGCACGCTCACCAACTTTCGCACCATTCGCGGGCGGATTGATTACATGATTCGTCTCGAAGAACGACAGGCGATGGGCGAACTGGACAAGCTGCCGAAAAAAGAAGCGCTGTTGTTGACACGCGAATTGGCAAAACTCGAAATGCGCGTCGGCGGGCTGCGCGAAATGAAACGTTTGCCCAAATTGTTGTTTATCATTGACACGCTGCACGAAACGATTGCGATTGACGAAGCGACCACGCTCGACATTCCCATCGTCGCGCTGTGTGATACCAACAGCAATCCGTTCCCGATTCAATATCCCATTCCCGCGAACGACGACGCGATTCGCGCCATCAAACTCATCACGGCGAAAATCGCCGATGCCGTTATCGAGGGCAAAAATATTCGCGGCGTCGTCGCCGCCGAGCAGCTCGAAGAAGGCGCAAGCGCAGAGCTGCAAACCGAATTGGAACAAGCATTGTCGTTTGAACCGGGCGATTCCGATTTGCTGAGCGAAGGCGAAACGGTCGAGCTCGCGCCCGTTGAAACGGAACCCGAACCTGTAGCGCAGACTGAAGGTGAATGATGGCAACCGCAACTGAATTGATTAAAAAATTACGCGAAGAAACCGGCGCGGGCATTTTGGACGCCAAAAAAACTTTGGAACAAGTCGGCGGCGATTTCGACAAAGCGTTGGACATTCTCAAAGCCAAAGGTCTCGCCAAAGCGGACAAAAAAGCAGCGGAACGCACTGCCAAAGATGGCATCATCGAAACGTACGTGCA
Source organism: Chloroflexota bacterium (assembly GCA_029778615.1). Classification (GTDB taxonomy): domain Bacteria; phylum Chloroflexota; class Anaerolineae; order UBA4142; family SHND01; genus SHND01. The sequence goes on along the minus strand of JAKOPZ010000123.1, from coordinate 58,139 downwards.
CAACGGTAAAGTGGGCGTGATGGTGGAACTGAATTGTGAAACCGATTTCGTTGCGCGCACACCGCAGTTCCGCGAAGCAGCCCACGCGGTCGCGCTGCAAATCGCGGCAATGAATCCACAGTACGTTTCGGTCCAAGATATTCCGGCAGAGGAATTGGAAGCGCACAAGAAAACCTTCGCTGACGCATCGCTCGCGGAAGGCAAGCCCGCAAACATTGTCGAAAAAATTGTGTCGGGCAAACTCGACAAATATTTCGCCGAAACGGTGTTGATGAATCAACCCTACATCAAGGACGACAAGCAGACGATGGAGCAAGTGGTCAAGTCTGCCAGCGCACAGACCGGCGAAAAAATTGTCGTGCGAAGATTCACCCGCTATGTGTTAGGTGAAGAATAGAATCAAGAACAAAGGGAAATGAGGGCAATGAAATCTCTCAATTCCCTTTTTTTTCGCCTGTCCGGAGAGTGAGCCAAAAAAATTTTGCGCGCGGGTCAGTTTGGGCTGTGCGGCGTTGCAAAGGATTTGGCACATGGCGCGCGACAAATTTTATTTACGTTGTTGTATAATCTCAAGGAGAAGGCATGGCAAATGAACCCAAATACAACCGCATCCTTTTGAAACTCGGCGGCGAATCGCTTTCGGGGCGCGGCGAACAAGGCATTGACCCCGAAATGGTCGCACTGGTGAGCGATGAAATTCTCGCCGTCAAAGACCATGAGGTTCAAATTGCCATTGTCATCGGCGGCGGCAATTTTTGGCGCGGCAATGACCCCTACGCCAAACAAATTGACCGTGCCACCGCCGATTACATGGGCATGTTGGCGACGGTGATTAACGCCCTCGCGCTGCAAGACGCACTGGAAAAACGCGGCTTTGAAACGCGCGTCATGACCGCGATTGAAATGCACCAAATCGCCGAACCGTACATCCGCCGCCGCGCCATTCATCACTTGAAAGCAGGCTACATTGTCATTTTTGCCGCCGGCACCGGCAATCCCTTTTTCACTACCGACACCGCCGCCGCACTGCGCGCGCAAGAAATCAACGCGCAGATTCTGCTCAAAGCAACCAAAGTGGATGGCGTCTATGACAAGGACCCGCATCGTTTCGCCGACGCGAAAAAATTCGACCATATCTCGTATAACGACGCGCTGTTGTCGGAACAAGTCACCGTGATGGACGACACGGCAATTACCATTTGCAAAGAACACGATTTGCCCATTATCGTTTTCGACCTCAATGACCACCGCGCCATCGAACGCGTTGTAATGGGTGAAAGCGTGGGAACGGTAATTGGCAAGTAGCGCGCAAGCAGCGCGCAGCAGGACTCGCGTTATCCTGCTGCTAGCTGCTTCCTGATACCTCAATTATGATAGACGACGTAAAATCCGAAGTAGAACTCAAAATGAAAAAGGCGATTGAAGCAATGCGCCACGATTTTCAGAGTATGCGCACCGGACGCGCGTCCCCATCGCTTGTCGAGCCGCTCAAAGTGGACTATTACGGCGAACCGACACCACTGCAACAGCTCGCCACCATTTCCGTTCCCGAAGCGCGACTCATCACCATCAAACCGCATGACCCTTCGACCATCAAGGCGATTGAAAAAGCCATTCTCGCATCGGAATTGGGACTCACGCCCAACAACGACGGCAAAATTATTCGCCTGCCCTTGCCGCCGATGACCGAAGAGAATCGCAAAAGGATGGTCAAACTCGTCAAGCAGCGCAACGAAGAAGCGCACGTCGCGATTCGCAACATCCGGCATCAGGGAATGAAAGACCTCGAAGAATTTGAAAAAGAGAAAATGATTACGGAAGACGAGCACAAGCGCGGCAAAGACATTTTGCAAAAGCTCACCGACCAGTACGTCGCCGAAGCAAACGCCGTCAGCGCGAAAAAAGAAGAAGAAGTGATGGCTGTATAACGATTGGAGATTGGAGATTGGAATTTTCCCAACTTTCTCTAATCTCTAATCTCTAGTCCCCCTTATGTCTGCTGTTCTCGAAGAGAATTCTCCGCCAACGGAACTCACGCGCATCCCCACGCATGTCGCCATCATCATGGACGGCAACGGACGCTGGGCACAGGCGCGCGGGTTGCCGCGCGTGATGGGACACCGTCAAGGCGTCGAAAACATTCGTCCGCTTTTGAACGCGGCGGTGGAATTTGGCATTCAGTACCTCACCATTTATGCCTTTTCGACCGAAAACTGGAATCGTCCGCTCGACGAAGTGCGCGGCTTGATGACCATTCTCGAACAGTCCATCCAGCGCGAGACACCCGAATTGCACAAGAACGGTGTTCGCATTCGCCATCTCGGACGCACTGACCACCTTTCCGCCAAGTTGGTAAAACTGATTGCCGACGCGGTCGCGTTAACGGCAAACAATACGCGGCTCACCCTCAACGTCGCATTCAACTATGGCGGACGCGCGGAAATCATTGATGCCGTCAAGCGCATCATCGCCGACAAAGTGCCGGTAGAAAACATCACCGAAGCATTGTTTACGCACTATCTCTACACCGCCGAGACACCGGACCCCGATTTGGTCATTCGGACAGCGGGCGAAATGCGTCTGTCGAATTATCTGATTTGGCAGTCCGCGTATGCGGAATACTATGCCACGCCAACCTACTGGCCCGATTTCGACAAAGCGGAATTGTACAAAGCGCTGCTGGAATACAGTCAGCGTGAACGCCGTTTTGGCAAAGTTTTGAAACCTTGAATTGGTCATGGCGAGGCAAGCCGAAAATCCTTTCAGCACGGGAAACGGGTTCTCGCTTGACTCGCCATGACGTTGACCCTGACCGCCTCTTGTTCCCGTGCTCTTGCGCCTCATCTCTGCCAACATTCTCGTCGTTCTCGCCGCCCTCGCCGTCTGGCTCGGCGGATGGGCGCTCTTGGCGCTGTACGGCGTGGGCATGTTGATTGCCGCATACGAGTATTTCAACATGACCCGTTTGGGCAGTCACAGACCACTGTGGATTCCCGCACTTGTTGCGATTGCGCTCTTGCTCTTGAACGCGTCGCTGAAACCTTTTCTGCCCTACGACTTTACCGCGCTGATTTTGGTAACCATCATTTCGCTTCCGCCGATGTGGGAACTCTCGCGCAAAAATCATCAGGGGTTTTTGTTGGATTGGGCGCTCATGGTGTTGGGCGTCATGTACATCGGCGTCTTGGGTTCGTACATGTTTGCCCTGCGTAATTTGGAAAATGGTGTGCAGCTCTTGTTTATTCCACTCTTGGCGACGTGGCTAACGGATATTTTTGCTTATCTGGCAGGACGGATTTGGGGCAAAGACCCATTCTTTCCCTCCATCAGCCCCAAGAAAACGCGACAGGGCGCGGTGGGCGGAATCGTCGCGGGCACGCTTGCATTTACCATTCTCGGTTCGATTTATGGAATCCCTGTACTGTTAGCACTCCCCGGCGGCATCATCATCGCCTGTTTGACCACCGCCGGCGACCTCACGGAATCGCTCATCAAACGCAATCTCGGCGTCAAAGATTCGGGCACCCTGATTGCAGGGCATGGCGGCGCGTTTGACCGTCTCGACAGCATGTTTATTCCGTTGACCTTTGCGTATTTTTATTTCACTTTGCTCTTGGGCTACCGTTAAACCATAAAGCGTCGGCACTCCGCGCCAATTCGATGGCGTTGTTTCGGTAATCTGTTTGCAAGCGTTTTTTTTTCACTCTTTGCAAAAATACCGATATACTTGCAGTATGTTCGACCTGTTATTTCAGATTTTTTCGCTCTTGAATTTTCTCCTCGCCGCTGCACTCGTCATTATCACCTTTGCCCTTTTACTGTGGCTCTTTCCTGCGAGTTGGCGCAATCCGGTACAGCGCGGCTTTAGCGCGCTGCTCACCTTTGTTGCCATCGTCTACGTCGGACAAGTTTTCTTGCTCCGCACCCAAACGCTCGAGTCCGCCGAAGTGTGGCTGCGCTTCAAGTGGATTGGCATTGCATTCGTTCCCGCCGCGTATCTGCATTTCTCCAACGCAGTCTTGCGTTCCACGTTTTACGACTCGCGCGTGCGTCGCCTTGCGACGGGCGCCGCCTATGTCGTCGGCATCATTTTTCTCGCGCTCGTCATTTTCACCAACCTCGTCGTCAGCACACCCTTTAACTATCCGTTTGCCACCCAACTGCGCGCGGGTCCGCTCTTTTATCTCTTTGCCATCTATTTCTTTGCGACCACCGCGTGGGGGATTTACAACATCGAACTCGCGCGGCGGCGCACGCTGACGCCCACCTCACGCCGCCGCTTGCGCCGCTTGGGTTTTGCGTTCCTCGCGCCCGCATTCGGAGTTTTTCCCTATCTGGTCTTTTCGGGTTTTCCCGCGCTCATGCCGCCCATCGTTCTACTCCTGCTTACATTTTTTGGAACGATTGGGCTCATTATCATGCTCGTGGTGATGGCATACACCGTGACGTATCAAGGCGCGCTCCAATCCGACCGCATCATCAAACAAAAGTTTATTCACTTTATTCTGCGCGGTCCCATTGTGGCAGTCGGGGTTGTCACGGCGCTCGCGATTGTGCCGACGATTGAAGATTGGTTGCAGCTCAATCGTGAAACCCTGCTCGCCGCGACGGTCATTGTGGGCATCATCGTTTTTGAAATGCTCATCAGCCGCAGCAAACCGTATCTGGACCGTTTGCTCTTTTGGCAAAACCGGCGCGAAGTGAAACAGATTCAAGAGCTCGACGCGCGTTTGTTGACCACGAGCGACCTGCGCCAAATTCTCGAAAACATCCTCGCGGCAATGTGCGACCTCTTGCGCGTGGAAAATGGCTTTGTGCTGGCAGCCGATGCGGACGAATGGAAACTCGAAGCATTGGTTGGCGGACGCGAACCGATTCAAAAATTTCTGGCGGGACAAAACACCCCCCCCTCTCTCACCAACGGCGAGAACGCGCCGCATTTTTTCGCGAACGGTGATTACTGGCTCTATCCGCTCAAGGTCAATGGAGGCGACGCGCTCGTCGGCGTTATCGGCGTCGCCGCGCGTTCAGCGGAGCCCGATTTGACGGAACACGAACGCGAACTCGTTGACGCCCTCGCGCTGCAAGCCGAGCTGGCGCTCGAAGACCGCGCGTTACAGAAAAATGTCTTTGACGCGTTGGAACAGATTGGCAGTCAGGTGGAGGCGTTACAGCGCGTGCAAGCCAAACCGCGCGTGGTCGGCGAAACCGCCAAAGAACGTGTCGAAGAGGAACTGGTCGCTTCGCCCGATTTCAACCGCGCCGTGCAGGACGCGCTCGCGCATTATTGGGGCGGACCAAAATTGACACACTCGCCGCTTTTGCAATTGAACATTGTCCAGCAATCGCTTGACGAGTACGACCAAAATCCGACGCGTGCGCTGCGCGCAATTCTCGTTCAAGCCATCGAAGAACTGCGCCCCGACGGCACGCGTTCGCTGACCGCGCCCGAATGGGTGCTGTACAACATTCTTGAACTCAAAGTGATTCAGGGAATGAAAATTCGCGAAATCGCGCAGAAACTCGCGATGAGCGAAAGCGATTTGTATCGCAAACAACGCGTCGCGATTCAAGAAGTCGCCAAAGTGGTGCAGCAGATGGAACAGCGCGACACCAAAGCGCCGCCGGTGTGAGATACCCGACGAAAAAATTCGTGACGTTGGTCACGAATTTTTTCGTCGAATTTCTTTACGGCTGCGGCACTGCCGTTGCAGGTCTGCGTGTCGGCGGCGCTTGACTGCCCAAACAATTTTCATTGTAATATTCTTCTGCCGCTTGCACGGCGGTATCCTCCGCGTTTACATTCAACGCTTTATCAATCCACTCGCGTCCTTTGGGGCAATTGTCCAAATTCACGTACGACAGTCCCAACGAATAATAATATTCCGCGCGGTCGCCGCCCAACGCGATGGCTTTTTCAAAACTCGGCACCGCCTGCTCCCAATTTTGCAGCACAAAATAAATAATGCCCAAATGTCCGTACGCCGGCGCATACGAATCATCAATTTGCACCGCGCGGCGCAGTTGTGAAATCGCCGCGTCATAGTCGCCGAGAAAATAATAAATCCACCCGAATTCATCATACACTTCGGCAGAATTCGGGTCGGCTTGAATCGCCTGTTGAATCAACGCGAGCGCGTTGCGATATTGTCCAATCGCGCGCAGGTTGCGCGCGGCGGCGACGTACAAGAATCCCAAGTTTGGTTGAATCTGAATCGCGCGCTGATATTCCGTAATCGCGTTGCGATATTTACCGGATGTTTCGTACGCATAGCCGAGCACGCGATGCGCTTCCCAATTGTTGTCGTCAAGTTGAACGGCGAGCCGCGCGGTGGGCACCGATTTGTCCACGCGACCGATGTCAGAATACAGTTCGCTCAACCACGCTTGCGCGTACACATTGTTTTCGTCCAATTCAATCGCGCGCAAATTATGCGGCAGCGCTTCGTCGTACTGTCCTTGCCAATCGAGCGCGAGTCCGAGCACCGCGCTGTTGTACGCTTCATCCGGATTCAATTCGACAGCGAGCCGCGCGTTCTCTTCCGCTTCGGCGTACTTGCGGCGAATAATCAAGAGGCGCGCCAAACGCGCCAGCGCGGTGTCATTGTTCGGGTCGAGTTCAATCACGCGGCGATATTCCGCAATTGCCTTGTCCACCTGCCCATTTTGAAAATAACCGTCGGCGCGATTCACAATGTTGATGGCAGGTTCGGTTGGGGTGGGCGTCACGGTTGCTGTCGGTTGCAGCGCTTCGGGGAGCAGTGATGTCGGTGCGACATAGACGCCGCGTGTCGCGAGCAATAGAAAACTCGCGTACGCGGTGCCGATGACGATTACAAGAATCAGCAAACAGCTGCGCAGCCAGGGGAGACGTTGCGGTTTTCTGCCTAAGTACATAAAGACTGGAGACTCGCGCTCAGAGATTGGACAAATCGTCCGCCTCGATTTTGTTAGCGCACTTGTACGCGCGTGACCTCAAATGTCTGCGCGCCGTCCGTTACGACGATTTTGTATTCGCCAAGCAGCGCGTTGAGTGGAATGTTCAGAGTCTGAACATCACGCACAATTTCCTCCGCATCCCACCGCGTGGTGGGATAATTCTCAAATGCGCGCGCGGAAGCAATTACGTTATCACCTTGGTCGCGCAATTGCACCTCCATTTGAGCATCGGCGGTTGGTTTTGTCCACGCTTGAAAGTATAGCACGAGGGGAATGAATTCACCGCGCGCAAACTCGATGCGTTCCACTTGATACCCGAGCAGCGCCACCTCTCGAAACACAGCCGCTGGGATGGACTGGGCAAAGACCGCCGCGCGCGGCAGTATGCGTTTGCCGATTGTTATCGCATCGAGTATCAAAGTGTCCGAACCGTCTCGGCGCGTTAAACGTTCGCCGCTATCGCCGCGATAGACACCAATGACCAACGAATACGCGCCGGGCGGGGTGCCGGGCGGAATCAGCAAGCCAACTTTGTCAGAGACCTCGACGCCGGTTTTCCATTGGCTCGTGGGCGCAAATCCGTTTTGCGGCTCGCTGTCGCGCTGTGCCACAATGCGTCCGTTCGCGTCCAGCAGATGCGCGAAAATTTTGTAATTCGGCAATGGCGATTTCTGCGCCATCCAAACCAATTCGAATGGCAGAATATCCCCGCCCGCAAGCGGCTTGGCGTCCAGCAGATAGCGGCGCAAAAGAATTTCGTCGCCAAACGAAACGCCGGATTGAACTGTTCGCGACGCGCGCGCGCGAGCGTATTCGGTCAACCGCACATTGCCGTGCCATTCGTCGCGCGCCTTGTACGTCGTTTGCGCTAAAACGCGTTCGATTAAATTTTCCGGGTCGGCTTGTTCCGTCGCCCAAAAGATTCCGTACAGATTTTCGCGCGCGGACAATTCATTCAATGCGGTTTGCGTCGCCTCACGCTGTATCGGACGCCCAATTGGCAGACCGACCAACTGCGCGGGACTGTGATAGTAATAACGCACCACATCCATTTGCCCCGGCGCGTTCACCAAAACCGCGTCTCGCTCTGTCGCCACCGCGTTGATATAATTCACAATGCCGCGATAATCGTCGCGCTGCAGATGCGGGTCGCCGTACAAATTTTGTAACGCCAACACAAGCCCCGCGGCGAACAATCCGCCCACGAGCATTTTTGCGGTATTCACCCACTGCCGCGTCAAACGCGTTTTGAGTGGATCGTGAATCGTCGCATATGGCGCGCGCTCGCGCAAAAACAAACCCGGATACAAAACCGAAACGCCGCGCGCCACACAAATCAAAAAACCCGGCGTCGCCAGCAGCAAAAATTTCGGATTGTACGCGGGGCGGGCTAACGAAAGGAAATACATGGCGAGCAGCGGCACAACCGCCCACAACGCACAGACGACGATGCCCCAAACGCTTTGGGTGAATAAATCACGCGAAGGCAGCAACCCGCCAACGAAAAATAAAATATATGCGGCGACAAAGACCACCTGGACAACCTGAACTTGGTCGAATCCAAGCGCAAACGCGCTGACGATGCGCCACGCCATGTCCCACAATGTCAGCGGTTCACTGATGCCGGGCCAACTCGTGAGCGACTGGCGCGCAAAATTCAGCCAGGGCACATACGCGAGCACAATCAAAATTTGTGCGGCGAACCAAAAGAGGAACGAATGACCGATGCCCGTTCGACGCGCGCGCCACGCCCATAGCAGCCACGCGACGAACGCGAGATTCTCGACAAGGAGCAGCGTGAACGCATAGTAATTTGTATACAGCGCGGCGAGCGTGGCAAAAATGTAGAGAAACCAAAACGCGGTGCGGCGGCGAATGCCCCGTGTTGCCGACGATGTTCTCTCACGCGGTGGATTGAACATTTTTATCAATGCCCACACCGACAAACACACAAACAACGTCACCCAAATATACATCCGCGTCTCTTGCGCATAATATGTTTGAAACGGGTTCAGCGCGGACAAGACTGCCGCAAGCAGCGCAACATCCTGGTCAAAAAATTCGCGCGCGATGCGAAACGTGAGCGCAATGACCAACACGCCCGCCAAGACCGAGAGAAAGCGTACAGCAAATTCGCCAATACCGCTGAACGGAATCCACGCGCTGAGCAAGAGATAATAGAGGGGGGGGTGAATATCGCGCGCGGCGGCGTTCACAATCGCAGAGATGCTCCGCTGGGCGAGCGCCACCGACGTGCCTTCGTCGTTCCACAGACTCTGCGCGCCCAATTCGTTCACGCGCACAAAAAATCCGACGGCAAGCGTGACCAAGAGCCAGATGTAATTCTTGCACGAGAGCCACGCGCCGTCCATCGCTTGCGCCGCATACGAGCGCGCGAGACGAAACAGCGGGCGAGAGTGTGTTGCAAAAGCCATGACTGCGGAAACCTCAGCTTGGGGCGCTCGTTTCCAGCGCGGTGACATCCGGACCCTCGAACACCAGCGCGGTCAATCCTTGTTCGGTGCGCGCGCCATGCCATTCGCCCGCGTGCCAAAATGCCGCTTCGCCTGCCGAAATCGCGACTTCCGCTTCCTCCGCGCCGCGCACCCAACCCGCGCCGTTTACAACCAGAAACAATTGATTTTGCACCGCTTGATGGAATCCAACTTGCCCCTCCGCTTCCAGCACCATGCACAGCACAACCGCTTCGCGCGTCAGATGGGCAATGCGCGAGATGGTGAGATTTTGACTGCCATATTCAGCCACGCGTCTGCCGACGCCGGAATCGAATCTGCTGATTTTCATTTATCCTCCGCGTAAAATGAATCGCCATCCAAAAATTCCCATTACACCTACCAGAATGAGCAGCGCAATAGGAATCAACCGCGCCAACAGCCAATCGTTCGATTGTTTCACTACCATTCCATCCAACCACAATTCCCCTTGCAGGACGCGCACTTCGGCACGATGTTCGCCGGGCAGTAAATTTTTCGCCAAAGTGACGCGATGTTCAGAATTTGCGTCCGTCGCGCGCAAATCGTATTTTTGAAATTCGCCCTCATCCACACGCGCTTCGATGATTCCATAATACGGATTCGGCGCGAGCGCGAGCTCTACCGCATTGCCGCGAAAGGTAAAGCGCATAATATCGTTCGGGATTCCAATCGCATACCTATCAGTGACTTGCTTTCCATAGTCTCCGCTCCTCCAGTCTCCAAGATATTCGAGCGTCCAATTTGTTTCTTGATGAAAGCCGTTGCCGAGCCAGCGTGCGGTGGGCGTGTAATTTTTGATCGCCTCATACGCGGGGCGCGGAGTGAAATCGGGGTCGAACAAGCGAAAATAGAAAAATGGCTGCTCGCGCTCATTGTCATACGCGCGTTTGAAAAACCAATAATTCATTACGCCCATCCATCCCCATTCGCTTTGCGCGCGTTGGTACGCTTGTGCTGCATACCTGCCCTGCTGTTGTTCCGTCACACGTCCATACGGCGCATTCTCAAAACTTGACGGTAGCGCATTCCAACCAATTTCCATTGCCCAGATGGGTTTGTTCGCGTCGCCATTTTTCACCATGATTTCGCGAACCAGAACGGGACGCGAAAAATTGGTGCGTGACGCATCCGCGCGATGGTCGCCGGGTCCGGTGAACAAGCCGTAATTCATCACCGCAAGAATATCGAAATAATCTTTCGCACCCGCGTCGTACATTTGCTGGAGAAAAATCAAATCGCTCACATTGCGCGGACCCGTCTCCAACGTTTGCGCGAGTCCTGCGCTGATAATCACCGCGTTCGGGTCTGCTTCTTTTGCTCTTGCGTAACCAATTTTCAACAGGCGCGTGTAATCGTTCGCGTTGACATCTTGCTCACCCCATTCGGGATAAATGTTCGGCTCGTTCCACAACTGATAAAACTTGATTTTGCCGCGATAACGCGAAACGACCGCGTTCACAAAATCGCCATAATTTTCAAAATCATCGGGCGGCGCGAAATTTCCGCGCGCATTTCCATCGGCGCGCGTCCACGCGGGCGGATGGTCGAGGCGCGCGATGATTTCCAAATCGTACTCGTTCGCCAATTCCACGATGCGGTCATACTTGTCCCACGTCGGATGATTGAACTTGGTGTCATAAAATTCGCCCTTGCGATTTGGTTCCAAATCTTCCCACGGAAATTCTTGACGAATAAACTTGAAACCCGCGTCGCGAATCAATTCCATGCTCTGGCGAATTTTTGCCTCCTCGACCTCTTGCTCAAAAAAAGTATTCACGCCGAACGGCGGCATATCGGTGTACGGCATCGGCGCGTAATCACCAGTCTCGCGCGGCGATTGAAAAAGAGACAGTGCAAGGAATCCCAACGCGCGAAGTTGGTACGAGGAATCTTCTTCACCTGTGACATCCGCAAGGGTTTGGCGAATCACGTTCCGTTGGAGCACCAGCGCAGAGGCGAGCGCGCAAGAAATGACTAGATTGAGCACAACGAGGACGAGAATCCAACGTTTTTGACGAGAATTCATAAAGGCAACGCGCTTTGTACTCCAGCCGCCAAAGCAAGAGATGAAAGCGAGATTAGCATTTTAGCATAGGAAAAAGGACCTCCCACACTTGTCATTGTGGGAGGTCCTCGGTTCATTTATTCTTTTGCGATTTCAAAACGGGAGCGTTTGCTCCAATCGCTGCATTTGTTCACGCGGCACGCGCGCACGCGCCACACGTATTTTGCACCTTGTTTGAGTTCTGGTGTTTTCAATGCGGTGTTGGCGAGTGCGGTTTCTTTGAGAACGAGGGGGCGCTTTGCCGTCACCTTGCGCAGCACCACTTGGTAATGCGTCGCGCACGAGTCTGCCTCCCATTTCAACAACTGTCGTTGATGATTCAAGATGCTGCCGGTACTCGGCGCAAGCAAGGTCGGCGTTGCCGGGTTCCCGCCACACGCGGTCACATCCACGCGCAAACCATCGTGGTTGTTTCCATGCACGGGGTCGAAACGACGCTCTAGGACTTGGGCAACGATTTTGTGCTTGCCCGGTGTCGTCGGCGTCCAATCTACCCACACGTGACTCCCCTTCGGACTGCCGCTGTGGATTCGCTTCATCGCAATCAACTTGCCGTGCTGGGGATTTCCGTCATAGACCATCAAATAGCTGTACAGTCCGTGCGGGGTATTCGATTTGACTGTAAAGCGCAGGCGCACGGGGTGATTGAGCAGCGCCGTCGCGTTTTTCGTCACCAAACTTCCATTCGTCTCGAGCATCGCTACGCTCGATTTTTTCATGAACACATCGGCGTCAAAGCCGGGGGAACACGTTCCGTTCGGATTCGGCGCGGTGACGTTGATGTAGCTATAACCCTCGTTATTTTGCCCCGGGTCAATGCCGTTGAGATAGTGCGTGACGTTCAAGCTGTCCACCCACGTGTACGTCTGATTCGGATTTTCGGAATCGTACAATTCGTCAATCGTGTTGTTCGGGTCGAGCGTGACGATAAAGCGATACTCGATGGACGCGCACGGTGTGGCAGGACCATAGCCCGTCGTGTTCCAACTGATTTGCGCGGGCACGACTTGCAGCGGCTGCATTGTATTAATCGTCGCCGTACCGAGCGTGACGCGCGAACCCACTTCATTGCCCGTGCCTGCATCGTACTGCACAATTTGAAATTGCACTTGGAGCGGCGAAGGGATTGGTTGACTCACGCTGTAGTTGTACACATTCGCTTGCAGCAAAACCTGTTCGCCTGCGGGGATTGAACTCGGAATATTGTCGTACTGCGAAGAGATGGGATTCTGATTGGCGTCAATAATGGAAAAGCCGCGAATCAGTTTGCGGTCGTCGTCTTGTTCGACGAACCACGCGAAAAAATTGTCGGCGTTCTGCTGCCAGCTATATCGCTTTGGCAGTGCGAGCGCGGGGTCCGATTTCTGCCCATAAATGTCCACCCAATAAGAGACATCTTCGGGCGCGGGGAGAACGACAGCATGCGCCGCTTTCAACGTTCCGTCTTGCGACATGTAAATCACAGGTGTAAACGAATATGCTTGATCGTTGCTGCCCGCAGGAATGTTCAAGGTAATGCCTTCTGCATTGTTGGTCGTGGTCGTACTCGTCGTCGTGTTGCTCCAGCTGTTGCTATTGTTGAAGGAGAGGTCAATACTGCCGCCCGCACATTCTGTAGCGAGAACTTCGCTCTCGCACGCGTCGAAAGAGGTCTTGACATCCACGCTCTCGGTCAGCGTGTGCGAGTACGTGCGTGACGTATTGGTGCCTTGCGAGCTATTGAATTGAATGCTCTTGTTGCTGCTGTCGCTGTCGTACGTTTCCAAGTCATTCGAGAGCAGCGCGCCGTTGTACGTCTGACCGCCGGGCAGTTGGAAACTTCCCAAATCGGGCGGATTGAAAAACCCATTATCGGATGCGCTCAATTGTGGGTACGAGAGGATGTTGCCGTTTTCATGTTCGGGTTCATACCAGTCCATCGTCGTACCGCCGCCTTGAAACATTGTGGTCGGTCCCGGAAAAATGTAATCCAAGAATCCATTGGTCGGATTGTTGTTATTGTCCGTCGCGTCCACGCCGTAAATGCGATAGCGCCAGATGTCAAATAGCTGCGCGCGTCCCGCCACCCAATCGTCATTGTCGGTACTTGCGGCGTACGAAACGGTACGCGAGCTGTAATAGTTTTTTGTTTTGGCAGAGATGTCGTCGTTCGTGTACCCAAACTTGTCCGTGTCCTCGACTGAAATTTTCGCGCCTTCTTCCTCCGCGTCGCCCGTTTCCACCGAAGCATGCGCCGAGACGGCGACCGAACCGCCAATGCTCCAATTCGAATTGTCGGTGCTGGAACTCGCGAGACTGGTGCCATTGCTGTCGGTCATTTGGATATTGAAATTCGCGTAACGGCTCACGTTGACGATTTGATACGTTGGCGAATAATTATTCGTCGCGTTGGGATTGCTGTCATAAAACGCGTGCTTGGGCGGTTCGTACAAAATCGTATCCGTGTTGATAACTTGTTCCACCGTCAATTGAATCGGCGAGCCGAGAAAAAAAGAATCGCCGTCGTAATCGAACGCGACGAGCGGCACGCGCGTCCCGACATTGCCGTCGCCCACGCACCCCGCACAATAATTCTTGACCTGCGTCGTCGCGGTCACATTGCCCGCGACCACATCAATCAAGCCGATGGTCATATCTTCGACAACGGTCTCGTACGGAAAAGTTAGATAAGCAACCGACCAGACCGGGTTTTGCGTGTCGCCCACACCGCGAAATTCGCCCGCGACAGCGGAATACGATTGCATTCCCATTGTTGAAATGGAGATGTCAACCTCGCTGTACAATGACGAAACGCTTTGCAAGTCGTTCGAAGCCGCATAGGTATTGAATTTGAGGTGCCCATCCGAACTGTTGTGTACGAAAACAAATTGCGACTGACCGAAATTGAATCCATTCGGCGGGTCATACTTGAACATGCCGGTCAAGACCTTGACTTTGGGCGCGAGCGAAACATTGACTATCTCATAGAATCCGCCGAACTGCGGCGTGCCTTGAAGCGAGAGTACGAGATTCGGGTCACTGGAAAAAATCGCAAACCCGTGATTCACATTCGCTTTCGTACCGGATTCGGGCTTGTAGACGACCAGTCCCACAATCACTTCCGCCGCGCCATCGCCGTTGAGGTCGCCCGTGGCAACAGAGATGCTGCCGCCCATATAGGTTCCCCCCGCCGGCGGCGAGAACGTGTTGGTCGCCGCCAACGTGATGGTGCGATTGCCAGAGCCATCGTTCGTGTACCGAAAAGTGCTGAGCACGAATTGGTTCGCCGCCGGTACGCTCGCAACAATAATTTCATTCATGCCGTCGGCGTCAATATCGCCGATTGCGACATCCACGATGGTGTCAATTGGAAGGACATTGGTCAAGTTGCTGTCGTACGTGACAAAATCGTTCAGCTGCGCAAAACCAATCGGCGTGTGACTCGTCGCCGTTGAAGGGTCGGTATAGTCAAAGACAACCATGCTCAAGCCAGGCGTATTTGCGGAAAGATTATCGTTGTACACGACGACCACTTCATCATGATTGTTGCCTGCGCTGTCGGCAAGCTTGTCCAGGTCTCCTGCGGCGAGCGCCAAGAAATCAATATAGCCGTCCACCTGCGGACCGAGATAGGTGGATTGGGTCTGAACGGGGTCGAAAAGCATTCGATCGTTTAGGAACAAGTCTGCGGATTGACCGCCGCTGTCGCGCCGCGCGTACACTACTTGGTCATACTCTTGTGTCGTGATTCGCCCGCTCGTCGCAAAAATCATTGGTACGAAGTAACCCACCATATCATCGTAGCCATCATTCAGCGCAATCGTCCCCGTCATATTGAGCGTCGCGCCGGGCATTACCACATCTTGAGCATATTGGGTGTATTGCGTGATGGTGGTCACCCACACTTCATCGTCTGGGAAAAGGGTATAGCTGCTCGGCGGACCGATGGGGTCGGTCGCGCCGGGCGGGAGCGGGGTTGAGGTTGGCGTTGGGACTTGGGTTGGAGCTTGTGCGACATTCGACCCTTGCAAGTGATCACCCGCAACGGGGCTGGTCGCGGCGCCAAGCGGTTGGCGCGCGAGAACCCAGATCAATAGTCCGACCAACGCGAGCGTGGCAGTGACGACAACGCGAATGCGGAAACTTTCTATAGAACGGTGCTCCGGCTTCATCGGCGGCTCCTTTCTTGTACGGGGGATGAACCATCGTGGATTGTTTATACGGAGGCAATCAAACGGCCAACACGAGACGAACGAGGAAGTTTACGCAGATTCGAACCGGTCGCGATGTGCTGGAATTATATCATTTTCGTGACGCGCGCGTCAAGATAAATTTCAGACTTTTATTTCCCGCGTGGTATAATCAAAATGCAATGAATTCGTTTGCAATTTTATTCAAGCCGCAACAACGTCGCGGATTGCGTTTACGCAAACCTCCGAGCGACACGCTGTTGCTATTTCTCGCGCCTGCGAATAAATAGCCAGCGTGTTTTTTGTCGCGTACAACACCTGACAGGTTTCCGCATCCAATGTTTTTATGGCGCGGGCGCGACAAAACAGCGCGAACGCGCCAACGGAAACTCGCGCGCCAAGTACCTGTCAGGTCTCTGGTCTGAGGAGGTCCACAATGTCTGGTCATAGTAAATGGGCGCAAATCAAGCGCAAAAAGGGTGTGAACGACACCAAGCGCGGACAAATCTTTACGCGGTACGCGCGTGACATCACCATCGCCGTACGCGAAGGCGGCAGCGGCGACCCCGACGCGAATTTTTCCTTGCGGCTCGCAGTGGACAAGGCGCGCGGTGCAAATATGCCCAAAGACAATATCGAGCGCGCGATTCAACGCGGACTCGGGCATACGGGCGAAGGCGGACAGCTCGAAGATATTTCTTACGAAGCGTACGGTCCAGGCGGCGCGGCACTGATTGTCCAAGTCCTCACCGACAATCGCAATCGCGCCGCGGCGGAAGTGCGCCGCGTCATTACACGCGCGGGCGCGAATTTCGCGTCCGCAGGTTCCGTCGCGTGGATGTTTGAAAAGCGCGGAGTTTTTACAATACCCGTCAAAGAAAAAAACGCGGAAGATTTGGAATTGGAATTGATTGACGCGGGCGTCGACGACATTCAAGCCGAAGATGAACATGTGGAAGCGTACGTTGCGCCCGAACATTTGCGCCCCGTCCGCGAAGAATTGCAAAAACGCCACATCCCGATTGAAGACGCGCAAATTTCGCTCATCGCCAAAAACACCGCTGCGGTAAGTCCTGAAGACGCGGCGAAAACGATGCAGCTCATCGAGGAACTTGAAGAACTCGACGACGTGCAAAAAGTTATCACCAATCTCGACATCACCGAAGAAGCGCTGGCAGAATTTGAAAAGGCGACGGCATAAATAGGTAGCAGGTAGCAGGTAGCAAGTGAACGCCCTGCTACTTGCTACAATATACCTGCTACTTGATTGCTTTAGGAATTGACCCCGGCACCGCGCTCTGCGGTTATGGAATTGTCCGCGCCACAGGTGATGATTACGAACTCGTCACCTGCGGCGCGATTTCAACGCCGCCTAAAACTCCGCTCGACCAACGCCTCGTCAAAATTCACGCGGACTTGGTGGAATTGATTCGGGAGTATCAACCCGACCAAGCCGCGATTGAAAAACTTTTTTTCGCGCGCAATATCACCACTGCGATTTCGGTTGGACATGCGCGCGGTGTCGCCATGCTCGCCGTCGCGCAAGCAAAAATTCCTCTCACCGAATACACGCCGAACGAAATTAAACAAGCTGTCTCTGGTTACGGCGGCGCGGACAAACATCAAATGCAGCAAATGGTCCGAATGTTGCTTCATCTCGACGATGTGCCAAAACCCGATGACGCGGCGGACGCGGTGGCGATTGCCATTTGTCATTTGCAAGGCGCGCGCTTGCGCGAACTGATAGAGTCACAGAGTTAAAAATTATGATTGGATTTTTACGCGGAGTGCTGCTCCAACGCCTGCCCGATTCCATTCTCCTTGATGTGAATGGCGTCGGCTATCGCGTGCGTATTCCTACTACGACGCTTGCTTCGCTCGGCGATTTGGGAACGCACGCGGAACTGTACACTCATCTGCACGTGCGCGAAGATGACATGTCCCTCTTTGGTTTTGCCACCCAAGACGAACTCGATTTGTTCGAAATGTTGTTGAGCGTATCGGGCATCGGACCCAAAGTCGCGTTGGGAATTCTTTCCTCCGCGCCGCCGAACGAAATTCGCAACGCCATCGGACAAGGCAATCTCGAAATTCTGGGCGGCATCAAGGGCATCGGAAAAAAAACCGCGCAGCGTCTCGTTCTCGAGCTCAAGGGCAAAGTCCAAGTGGGCGAAGAAATCAGCGAACTCTCACCGCTCGACGGCGAAGTTGCCGCCACGCTCATCAATTTGGGATACAGCGCAGCCGAAGCGCAGCGCGCCGCGCGTTCCGTGCAAGGAACAACGCTCGAAGACAAATTGCGCGCGGCACTGCAATACTTGGGGGGATGATTTTTGATTTCGGATTTACGATTTATGATTTTGAGCGCGCGTCCGTGATTCGGAAATCATAAATCAAAAATCATAAATGTTCGATTACGACGTAATCATTGTAGGTTCGGGACCGAGCGGCACGACTGCTGCGCGGCATCTCGCGCGCGCGGGCGTGAAAACACTCTTGCTCGAAAAAGAAAAACTGCCGCGCTATAAACCGTGCGGCGGCGGCGTCACCGCCAAAGTCAAGAACGTCCTCGACCTCGATTTTTCGCCCACGATTGAAGACACCATCGCACACGCGTCCGTCGCGTTTCGCGACCAGATTCGTTTCCCGGTTCAATTCAGCGCGCCCGTCGGCTGGTCCGTCATGCGCGACAAATTTGACGCGCTGCTCGCCGAGCATGCGGCAAAGGCGGGCGCGCAAGTTCGCGATGCGTCAAAGGTCACGCGCGTGGACATTGCGGATGATGGCGTGCGCGTACAAGTGAATGGCGACGAATTCCGCGCGCAAGTGATTGTTGGCGCGGACGGGGCGAATGGCTTGGTCGCGCGCGCCGCCGGTTTGCATCGTGAACGCCGCCTCGCCGCCGCGCTCGAAGCGGAAATGGAATTGCCCAACGAATCCGTCGAACATTGGCGCGGCGTGTGGCATTTCGA
Organism: Chloroflexota bacterium; assembly: GCA_029778615.1. Taxonomy (GTDB): domain Bacteria; phylum Chloroflexota; class Anaerolineae; order UBA4142; family SHND01; genus SHND01. The sequence goes on along the minus strand of JAKOPZ010000123.1, from coordinate 39,499 downwards.
TTTTGGCGCGGTGCCGTTTGGCTATGCGTGGATTTTTCCCAAAGCGGAACATCTTTCCGTCGGCGTCGGCGCATTTGTCCATTACGGACAAAAGTTGGATTTCCGCGCGTTGTTGAATCAATACATCGCGTCGGAGCCGACTTTGCATCATGCGAAAAAAATCGCGCTGCACGGGCACACCCTGCCGCTCGGCGGGTATCGGCGTCAAGTGAGCGGTACGCGCGTTGTGCTCGCCGGCGACGCGGCAAATTTGGTGGACCCGTTTTCAGGGGAAGGCATTTACGCGGCAATCAAAAGCGGGGGACTGGCAGCCGAACATATCGCGCGCGGCTTGGACGCGGGCAAGCTTGATTTCGCGGAATATACCGCGCACGTTCAACGCGAGTTCACGCGCGATTATCGCTACGCGGGCGGCTTGGGCATGGTCTTTTATCGCATGCCTGTTACGCTGCTGAAAACCTACGCGCAGTCCAACATCCTCAAACACTTTACTGAAGAAATCGCACACGCCGATATGGATTATCACGCGGTCGTCGGCAAAGGACTACGTCGCTTGCCACACTTTTTATGGCGCAAGACATTTCAAAAATTGCGCGCCGGGTAAAGCATTTCCCAATTTGTTCGAGGTCGTATGGGTCTGTCGCTCACGGGATACAAAAAAAAACTGCGCCGCATGGTACGGCGCAGTTTTTTTTACTTTGTTCCGCGCAAGAAAATCGCTTGCCACGGGTCATAGTGGCTAAAAAATTTTTCGCGCAAGACGAGTTGGTCGTTTTGATAAATCTCGCGATACAGCGTCACGTCCTCGCCATCCACTGCGAAATCAATTTGCTTGGTCGTCCCGCGCGGCAGAGTTGGGTCGTCAATATATTTTGCGGGCGGATGCGGCACGGGATTCGAAACGACGGGCTCGGTCATTTTCACTTGGCGCCCGTTCGGTTTCGTGCCATAGAAATTGAACGTCAGTTTCAGATTCTTTTCGTCAAAGACCGGTTCAATCAAAATATAATTCGGCGTGTCGTTGACAAATTTCATGTCCGCGCTCGGCACAAAGACCGCCGCGTCCAGACCTTTGGGCGGTTCATAGTAACCCACGCGATACGCGTGCTCCCACCGTTCGGTGATGGGAAAGCCGGCAAAGAACGCCGCGCGAAACATTGTCGTCGAAACTTGGCACACACCGCCGCCCGGACCCAATACGGTGCGGTCGCCAAAAATCACGTACGCGTCAGCATAGCCATTCGCTTCCACGATTTCCGAAAGATACTTGATGAACGAAAAGGTCGCGCCCGGCGGGATGACCACACCGTCGAACGACGCTTGCGCGGTCTTGATGTTTTGAATGCGGTTCGGAATCGAGTGATAAAAATTGCTCGTGCCGCTGGACACCAATTCCTTGATGCCAAAATTCGGCGCGTCGCGCGCGTCCACTTGCGGTTTCGTCACCTTGACCGCGAGTTCAATCGTATTCGCGCGCAGCGCATTGATGGGCGAGACATCGGGCGACGCGTTGCCATGGACACGCGAGATTGCCGTCGCTTGCTGAAATTTTGTCGCAATCGCTTGAACCGACGCGTCAATGTCGAGTTCGCGTCCTTCTTGACTCATTACCGTCGGTGTCAAAGTCCCGTCGTTAAAATGAAAACGCGCGTCGCGCGGCGCTTGGTTGATTTCGCGCGCGAGCGCCTCCACTTTGGCACGCAGCGCATCCTGGTTCAACACCGCTTTGTAGCTCAACGAACCATCCGCGTTGGAAACGGGCTGGAGCGTCAGCATCTGCGCGAGCGCGGCTTGGTCAATCGCCCACGCGCGGTCTTGAAATTCAAGCACGAGCGGCGCGGCGAGCAAGTTGTTGATTTGCGCTTGTGCGCGCGCGGCATCCACCGCGTGCGGCGCGAGTTCTTGAACGGGCAAAGTGACCATACCTACCGGGTTCGCCGCAAACGCCTTGATACGTTTGAACGTTTCCTCACCATCCAAACGTCGTCCCGCCTGCGCGGGATTTTCGATTAACTTCGTTCCCTCCAGACGATACGATGCGTCGCGCGGCTGACGGTCAATTTGTAAAGCGAGCACGCTGACGTACTGCTTTGCCACTGTGTCGTCGAACGCGGACGACGCGTTCACATCCGCGCCGAGCACGAGGGCGCGCGCTTGTTCCATCCATGAAAGCATGAAATCACTGCGATGTCCGATTTGAAATGCGGCATCGAGCGCGGGTTTCAAATCACTGCGAAAGCCAAGTTCCCAGGGCCAGGCGCGATAAACATTCGAGCCGTCGCGCAAAATAATTTGTTCGCCGCCAAAACGCTGTAATAAAACATTCGGGTCGCCTAATTTTTCGCGGATGCGCGCGTCCGCTTGCGGGCGCGTCATCCCGCCGATTTCTTCGCCCAACACGCGCACGCCCGGCACGGCGCGGTCTTGCAAATAAAATTGGTACGCCAAGAACGCGCCCGCAATGCACAGCGCGACAAAGGCAACCAGCAACAACGGCGCGGCGATTTTGGGCGCGCCGCGTTTCGCCGTGCGCCGCGCGCGCCGCAGCTCGATGCGCGCTTCGGGTGTCAGGTCCGGCGGCGGAGGCGCGACGGGACGCGCGACAGGCGTCGCATTTTTAGTGCGCGTGGAATTTCGTCTGCGTGAGGGTAACGAGTGAAAGGGTTGAAATTCTTGGTCAGCCATGGATGAAAAATGTGGGATTTTTCAATTTGCGGCGGAGTGAAATGATTTTACCACAACTCGCTCATTGTGGAACGAATTTCACGGCGTCGTATACCAGCGTCGTCGCACCGAATGGTTCGTACGTCACATCCGAGAGCGATACAAATTCACCGCCTTGCGCGTTGAAAAAAAATGTGCCGAGCGAGACCCATGCGTTGTTGTACGCTGCCTGCGCAAGCGCCACTGCATCGAATTGCCCGTTGTGAAAAATCCAATAGCGCGCGTTATTTGTCGTCGCGAGCTTTTCAGGAATATAGACCAGCACTTGATAATTGCGCGCCTGCGTCAATGGCGGATACCACCTGCCCCAATTGTAGAGCGGCTGAATGAATGCGTTGTTGCTTGTCACCAACGCGCTGCCGCCATAACCGTTCGACGCCGCGCGCCATGCTGTGCCGTTGCCGCCTTGGGTCCAGCCCGCGCCGAGCGCATCTACGACCAGCTCATTGGAAGGCGGCAATGTTGTTGCGCGCGGCATAACCCCTGCGACCACTTGGAGCGAAATCTGCGCGCTGCCGACAGCTTGAAAATAGTCCACGCGCCAATTATGCAAGCCCGCATTCAAATAGAGCGTCGTCGAATAATTCGTGGGCGGCTGTTCGCGCCACGCATCCAAAATCAATTTGTCGTCCACAAAAACGCGCGCGCCATCATCAACGGTTAAATAGACTGTGTAAAATCCGGTCGCGGGTGTGCGCGGTGTGGATTCCCAGCGCGCGGAAAAAAATTGTCCGGCGATGCCGCAGCCCGGCGAATTCGTTCCCCAATCGAAACGAATGGAGGAGTTGTTTTGTTCGCATAGGGCAGGCCCAGTGAGATTGACATTGTTGAAAAATTGTCCGTGCCAGTTTTCGTTGGCTGCGGAAGAGGCGGACGCGTTCGCGGCTTGAAATGCAAAATTGACCACCGCCTCGCCGCCCTGCTCGAAATATTCCACGCGCAATGGATACGTTCCGTCGAGATAAAGTGTTTTCGAGTACGTGCGCGCTTGCTGCGGGACCCAGCCGTCAATCGCCAGTGTGTCGCCCACCCACACGCGAATCCCATCGTCCGCCGTTGCGATAAAGGTGTAATTGCCCGCCGCGAAATTGTATATGCGCGTCCAACGCACGGAAAAATTATCCGACGCGAGGCGCGGGTCAGGACTGCTCGCGCCCCAATTGAAATTAATGTCCACGTTGTTGACGCGCAAGCGCGGTTCGCCGAGGAGGTACGGATTGTCAAAGTATTCGCCCATCCAATCCGGAAAAACGCCGGGCGGTGTAATCGTCAATTGGGAGGTCATGCCGCCGGTGTGCTGAAAATATTCGACGCGCAATAAATGAAAACCCGTCGTCAATTCGCGTGAAATCGCGCGCGTGAGCGGCGCGTGGTCGTACCACATGTCCATGACGAGGTCGTTATCGAGCCAGACGCGCCCACCGTCGTCTGAGGTAAAAGTGAACGTCCACTTGCCCGCGCGGTCTATCGAATACCAACCTTCCCAACGCGCGGAAAAGTCCGTCGTAGGCACAACGCCGGGGGCGGGCGAACCGCCTTCGTCGTAGGTCCAATTCACAACAGGTTCGAGACGCGTGAGCAACGGCGCGCCCTGTAGAGTTCGCCCGGCAAAGTACGTTGCTTGAAACGTGTTGGAGGGAGTCTGCGCGTGCAACGAAAAAGGAGTGCAAAGAAAAAGAGACGCAACCAGCGCGCCGGAAATTGCCAACCCGAGCCGTATCTGTAGACGCATCAACAAATGTTCAACGTGAAAACGAATTATCATCAAGACGCAATTTTACCCATAGAGGTTCCGCGCGCCTAAAAAAACCTTCGAGGTCTTTTGACCTCGAAGGTTTTTACTCGTTAATCCACTTGTCCAGCTCGCGCGTATACTCGACCAATTCTTCCGGCTTGAACCACAGCGCAATTTCGCTCGCGGCGGTTTCGGGCGCATCCGACGCGTGAATCAAATTTCGCAAACCCATCAGCGCCATGTCGCCGCGAATCGTTCCCGCTTCGGCTTCCCATGGACGCGTCGCGCCGACCATTTTGCGGACTGCGCCAATGGCTTCGTGTCCTTCCAGCACGAGCACGACGACGGGACTGGACGTGATGTAATCCACGAGTCCTTGATAGAAAAATTTCCCTTTGTGTACCGCATAGTGCGCTTCGGCGAGGTCAGTGTCCACCGAAACAATTTTCAGTGCGACGATTTTGAAACCGCGTTCCTCAAAGCGGGCGAGAATTTTTCCCGTGAGCGCGCGCTGTACGCCGTCGGGCTTGATGATGACCAGTGTGCGTTGCAATGAATGCCTCCAAAATTTGAGATTGCGATAAACGCGGGCAAGCGCGGAAACCGGTCCCGTACTTGCCCGCGCTTGTTTTACACAAACAATTATTTGCCCATCGCGATACGATATTGCGCGAGGGATTCCTTGAAGCGTCCCGCCATCGCGTATGCTTCGCCGAGCAAGCGGTTTGCGCTCGTCGGCGCGTTTTCGTTCTGAATGATTTCCTGCAAATCGTTCGTCACATCGTCCAGGTAATTGGGGCGGCGGTGCATCACACGTTCATACAATTCCAATGCGCCTTTCAAATCGCCCGCCGCGCGTTTGTCGCGCGCCATTTGCAGCATGGTCGCGGAATCGGGCATCGCTTGCGTCGGCGCGCGTTCTTGAGCAATTTGTTCCGCCGGAGTTTCGCTTGGTAGCTCGCTTGTTGTTTCGGAAACGGATGCAGGTTGTGTTTCGGGTCCCGCCGCTTGTACAGGAATTTCGACGCCATCGGCTGCGTTCGGCGCCTCAACCGTTGCGCGCGTGTCGTGTGCGCGTAGGGGCGTCAATTCGTTTTCAATTGCGGTCTTGCCGGCAAATTCATCCGCAAGTTTTTCTGTCGGTTCGTTCGTCCAATCTTCTGCAACCGTTGGTGTTGCTTGAATGACGGGCGCGATGTTTTGCGTCGTCGGCGTTTCGTCTTGCAACCATTCGGGGAGCGCGACGACGGATGGTTGTTCAGAGACGGCGTGTTCCGGCGCGGGCGGAGATTCTTGCGGAGCTTGGTCGCTCAACCAAGTCGGAATATTTGCGGGCGCTGCAGGAGGTTCCGCGCGCGGGACTGCGTTTTCAGACGGTGCGGACGGTTTCAGCCAATCCGGCAATTCGCTGTCCACAGCAGGGGCAAGATGTTCTTGTGTGCTCACGGCTTGCGCTTCTACCAACCATTCGGGACGGTCGTCTTTGACGGCGGGCGTCGGCGCACCTTGGTCGGCAGTTGATGGCGCCTCTTGTTCAAATGAGGCGGGCGCACGCGCTTGCGTGCCGGTGATGAAAAGCCATGTAGGTAATTTTTCCTGCGCCCCGCGAATCACCGGACGCACTTTGGGAATTGCGGGATGGGCACGGCGCGTGGGTGACGGCTGATTCGCCTTGTCGAGAGCGATGCTCGAGGCGAGCGCGGCGGCGGCGGCAGCAATGGCATCCGTCGAAAGACCTTCGCCGCTTTTGCCCCGGCTCAAACGTTCCGCAAATTTGGTAGAGGGCTGGGGAGGTGCGGGCGGGGCGTTGGATGCGGGCGCAGGCGCGGGGGTTTCGGTCGTCACAGATGGCGCAGGTAAAGTCGGTTCAGCCAATTCCGGCGGCAGCTGCGCGTTTTCCGGCAAAGCGGGAGCCGCGATATTTTGTTCGGCGGTCTGCATTTTTTCCGCCAACAAAATTTCTTGAAGCGTTGCATCGTCGCTTTCAACGGCAGGCGTCGCAGGGGCACTTACGGCGGCGAGGCGCGCGGCAAGGTCAATGGAAGGTTCGGCGGCGCGCGGCGGTGGTGCGGCGGATGGCGGCGGTTCTTGCGCGACGCGCTCCAACGCTTCGGGGTCGGCAAATAATGGTTCCTCGAGCGCCGCGTCCATTTCTTGGGCGCGTTCGATTTCGTTCCACATTTGCACCGCGCGCGCAGTTTCCGAATCTACCACGTAAGGTTCCGCCGATTCGCGCGCGGGTTCGGGCGCGCCCGCCGCACGGTCGCCGAGTTCGGGCAAACGCGGCGCGTGAGTGCCGTCAAACCGTTCGCCGAGCAGGGCGCGCGCCACACGATGTTCGGGGTCGAGTTGATGCGCGCGCTGCAAAAATTGTTGCCCTTCGGGCACCGCGTTTTCTGTCCACAATGCGCCGAGTATCAAATTTGGTTTCAAAGAATACGGCGCATCCGCCATCACCTGTTGGGCGACTTGGGCGGCTTCGTCCGTGCGCCCTGCGCGATACAACACTTCGGCGAGGGCGACGCGCGCGTCGTAGCGTTTGGAATCGTTCCGCAATATCCGTCGAAATTCATTGATAGCTTGCGCGTATTGTCCCTGTCGCGCGTACACGCGTGCCAACGCGCCGGCGGTCAATTCAATCCGTCCGGGCGCCGCGCCATAAAACATTTCGCGCACGCGCAAAAGTTCACTGCGGAGTTCGTCATTCGCGGGCTGGATTTCGTACGCGCGTTCCAGATACCACAACGCGTCGTCATGCTTTTCCTGCGCCTCACTGATGAGCGCCATGCCCGCCAGCGCCAACACATTTTCGGGGTCCGCGCTCAAAACGCGTTTCAATAAATCGTTCGCGCCCGCGAGGTCATTGGTCGTTAAACTCAGCTGGGCGAGGACGGTGTACGTTTCGATATGTTTGGGGAAAAACGAGAGGATGTGCTGTCCGAGCGCAAGCGCTTGCGAATAATTGCCCTCGCGTACCAGCGCGCGCAGTTGGTCAACCGAATCGCGGAGTAAAACGTCTGCCATACGAAAAAATTATAATGCGTTAGTGGAATAACGCAATAGTGCGGTGGTTTCAGACGAGTTGATGAATCCCTTGCAGATGTTCGACCAGTTCCGTAATATCGCGCTCTGCGCGCGGCGGTGCGCCCACCGGGTCTTGTTCAATGCGTTTGCCGAGTAGAGCTTGCACCGTCGCATAGCTCGACCAGCCGAGCGCGTCGAAATTGTATCCGCCTTCGAGGACAAAAACAATGCGCCCTTGGGCGAATTCTCGCGCGATGCCGTGAAGCACCTGCGTCATGTACGCATAGCCCGTCGCGTCGAGCAATGTCAGCGCGCCGAGCGGGTCAGCCCAATGCGCGTCGTACCCCGCCGAAACAAGAACGAGCTGCGGTTGATAGCGCGCCATCGCGGGATACAACAAGTCGTCAAACACGCGCGCAAATTGTTCATTCCCGACACTATGCGGCATGGGTACATTGAATGTGGTACCGCGTCCTTGCTCTGCGCCAATATCGCGCCAATGCCCTGAACCGGGATAGAACGGATAGCGATGCGTCGAAAAATAATAAACGTTCGGCGAATCGTAAAAAATATCCTGTGTCCCGTTGCCGTGATGCACGTCGAAATCCATCACCAGCACACGTTCCAAATTGTAACGGTCCACCGCATACTGTGCGGCGACGGCAATGTTGTTGAACAAGCAAAAGCCCATCGCCAAATCGCGCGTGGCGTGATGCCCGGGTGGACGCGCAAGCGAAAACGACGCTTCCACAATCCCCGTCATCACCGCATCCACCGCGTTGAGCGCGGCGCCCGCCGCAAGGTACGCCGCCTCGCGCGAATATTCATTCATGTACGTATCGCCGTCAATTTGCAGACCGCCGCGACGGTCGGCGTACTCGATGGTGTTGATATGTTTTTGCGAATGCACGCGCAAAATTTGTTGGTCACTCGCGGGCGTTGGCTCGATGAAAACCAAATCGTCAATCAAGTGCGTGTCTTGCCACACCTGCATAATGGCTTCCAAGCGCTGCGGCGCTTCGGGATGTCCCGCTGCCGAGTGCATCAAAAAAATGGGAGAATACACATAGCCGATTTTCATCTCTGCCATCTCCACGCTACACCAACCGGATAGCCAATCATTTTTGCCACATCGCCGCTGATGCGAATGACGGGCACATAAAGAAACGCGGCGATTTTTTCCGCGCGCGTCAACGGCTGCCATGAATGAAATAGACGACGGTACGGCGTACCAAACAACGCGTATGCGCCGACCAGCCACATCAAAACGGAAACGAGCGGCACGAACGAAACGAGTGCGAACGAAAGCGGAATGGCGAACAGATAGGTGGCATAGCGAATGAGATGCCGCTTCCACCACAAATTCGCTTTGCCGTCTCCCCGCGCGTACAAATAATACTGCATGAAAAATTTTCCGAGCGTGGGACGCGGGCGAAAATAGACCAACGCGTCGGATTGAAATTGAAAACGAAACCCCGCGCGTTTCAAATCGAAATCAAAAATCAAATCCTCGCAGTAATCTAACCATTCGGGATAGCCGCCGATTTTTTCCCACGCGCGTTTGCGAAAGGCAATGGAACGCGAAGAAGGCAAAAAGGTTGCGGGGCAAATGTCGCGCAGTTCGGGCAATGTCGTCGCGGCGAGCGCCGTCTCGAACGCGCCGTGCGGGTCGGGAAGAAAAAAACCGCTCACGACATCCGGCGCGTCGGTTTGGGAAAATGGCGCGGTGATGTTTTGAAACCAACGCGCGTCGAGCCGCACACCCGCGTCCATGCTCGCGACAAGGTCCGCGTTCGTCGCGCGAATCGCGGCATTGCGTCCTTGCGAAATATTCGCGCCCGGACATTCCAGCACGCGCAAGTTAAACTTGGGCGACGCGGCGCGCAAGAGTTCCACCGTATTATCGGTGGAACCGCCGTCGGCAACAATGATTTCGTCAGGTTGTTTGGTTTGTAAAGCGAGTGTCTCGAACAAACGCGGCAGCGAATTTGCTTCGTTCTTGACCGTCATGATCAGCGCGCAACGCATGGTTCCTACACATTCAAAAATGGCTGCGCGATTATAGCATATTCCTGCCGCGCTTATTTTTTCATCACCGCGCGGTTGATGGCTTCGGCTTCTTCGTTGGTGAGGGGATAAGTGGAGGTCCCGCCGACAATCGGTTTGGCATAGACACGGACATCGGAGCGCGAATGCAGTCCGGTGAAAACGACACCGTCCTGATGGTCGTCCAAAAACGCGACGGCAAAACTTTGGTCGCCGCCCTTGTCGGCAAACGGATTGAAACGCACGACGCCGACATGTGAAACATTGAACGGCGCTTTTTGTTCAATCAACGTCGCGCGCTGATTAAACTGTCTGATGGTTTCATCCGTACGGTCCATGCGTTCCATGTACTCACGGAGCACTTGCTCCAAATCGCCGCCGGTGCGCCCCGTAAACATGTAGCGCAGGGTGCGCGTGAGGCGCAGCAAACGATACTCGAGCGTCCCAATCCAAACCAACAGCACGCCGAGAATCAAAAAGAGGAGCAGCTCGACGAGCGAAAACCCGCGTGAGAAATCCATAAGCTTCCTTGTGTCAAAGGGTGCGGCGATTCTAACGAAGGTTTCACAAAATACAAAATTCGTGCGATAGTGCGATAGTAAGTTTCTATTCTGTACCTGCCCAAAGAGCAGTCCATTTCACCATGAAGCTTCTCATTGCCACTCACAATCGCGGCAAATTGCGCGAGTATCAAGAAATTCTGGACGATTTGCCGCTGCAACTGTTGACGCTCGACGATGTTGGCATCGCGGACGATGTAGAAGAAACGGGCGCCACGTTCGAGGAAAACGCATTCCTGAAAGCCATCACGTATTCCGAGATGAGCGGTTTGCTCACGCTCGCGGATGATTCGGGACTGGAAGTGGATGCGTTGAACGGCGAACCGGGCGTGTTTTCCAAACGCTATGCGGGGGATGAAAAAACGGACGCCGAACGCAATGCGTACCTCTTGGAAAAAATGCGCGGGGTGCCGCGCGAAAAACGGACAGCGCGTTTTCGGTGCGTCATTGTCATGCAGGACGCGGAACCGTTCGAGGAAATGCAGATGGGCAAAGCGCATGTACGCGTGCTGCGCGTCTGGAAAACAGAAGGAACATGCAAAGGCGAAATCGCGTTCGAGCCGCGCGGGACGAATGGTTTCGGTTACGACCCAATTTTTATCGTCGGCGACACGGGAAAGCATTTGGCAGAATTTTCGTCAGAGGAAAAAAATAAAATCAGTCATCGCGGGCGCGCGGCGGTCAAGGCGCGCGAAATTCTGCAGACATTGCTGCGCGATGTGGAAATGTGAGAATGGTCATACTGTACAAGCGCCGCACCGAAACTTTTTCGGTGCGGCGCTTTTGGTTCAATCGCCTTGAATCTCTCCGCGCAGACGTTCAATTTCGGCGCGCAGTTGCAGCACTTGTTGCTCGGCTGTATTTGCGCGTTCGGCTTCGGCTTGTGCATGTTGTTGCTCTTGCTCCGCGCGCTCCATCGCCTCTTCAAGTGTCGGAAGTGGAGTCAATGAAGTGGGGTCAACTGCGCGCAACAATTTTCCATCGCGCCGCAAGAACAAACCAAGCTCGGCGCTGAATAAATCGCCATTGGGTTCAAGCGCGATGCGATGAAATTCGTCCCCCACCAAACGAAATCCTTGCAATTGGGGTTCAAGATATTCTTCGAGCGGGTCGAACAAAATGTATTCGCGTACACCGAGCAACTCGTACAGCCCGCGCTTGGTCGCAATATCTTGCAAGCGGGTACTTCGGGAGGTCATTTCGAAAATGACCGCTGGCACCCCGTCCGCCCATGTTTTCCACACGCGGCGCTCCTCAGTCGAGGTGTTCTTGGTAACGAAAACATCCGGAACGACAAATACGCTGTTGTCATCTTTTTCATAATACATCAGCATATTCGAGCCGACATACACATCTGTCGCCGCGCGAAAATAGTACCGCAGCGCATTCAACAAATACATAATTGCCAGAATGTGGTATGCAGTTTCACCCATGGGTTGTCCATCCGTTTCCGGGTAATGAATCTCTGGCGTGGCGGGCAACGGTTTTACAATTTCAAAAGTCTGTCCCATCGTTTGCCTCCTCTCACGACGAACGGTCAATCCGTTTCAACGAAACTTTGTCCTGCGACATTTTCAGCCCCACAGTATTTGTCGTTTCAGTAAAACTCACATCCGCGCCTTCGGTGTCCGCGTCGCTAAAATCCGCGCCGTCGAGATGCGTCTTGGACAAATTCGCGCCGCGTAAATTGGCGCCCATCAATTTTGCGCCCACGAGGACCGCGCCGCGCAAGTTCGCGTTTTCGAGATTCGCTTCGCGCAAACCGCACGTTTTCATTTTCGCATCCGAAAAATCCGCGCCCGCGCAATTTGCATTGTGCAAATGCGCGGCGTTCAACGTGGCGCCTTTGAGAATCGCGTTGGACAAGTCCGCGTGTTCCAGATTGCACCACCCGAGATTCGCCTTTTCCAAATTCGCGCCGCGCAGAATAATCCCGCGCAATTTTGCTTCGGCGAGATTTGCGCCTTTTAATTCCGCGTTGGAAAAATCGCGTTCCCCGGCGGCGTATTTTTTTACGAGTTCTTGTGCGTTCATATTTGATGGTTCAGAGAATTCGAGATCAACGATTCGAGCGCGGGACAGCCCAACTTGAAATCGCCCCACACGTTTTGCCATTGCGCGCGCGGCAGCCAAAAGAATCGAAACGCCATGCCCTCATCTTCACCCTTGCCGCTGACCTGATGAACCCACTCGTCCGCCGCGTTGGCAAGTGCCATCGCCGCGAAAAGGTGTGCGCGCACATCTTGCCCGTACCCATTGCGCTCAATCGTCCCCAGTGGCGTCAACGTCTCGACGCGAATGCCCGCTTCTTCAAACAATTCGCGGTGTGCGGCAATTTCTATATCCTCGTTTGGTTCAACCGTTCCTGCGGGAATTTGTGTGCCTGCTTGAACGTCTATATGGTCAAAAACCAAAAGTTCAACCTGTTCCGCGCATTTACGCAAAACGTACAGCCAAACTTTGTTAACCATATGCGCTATTTTACAACAGTACCAACTTGGTCACACACTCGATATGATAGGTCTGCGGAAACAAATCCACCGGCTGCACGCGTTCGAGACGATAACCGTGTTCAATAAAACGCGCCACATCGCGCGCGAGCGTTGCGGTATCGCATGAAACATACGCGATGGTGCGCGGTCTTTTTGCGGCGAGCGCATCCAGCGCGGCGCGTTCCAGACCTGCGCGCGGCGGGTCAATCACGGCAATATCGATTCCGGATTCTATTTGGGGCAAAATGGATTCGACGCGCCCGACGTGAAACTCTATATTGTTCAAAGCTTGCGCGTTGGATTTTGCGTCCTCGACCGTGTTTGGATTTTCTTCGACCTCAATCACACGCAAAACTTTATCTGCTCGCGACAAGCCAAAGAGTCCCACACCGCCATACGCGTCGAGCAAAATATCCGTCACGCGCGGCGCGAGAAATTCGGTCACGAGTTCGACGAGCGTTGGCGCCATCGCGCTGTTGACCTGGAAAAATGAATCGGGCGAAATACGAAAAACGCGCGCGCCGATTTTTTCATGCAAGAATTCGTTCCCCAAAATTGGGACCGTCATGTCGCCCGAACGAAACGCGATCGAGACCGCTTCGTCGGTTTCAATCTCTGGCGTTTCGGGGTCGTCGGATTCGAGAATGATAAATTTTTCGCCTGTGTTTTCACCGGCGCGCAAGGTGACACCGTCAAAACTTTCGGCATCGAGTTCGAGCGTTTTGAACATTTCGCGAATCGGTTCGTCTGCAACAAAACATTCGTGAATCGGAACTCGCGTGTGTGAATCCGGCGCGAGCAGACATAATTCTCCGTTCTCATTCACGACAAACTGCATGTTGTTGCGATAAAACCATTCGGTGCGCGCAGGGATGATGGGCAAAACAGGCGCGTCAGGAATTTTTGCTACGCGCGCGAATTGGTCGCGAACGATTTGGGTTTTGAATTCGCATTGCGCCGCGTACGAAATGTGCTGCCATTGACAGCCGCCACAGAACGACGAATGACGAATGCCCAAGGACGGCGGAAAGTGGGGACAGCGCGGCGTGATGCGCTGCGGCGAGGGTTCCAGAATTTCAAGCACGCGTCCGCGCGCGAAACCGCGACGCGATTCAACAATTTCCACACGCGCGGTTTCGCCCGCGATAGCATAGGGGACAAAGATGACGCGTCCGTTTTCGGCGCGCGCCAATGCCTCGCCCCCTTGCGCCATTCTCTCGAATTTTAGATTCAAGGTTTCGGATTTTTGATTTGACACAGGATTTGACGTTTCACGTTTGACGTTTCACGGAACGTTGCGGTGACGGAACGTTGCGGCGATGGATCGTTGCGGCGATGGATCGTTGCGGCGATGGATCGTTGCGGCGATGGATCGTTGCGGCGATGGATCGTTGCGGCGATGGATCGTTGCGGCGAACGTTCCCTACGGTTGATGTTGCACGGAACGTTGCGGTGATGGAACGTTGCGGTGATGGAACGTTGCGGCGATGGAACGTTGCGGCGAACGTTCCCTACGGTTGATGTTGCACGGAACGTTGCGGTGATGGAACGTTGCGGTGATGGAACGTTGCGGCGATGGAACGTTGCGGCGAACGTTCCCTACTTGATGGCGTCCAACCTTACATACTCGCGCAACACTTGCGGCACCTCAATCCAATCATCTTCTTGCTGGTAATTTTCCAGAATCGCAATCATGGTGCGCGGGACGCCGAGACCCGAACCGTTGAGCGTGTGAACGAATTCGGGTTTGGCACCGGGCGCGCGACGAAAACGAATATTGCTGCGGCGGGCTTGAAAATCGCGCACATTGGACGCACTCGACACTTCGAGCCATTCGCCAATGCCCGGCGCCCACACTTCGAGGTCATACGTTTTGGTCGAATTCGCGCCGAGGTCGCCGGTGCAAAGTTCTTTGACGCGATATGGAATTTGCAACTGCACGAGAATGTCTTCAATGTCCGCGACCATGTTTTGCAATTCCTGTTCCGAATCTTCGGGTTTGCAGTATTTGTACATTTCCACTTTGTCGAATTGAAAGCCGCGTTTGATGCCGCGCGTGTCTTTGCCTGCCGCGAGATTTTCTTTACGAAAGCACGGCGTATACGCGGTGTAGTTCAGTGGGAGGTCGTCGCCATTCAAGATGTCGTTCATGTGCAAACCGGTGAGCGGGATTTCCGCCGTCGGTACGAACCACGCGTCGCGTTCGACATCGTGATATAAATTTTCGCGGAATTTTGGCAGTTGCCCCGCGCCGAGCATGATTTCTTCTTTGGTCATGAACGGCAAACCAAATTCGCGATAGCCGCGCGCGATGTGATGGTCGAGCAGCCATTGAATCAACCCGCGCTGCAATTTGGCGAGCGGTCCGCTCGTCACGTAAAAACGTGTGCCGGCGAGTTTTACGCCGCGCTCGAAATCGAGATAGCCGAGTTTTGTGCCAAGTTCGTAATGCGGCAGCGGTGTGAACGCGAATTCGCGCAGCGTGCCAACCGTTTTGATGACCACATTTTCACTGTCGTCTTTGCCAATTGGGACATCGGCGTCGGGGATGTTTGGCAGTTCGTACATTGCTTCTTGCAATTGCGCGTCGAGTTCACCGACGAGCGTGTCGAGCGCGTCAATCTGGATATTGATAACGCGCACCTGGTCTTTCATAGTTTCGCGTTGCGCTTGCTCTTTCATGCGTCCGATTTCTTTGGACGCGCTGTTGCGTTGCGCGCGCAACGCTTCCAGTTCCGAAAGTTTCGCGCGGCGTTCTTCATCCAGCGCGAGGATGCGGTCAACGGGCGCGGTATCCATTTGGCGTTTCGCCAGTGCCTCGCGCATCACTTCGGGTTTTTCGCGGATGAGTCGAATGTCGTTCATGGTGCCTCCGGTGAGATTGCAGATTGCAGATTTCAGATTACAGATTGCAGATTGCAGATTTTTCATCGCGCAGTGCATCGCTCAAGAGTTTGAGTTTCTTGAACCAATCAATCACGTGCGGACGATAATAGGCGTTGCGCGGACTGGTGGACGGAACGATGAAAATTTTTGTATTCCCCCACACGGGGGAGGATTGCGAGCCAAATTCTGCGCGCGGATTAAACGCGTGGCGAAAGCCGGTGATGCCGACAAAACACGCGATGCGCGGCGCAAACCTTAAAATTTTCGCGCGCAAAACTTTCCCGCCCGCGACAAATTCATCGCGCGCGAGCCCGTCAATGTTCGGCGTGGGACGCGCGACAAGGTCGGTGAGTCCGAACCCAAATTCGTTCATGCGAACGTCGTCTTGGGGTGTGAGTTTTTCATTGACCAATTTCGATTCGTACAATGCTGTCCAAAACAAATTGGTCGAGCGCGCAAAATAGTGTCCCATTTTGTCAGAATATGTGCCGGGGTTCAGACCAATAAAGACGATTTCCAAATCTGGCGCAAGATAATCGGGTAACATTTTTATTGACGAATGAATTCGTCACCGGAAACAAAAACGCCCGCCCTCGAAAGGGCGAGCGTCGCTCGCGGTGCCACCTTTGTTTGTTGTGCCATGCGTTGTCATTTCGAGCCGCCGTTGCGAGAAATCTTGCTTGTCCAGTAATGAGATTTCTCACTGCGCTCGAAATGACAATCGAGTCACAACCTCAATGGCTCGATAACGGGAGCGAACCGAAACTGCTCGTCGCAGTTGCGTTGTGATGACCCGAACATCGTGTCATCACTGCCGAATTGGATTTTCGCTTGCGCCAACTGTCGCAGTTCCACCTTTCTGCAACTCGCTAGAAATTCGCGCGGCTACTTGATTCGGCAACGCTTACTCAAGTGTTGGAAATCCTACCATGCCCGCGCGCTCGTGTCAAATTCTTTCGGCTATGCGAATTTCATGCTATAGTTTTGGCAATGCGACATTTCCAATCGAATTTTTCGGACCGCGCCCGGGCGAGTTTAGATTGGCTCGTAGGCGCGGCGCTTTTTGTTTTCACACTCTTTATTTATCTCCGCACGCTCGCTCCCACCGTCGCGTACCTCTTTGACGATTCGTTGGAATTTCAGTTGCTCGCGGCGCGCATGGCAATCGCGCATCCGACGGGCTATCCGCTCTATTCCCTTCTTATCAAGCTTGCGACGTTTTTCCCCGTTGGCGATGTCGCGTATCGCGTGAATCTCGTTTCCGCGTTGAGCGGCGCGGGCGCGGTATGGTTCACCTATCTCGCCGCGCGCCTCATCACAGTACGTTTTTTTCATTCCAACAATCTGCGCGGCGAAATTTTGACGCGTGCGCCCGCGCTCATCGCCGCGCTCACGCTCGCGTTCGGCGAAACATTTTGGTCTCAGGCGATTCTTGCCGAAGTGTACACGCTGCAAGCATTGTTGACAGCGGTGATGTTGTGGTTGGTGCTGCGGTGGGGAATGGCGGACAGGGAGCCAGGGATAGGGAACAACCGACTGACTCCTAACCCCCAATCCCCATCACTTGTCGCACTCGCGTTTTTCGCGGGTCTCTTGCTCACGCATCACCGCATGTCCGTATTGTTGTATCCCGCACTTGCAGTGTATGTGTTGAGTTACGATTGGAAAATTCTCAAGCAGCCCATATTGCTCTTGAAATTGGTCGCAGTGTTCGCGCTGCCGCTGCTTTTGTATGTGTACTTGCCAATTCGCGGGATGGTGACGAGTTCGCTCGACGGCGCGTATCAAAATACGCCGGAAGGTTTTTTGAATTGGATTTTGGGAACGGCGTACACAGTGTTTCTTTCGCAAAATCCGTTCAACGAAACGCGCGACGCGGCGTACTATTTCAATTTGTTTGTAAATGATTTTGGCGCGCTCGGCTTGCTCGCCGCGTGCGCGGGCTTGGTCGCGCTCTTTATGCGCGCGTGGCGCGAATGGATTCTGCTCGCGCTCGCGCTGCTGGCGAATTTGATTTTTGTGTTGACGTATCGCGTCGCGG
Organism: Chloroflexota bacterium; assembly: GCA_029778615.1. Classification (GTDB taxonomy): domain Bacteria; phylum Chloroflexota; class Anaerolineae; order UBA4142; family SHND01; genus SHND01. The sequence goes on along the minus strand of JAKOPZ010000123.1, from coordinate 21,991 downwards.
ACATTAATGTTTTTTTCATTCCATCGTTCGTGATTGTGGCGCTTTTTCTCGCGGCGGGACTTGCCGGACTGTTATGGTTCGCCTATTACGCGCTGCCCGCGCGCGGGGCGACGCTTGCGGCGAGTGTCGGCGCGCTGCTCTTGCTGCTGCTGCCCTTCGCGCTGCTGCGTGAACATTACGCGCAAGTGGACCTGTCAAACAAAAATGATGTGATAGTGTATGGGCGCGCAGTCCTCTCGCAACCACTGCCCAACAACGCGACCATCATTGGCATTCTCGGCGAAATGTCGCTGCTGCGTTATGTGCAGGAAACACAAAACCTGCGTCCCGATGTCGAAACGATTGCGGCGGACAAAGAAGCGGAACGTTTGAATGCAATTGAGGATGCGCGGAAACGCGAACGCACCGTTTTTCTCACACGCCCGTTGGCGGGAATCGAAGCAAAAAATTCGTTGTCATCACTGGGCGCACTGATCCAAGTGCACCCCAAACCGAATCGTCAGAACGCGCCAACCCCGACAAATGTTTTAAACGCCGATTTTGGCGATGTGAAATTGTTGGGGTACACGCGCGTCGCCGCTTCCGCGCACGCGGTGCCGGTTATCCTCTTTTGGCAGCCGCAGAAAAAAATTTCGGACGCGCGTCTGGTGTCATTGAAGCTGATTGACGCGGATGGCAAGCTCGCGGGACAGCTTGACCGTCAACCCGTCCTGGACGCGTATCCCACGACCGCGTGGCGCGCGAACGAATACATTGCCGACGCGTACGAGGTTCCGATTTTTGTCGGCGCATTGCCCGGCGAGTATACACTTCAAGTCACATTGTACGACCCTGAATCGGGCAAAGTGTTTGGTCAGCAAGAATTGGAACGCGTAACGGTCTCTCCGCAAACCGCGAACGTGCCGCGCGAATTGTTGGGCATGAATAAAACCATTGTGCGCGATTTGGGCGGACTCGAATTGAGCGGCTTCGATTTGGATACGGGTGACGCGTACATTGCGGGGCGCACCGTGCCGTTGACGTTGTTGTGGCGCGTTTTGCAGGAAAACAGTCCGCGCGAATATGATGTCACGGTCGCGGATGAGTTTGGAAAAATTGTGGCGACACAGACGTCAAGTGTGAGCGGCGCGGCGGGACAATACGTGCGGCAGACGCTCGAAATTCCACTGCCCGCCACATTGGCACAAGCCAAATATTTTGTGCGCGTGAGCGTGCGCGAGAGTTTGGCACTCCCGTTCCAATCGAATACGCAAACGCTCGACCAAATTGATGTTCGTCCACCCTAATACTATTTCGTCAGTTCAATTTTTGGCGATTAGAAATCGCAGCCACGCAAAGCCAAGTCTGCCTACGCAGACATGAAACGGCTCAAAATTATGCAAAATCTCAATCAGCGGAGACCGATTTCGCTCTGGGTTGCCGCGATTTGAATCGCCCAACCGTAAAATGAAAGTAGCACTAACGGACACCAAAAATGGCGGCGGGAATCTTCCCGCCGCCATTTTTGATGTGCGCGCACAACAGGTCGTGTTAGTTGCTGTCGTCCAATGGGTCTTGGGTTGGCGAAGGTCGCGGTGTCGCGTCGTTGCCTCCACTGCGCGGAGTATTCGTCGGACGCGCGGTGGGCGGCGGCGGCGCGGTCGTAAAGTTCACCGTTGCCGATTGACACGAACCCGCGCTGTTGCCGCTGTCTTCAACGCGTTCTTTGTCAGTCTTGACAATGGCAATATCGGAAATGCGCTGCTGCGTCGCGGGGTCTATGACCCACAGGTACCATGTGCCGTCGTGCGGCGCGTTCGCATCAATGTTTTGATAGTAATAGCCCTTGCGGCGCGGGTCGGTGCCCGTTTTGTAATCATCGTTCGGGTCCGGCAATCCGTCCGGTCCCTGCGAAATTCGCACGAGCAAACCATCTTTGCCCACACTGCCTTCGTACACATAACCTTCAATGTATGTCCGCACGTTCGGACCGCAGCGCGATTCTTTGATGCGATAGGGATACTGGGGCGTCGTTGGCTGCGGGATAGGTGTGTTCGGCGGGCGCTGGGTCGCTTGCGGTACGGCGGGACGTTTCGTCGGGGCGGTGGTGGCGGGCGGTCTAACGGTGTTGCGCGGTGCAGGCGCGTTGGTGGGCGGCGGCACATCGGTTATTGCCAGAATCGCCGTCGGCGTCAGATTGCGTTGGACCTGAGAAATATCGCGGGTGGGACGGCGGGTGACAGTGCGAGTTGCGCGAGGACGCGTACTCGTCGGTTGTGCGCGCAGCATGGCAATTGTGTCGGCAGTGCGGCAAGCCAGTATGAATATGAGGATGGCGAAAATCGCTGCCAGCTGCGTATATCGTTTCCAAGACATTCAAGTACTATATGCGGAGCGCTGATTTTGGCAAAAAAGGATACCCTACAATTCTGAAAAGAAAATGAGAAACCGGGACGACTTAATCTTGATTTTGGGATGCCGGCACACTTGTATAGCCCCACACCTGCGCCACAGGTACGGCAAACAAAATACCGCGATGTCCTTGATTGAAATCGGGGATGATGTTCAAAACGGCGGCAACTGCCTGATTCAACAGCGCGTCATCTTCGATGACGGAAAAAAATGTGCGCGTCCGTTTTTCTTCGCTTTCCAACACCGAGCGCAGCGAAACAATCAGAGGCAAATCATCGCGCGAGTTGATATGTTCGTGCTGACTGCCCGCGCTGTCAATCATCGTGACGCCGGGCACGCCCAGCCGTTCCCATTCCGTCAAAATCTCCGGCGTGACATCTTCTTCATCAATGACCAAGACAAGCACTTGTGTCATAACTCATTGACCCCCAATCTCGGTGTTCGCCGCGCGCGCAGTCGGGCGCCGCGTCAAGGAATATGCCCATCGCAACAGCAAGGGCGTAAGCAACGTCGTGACCAAAACCATGATGACCACTTGTGAATATTCTTCGCTCGATACCAGCCCGGCGTTCAACCCAATCGTCGTAATAATCAAGCCGACTTCGCCGCGCGAAATCATGCCCAGCCCGACACGGAACGAGCCAAGATTATCAAACCCGCCGAGCCGCGCGCCCACGCCGCTGCCCAACACTTTGGAAAGCACCGCGACCACAATCAACGCGAGCAAAAAGACGAGACCGTTCGCGTCAATATCGCGAATGTTTGCGCGCAGACCAATGCTCACCAAAAAAATCGGCACGAAAAATGAATACGTAATGGTGTGCATGCCGTTTTCAATTTCTTCGCGAAATTTTGTGCGCGCGAAAAAGACGCCCGCGATGAATGCGCCCGTAATCGCCGCGACGCCGCCGACCACTTCTGCCGACCACGCAAACAATAACGTCACCACAATCACGAACGAGAGTACGCCTTCGCTGATGGGCAATGAATCAACAAAGCGCGTGAGCGGCGCAAAAAAGCGGGCGGCAAACAATATCGCGACGACAAAAAACAACACCATCAAAACCACGACGAGCCACACCGGACGCGCCGTATCGCCCGTGCCGGTGATGGCAAGAAAAACCGAGAGCACGAGAATGGCGACCACATCATCCACCACCGCCGCGCCCAACAGTGCGAGTCCTTCTTTGCTCTTGAGCACGCCGAGTTCGAGCAGCGTCTGCGCCGAGATGCTCACGCTCGTCGCCGTGAGAATCATTCCCACAAACAGCGCGGGATACAGCTCTTGCCCAAACATCAACGCGACCAGTGTGCCAAATACCAGCGGCACAATGACGCCGAGATTGCCTGCGAACAACGCGACCTTGCCCGATTTCAACATTTCCTGAATGTCCACTTCGAGTCCCGCGACAAACATCAGAAAAATCACGCCGACTTCGGCGAGTTCATAAATAATTTCGTCCGTGTGTCCGCCCGCAAACGGTCCGATATGAAACATGTCCACGAGCGAAGGACCGAGCAGCAAACCGACGAGCAATTCGCCGAGCACCGCCGGTTGATGTAGGCGCGTCGCGGCATAGCCGCCGGCTTTGGCAGCCAAGATGACAAGCGCGAGTGCGAGTACAAGTTGTAGAGTTGCAGTCATGATGAATTCCGCAAGTGTGCTCTGCGGATTATAGCAGCTTTTCAAAATTAGCTATGCTATAATCATCCGGGTCTCGCGCCATGTCTAACTTGCTTGCTTTGCTCCGTCGCTTTGCGTCCAGCCACACGTCTGCTTGGAAATGGCTCTCTGTTGGCATCGGCGTCAAACGCTGGCTTTTGGTGTTGGGCGCGGGAATGATGCTGTTGGCGTTTGGCGCGGCGTATGTGCTTGTAGAATTGTATCGCGAACAACCGTTTCCCGATTTTGTCTATTATCTCACCCTACAATTTTTTCCGCGTGCGGTGCGCGCAATTTTGTTTGCCGCGCTTGGCTTGGGCATAGTACTGTTTGCGTTGTACAAACTCAATCAAACTTTGCTCGCCGGTTTCCCCGCGCGTCCTTTTTCGCTCGTGGATAATTTGTATCGCCGCCGCCTGCGCCAGCGCGGTTTGAAAATTGTGTGCATCGGCGGCGGAACGGGAATGTCCACGCTGCTGCGCGGATTAAAAAATTATTCCGAAAATCTCACGGCGATTATTACCGTCGCCGACGACGGCGGCAGTTCCGGAAAACTGCGCGCGGAACTCGGCGTCCTCCCGCCCGGCGATTTTCGCCAGTGCATTGCCGCGCTTGCCGACTCGGAGCCGTTGATGGCGCGCTTGCTTGAATATCGTTTTCCCAACGATTCGGGACTCGGCGGACACGCATTCGGCAATCTATTCATCGCGGCGATGGCGGGAGTTACAGGCAACTCGGAACGCGCGTTATTGGAATCTTCGCGCGTGCTCGCCGTGCGCGGACGTATTTTGCCGAGCACGTTGGAAAATGTGACGCTCTGCGCCGAAGTGCGCGGCACCCATCAAGCACAAACCGCGCACGTGATGGGCGAATCGCAAATTGCCAAATTCGGACAACCCGTCGAGCGCGTATATTTAGAGCCCGAACGCGTGCCTGCCTATCCGGGCGCGACGCGCGCAATTCTCGACGCGGACTTGGTTATTTTGGGACCGGGCAGTCTGTATACAAGCGTGCTGCCCAATCTTTTGGTCGAGGACATTTGCGCGGCGGTGACGGTTTCACCTGCGTTGAAATTGTTCGTCGCGAACGTTGCCACCGAACACGGCGAAACGGACGGTTATGCCGTTCCGGATTATTTGCATGCGTTGGAAAAACATTGTCGGGGTTTAGCGCCGGACGGCGTTTTGATTAACACCAATACCTCTGGCAAACTTCCCGCGCAAGCGCACATCGAATTTGTGAGAACGGGCGCGGACGGGAACGCGGCGGGAGAAGTTCCATACACATTTGCCGACGTGGTAGATGACGAACGTCCGTGGCGACACGATTCGGAAAAACTCGCGCGCGCAGTACTGCGTTGGTACACAAAACAAACCAAAATCGCACCCTCGCCGCGCGACAATTCGAGGCAACTTGAATTGCAGCAGCAAAAGCAAGGCAGTCGAGAAACGGTATACCATTAAGCAGTCACACATTGGCTGAAACAGGGAAAAACTCGTGTTCGTTTCTTTCCCTTGATTCTCTTTTATCTCACTCAAGGAGTATTCGCTATGTCAGCTCGCATCGGCATTAACGGTTTCGGACGCATCGGACGCCAGGTCACCAAGGCGCTCAAAGAACGCTACAAGGACATTGACATTGTGGCGGTCAATGACCTCGCGTCGCCCGAAGAAAACGCGCATCTTTTCAAGTACGACAGCAACTATGGGAAATATCCGGGCACCGTTACGGTGGACGGTGATAATATTGTGATTGACGGCGACGCCATCAAGGTCTTGAAAGAAAAAGACCCCACGAAATTGCCGTGGAAAGATTTGGGCGTGGAACTCGTCATCGAATCCACCGGACTTTTCACCGACGCGGAAAAAGCGCGCGCCCACATTACCGCCGGCGCAAAACGCGTCATCATTAGCGCACCCGCAAAAGGCGAAGACATCACCGTCGTTCTCGGGGTGAACGAAAAAGAATATGACCCCGCGAAACATTTCATTGTTTCCAACGCGTCATGCACCACCAACTGTCTCGCGCCCGTTGCCAAAGTATTGCAAGACAACTTTGGCATCGAGAAAGCGTTGATGACAACCGTGCATTCGTACACCAACGACCAAAAAATTCTGGACGTGGTGCACAAAGATTGGCGCCGCGCGCGTGCCGCCGCGCTCAATATTATTCCGACAACAACCGGCGCGGCAAAAGCCGTCGCGCTGACCATACCCGAACTCAAAGGAAAATTTCATGGGTTCTCGATGCGCGTGCCGACGCCCACTGTTTCCGTCATTGACCTCGTGGGCAATTTGAATCGCGCCGCGACCGCCGAAGAAATTAACGCCGCATTTCAAGCTGCCTCGGAAGGTTCAATGAAAGGCATTCTCGGCTACAGTGAAGAACAGCTCGTCTCGATGGATTTCAAAGGCGACCCGCGTTCTTCGATTGTGGACGCGGAATTGACGATGGTCATTGGCGGGAATCTGTTCAAGGTCGTTTCGTGGTACGACAACGAATGGGGTTATTCCTGCCGCGTGGCAGATTTGACACAGTACATGGTGGAAAAGGGATTGTGATTTTGGTAGGGGCGTAACATGTTACGCCCCTACGTTTATGGAAAAATGAACAAGAAAACAATTCGCGACATGGATGTCCATGGCAAACGCGTCCTCGTGCGCGTGGATTTCAATGTCCCGCAAGACAAAAAAGATTTGCATATCACCGATGACCGCCGCATCCGTGAATCGCTGCCAACGTTGAAATTTTTGTTGGAACATGGCGCCGCACTCGTCCTCATGTCGCATCTCGGACGTCCAAAAGGTCGCGACGAAAAATTTTCGCTCAAGCCCGTTGCCGCGCGTTTGCAGGAATTGCTTGGGCGTTCCGTCCAAATGGCGGATGATGTGATTGGCGACGCGGTGACCGCGCAGGCGCACGCGTTGAAACCGGGCGATGTGCTGCTTTTGGAAAATGTGCGCTTTTATCCCGAAGAAGAAAAAAATGACACAGCGTTCGCGGCGCAACTCGCCAAATTGGGCGATGTGTATGTCAACGACGCGTTCGGTTCCGCACATCGCGCGCACGCGTCCACACGCGGCGTCGCGGATTATCTACCTGCCGTCGCGGGATTCTTGATGGAAAAAGAATTGAACTATCTCGGCGGCGCGTTGGAAAATCCGAAACATCCGTTTATCGCGATTCTCGGCGGCGCAAAAATCGGCGACAAGATTGGCGTCATTGAAAATCTTTTGCCGAAAGTGGAGCACCTTCTCATTGGCGGCGGCATGGCAAATACATTCGCCAAAGCGAACGGCTATCCTGTCGGCGACTCGCTCGTCGAAGACGACAAAATGGATGTCGCACGCGCACTGATGAATGCGAGTCAAGGGAAACTCGTGTTTCCTGTGGATTGGATTGTCGGGAACAAATTCGCGGCGGACGCGGAAGCAAAAGTGGTGGATGTGCAAAGCGTCCCCGAAGGTTGGCGCATTCTGGACATCGGACCCGAATCCGTCACATTGTTCGAGGGCTATTTGCAAGATGCCAAAACCGTTGTGTGGAATGGACCGATGGGCGTGTTTGAATTTCCAAAATTCGCGCAAGGCACGCTGGCGATTGCCAAATATCTCGCGCAATTGCGCGACGCGATTACTATTATTGGCGGCGGCGATTCCGCGTCGGCAGTGGAACAAGCCGAGGTCGCGGACAAGATGTCGCACGTTTCGACAGGCGGCGGCGCAAGCTTGGAATTTATGGAAGGACGCGTCTTGCCGGGGGTGGAAGCATTACAGAATAAATGATGCAAAGAACAGAGAGAATGAAAAAATGACATATCGCGGGCAGCGGTGTGTCATTTTTGTTTTCCGCTTCGAGAGATTTTCAATCAAGTTAGCAAAAAAAATCCGCTGTCCCATGGGACAGCGGATTTTGCTTATTCGGTATTGAGGAGAAGCATGCCCGTGTGCGGCGCCATGTTCACCACATTCACGCGTGCGCCGTTTGCATCCACATGATTGCGCGGCAGTGTAAACGCGTGCGTGTCCTCTGTCGGGTTCACCAACACGAGCCCGTGCAGAAAGCGTCTTTGGTACACTCCATTTTGTTTGATAGTTCCACCGGTCGGACTACCCAGCTCCAAATTCAGCAGCGGACTATCTGCCGCCTGCGGCGCGTTCGCGCTGGCAAATCCAAAAAAGGCATGTGCGTTATTGATGCCGAGCAAATAGGACGCGAGCGCGTAGCTGTGCCATTGTTCAACCGTAGCCGACGCGTCCCCCTTGTCCTCTCCGACTTGGGTCTGTACCAACACGACATGATTCGGGTTGCGCGTCACAGTTGCCACAAATTCCACGTCGCGCTTCCACTCGACTTCGTTCGCAAATTTGGATAGCGGCGTGTTCGCATCCGTCAGAAAATTTTCGACCAACACGCCGTCCAAATTATTGGAAAGGTTTTGGTAGGTAGCCGTTCCCGTCACGGGCAAACGCGCCAGCAGCACACGCGGCTTGAGCGCGTCGCGCATTCCTTGCGCTTGTTCACTTGACAGAGGCGCAATCACGACGCCGGCGTACTCGGACGCCAGCGACGTTTTGGCATCGAACGTCCCCGCTTCGGGCGCGAACAAAACAAACGTGTTCGCACTGCGCGGCACATTGCCACTGCCATCCGTGACAATTACGTTCGCGCGTGCGCTCAACGAATCAAGCACTGGCGGCGTTTCCGCATTGACCGACATCCAAATCCCAATTCCCGTGCGCGGCGCGTTCGGCAACACGCGCGCGTTCGGGTCACGCGTCGGCAGGGCGCCCGGTGTGCGCTGAATCACCAACGTCGCCGTCGGACCGGGCGGCGTATTGGTTGGTGTGGGCGCCGGCGTCCATGTGGCGGGATATTGCTGCACCTCAATCGGCGTTGGCGTGGCTTGGGCGAGACAGCCCGAAAGGAAAAGAACGGCAAGTAAGAAGAGTCCGCGCATCGTGTCCAAGTGTATAGACATGCCCACGGCGTGTCAATAGAATCTTTTTCCGCGAAAATTTTCCTTGCAAAAAAGGGGACGGAATTGTAAAATCTTTTTTTACAGCAAAGGACTGCCATGACCGACTTGGAACTGTTGTTAGAATTGGTTAAATCGTACAACCCCGATTTAAGCACCGCACGCATTGAACGCGCGTATCACGTTGCCGAAGCAGCGCATGCGGGACAAGTGCGCGCGTCGGGCGAACCCTACGTGACGCATCCGCTCGCGACCGCGCGCATTCTCGCCGATTTGTACATGGACGAGGACTCTATCATCGCGGCGTTACTGCATGACGTGCCGGAAGATACGGCAGTGACGCTCGATGAATTGCGCGCGCAATTTGGCGAAGATGTCGCGCAATTGGTTGACGGCGTGACCAAACTCTCACAGCTGCGTTACGGCAAGGACCAGGTGGAAGCGGAATCGCTGCGCAAAATGTTTTTGGCGATGGCAGAAGATATTCGCGTGGTGTTGATTAAACTCGCCGACCGCTTGCACAATATGCGCACGCTCGGTTATAAAACGGGAGACAAGCAGCAAAAGATTGCGCGCGAGACGTTGGAAATTTTCGCGCCGCTCGCGAATCGGCTCGGCATTTACAACATTCGGCGCGAGCTCGAGGACCTCTCACTCAAATATCTCGACCCGGAAAAATATCACGAAATTGAAGAATATCTCGCGGACGACCGCGACGACAGTCCTTCGTACATCGGACAGGCGATTACACAATTGCGCGAACGCTTGTTGGCAGACGGCGTGGCAGCAGAGATTACGGGACGTCCGAAACACATTTATTCCATTCACAAGAAAATGATGGCGAAACGCCGCGACCTTTCGCACATTTACGACATTCGCGCGATTCGCTGTCTCGTGCAAGACAAGAGTCAATGTTATCTCGTGCTCGGCATTGTGCATTCCTTGTGGACACCTATTCCCGGCGAATTTGACGATTACATTGCGAAACCCAAAGAGAACGGCTATCAATCTCTACACACTGCCGTCATCGGTCCCGGCGGCAAAGCGCTCGAAGTACAGATCCGCACCAAAGAGATGCACCAAATCGCGGAATATGGTGTCGCCGCGCATTGGCGTTACAAAGAACCGGGCGGCAAACGTGACCCGCGTCTGGAAGAAAAAATCAATTGGCTGCGTCAACTGCAAGAGTGGCGCGCCGAAGTGACGACGGCGAGCGATTTTGTCAACGCGCTCAAGACGGACATTTTCAAAGACCAGGTGTATGTGTTTACGCCCAAAGGACACATTATCGAAATGGCATCGGGCGCGACGCCGATTGATTTTGCGTATCACATTCACACCGAAGTCGGCAATCGCTGTCGCGGCGCCAAAGTGAACGGCAAAATTGTGGCGCTCGAAACCGCGTTGAAAACCGGCGACCGCGTAGAAATTCTCACCGCGAAAAAGGGCGGACCTTCGCGCGATTGGTTGAATCCCACGCTCGGACTGGTGCACACCGCGCGCGCCAAAGAAAAAATCCGCCAGTATTTTCGCAAACAAGAACGTGAAGTGGCACGCATCGAGGGACGCACGCTTTTGGAAAAAGAATTGCATCGGCTCGGCTTGAGCAACAAGAATTTGGACGAAATCGCCAAGCTGTTCAATTTTTCCAACATAGATGAATTGTCCGAAGCGATTGGCTATGCGGATATTGGTTTGCAACAAATCGGTGTCAAGTTGTTAGAGGCAGAGCAAAGCAAAAGCGCGCCTCCCGAACCGCCGCTGCTCGAGCTCAAACCGCGCCCGAAACCAAAAACCGATGTCGGATTGGAAATCGGCGGCGTCGGCAATTTGCTCACCCGCATCGCACAATGCTGTCGACCTGTGCCTGGCGATGAAATCATCGGCTATATTTCGCACGGACGCGGGATTGCGATTCATCGCCGCGATTGCAAAAATGTGATTGACCACGAAGGCGGCGAGGGACGTTGGATTGCGTTATCGTGGAAAGGAATGAAGCAAGAGCAAGTCTATCCCGTGACGATTGAAGTGCGCGCGTTTGACCGTTCGGGCTTGCTGCACGATTTGTCGGGCGTCGTTTCGGAGGAAGGCGTTAACATGAGTTCGGTTAGCAGCCGTTCGCGCCGCGACAACACCGCGATGGTAAACGCTACGTTGGAAATCAGCAACGCCAACCAACTGACGCGTATCTTGAACAAAATCGAACGCTTGCCGAATGTGTTGGATGCGCGGCGCGTGTCGGGATGAGCAAACCAATTGGAGGACACCCATGACCTTTATGGAACGCATGCAAAAAGATTTCACCACCATCACCCTCGCGCTCATTCCCGTCGCGATTGTGATAAATATCGTCGTTGGCCAAGTTGTAGCGCTGCTCAAGATACCTGTCTATATGGATTCGGTTGGCACAATGCTCGTTGCAATTTTGTCAGGTCCCCTCGCGGGAGCGATTACCGGTGTCTTGTCGAACTTGATTTGGGGTTGGGTTCTCCCACCGCCGATTGGGAATCCGGTTGCTGCTGCCTTTTGGGGCACGGCATTGGTCATCGGATTCCAGACTGGACTGTTTGCGAATTGGGGTTGGTTCAAAAACAAGCTGCCGCAGAGTCAAGCCATCGCTTACGTACTGGGCGCGGGTATGCTGTTGACATTGCTGCAACTTTTCCTTGCGAGCCCAACTTTCGGCAGCGCGGACTTTACGCCGCTGGCGTTAACGGGTGTCGTCATGGGAATTGTCCTCACTGTCATCACAACTTTTCTAACGTGGCGCGGCACCTTCCCACCATTGATAGTGATTGGCGGCGTCCTTTTAGGTATAGTGTCTGCAATTATCTCTGCTCCCGTTGCCGCCCAAGTGTTTGGAGGCGCTACAGGCGCAGGTACTGACTTGCTCGTCGCGCTCTTTCGCTACAGTGGTTTGGATCCGCTCACCTCGAACTTGGCGCAAGGGTTGATTTCTGACCCATTCGACAAATTCGTTTCGTACGTTGCGGTGTGGTTTATCGTACGAGGACTTTCCAAACGTCTCATTAATCAATTCCCGCGCGGCGAAAATGTGACGGACCGGTGAATCAATCGTTCTATCTCGACCGCGCGAGTGGTTGGCACGCGCTGCATCCGTTGACGAAAATCGCGGTGGCATTCGCGTTGAGTGTGACAGCGTTTTGTGTGCGATGGGATTTTATTTCCGTCGCACTTTTTGTGTTTGTCGTAATACCCTTCGCGGTGTGGGGAAACATTTGGCGACCAGTGTTGCGCGCAACCTTCACCGTCATTTTGCCACTCGCCGTTTCGCTCGCGCTCATTCAAGGTTTCTTTTTTCCCGGCGCGCAAGATGTCCTGTTTCAAATCGGACCGTTCGCCTTGAAACGCGAGGGGTTGGAATTCGCCTTTGTGACCGGAACGCGCCTGATGTTGATTGCCGGCGCGGGTCTGTTGGTGGTGTATGCGACGCATCCCGCCGACCTCGCCTTGGCACTGGTGCAAGCCGGCGCGCCCTATCCGCTCGCATACATTATCGTCACGGCGATTCAACTCTTGCCCGAAATGCAAGCGCGCGCGGACGGAATTCTCAAAGCGCAACAAGCGCGCGGTTTGGAAACGACCGGCAGTTTGCGCGTGCGCGTGAGCGCGTTGCTGCCATTGCTTGCGCCGCTCGTGTACGGCGCGTTGGAAAATGTTCAAGAGCGCGCGCTCGCGTTGGATGCGCGCGCGTTCCGCGCGCCGCGCGCAAAAACCAGTTGGCGCGTGCTGCGCGACACACTCGCTCAACGCGCGCTGCGCTGGCTGCTCGTCATGTTTTCCATCTTGCTCATCGTTGCCTCCGTGTTCGTTCCACTCTTTATCCGCTAATGTCCAGTCTCGCTGTCGAACAACTTGGATTCCAATACGTGCAGGCGAAATCGGACGCGCTGCGCGGGATTACGTTTGAGGTGCCGTCGTCGTCCATAACAGCAATTGTTGGCGCAAACGGCGCGGGCAAATCAACATTGTGCTATGCGCTCGCCGGCTTTATTCCACATTTTTTCAAAGGAAACATGCGCGGCGCCGTGCGCGTGAATGGGATGGATTCGAAACAAACGCCGCTCGCGCAGTTGGTTACGCAAGTGGGGCTGGCGTTTCAAAATCCGTTCAATCAAATTTCCGGCGCGAAACTTACCGTATCGGAAGAAATCGCGTTTGGTCTGGAAAATCTCGGCGTGCCGCGCGCCGAAATGGAAACACGTATCGCACGCGCGCTGGAATTGTTTGGCTTGGAACAAGTCGCACATCAATCACCCTATGCGCTTTCGGGTGGACAGCAGCAGCGGCTCGCGCTCGCCTCCATTTTTGTCATGGAGCCGCCCGTGATGGTGTTGGATGAACCGACCTCGCAGCTGGACCCGCAAGGCACGCGTGAAGTGATGGCAGCAATTCAAACGCTCGCCGCGCAAGGACGCACCATTGTTCTGGTAGAGCACAAACTCGAATGGATTGCCGAACTTGCCACGCGCGTATTGGTACTGCATCACGGCGAACTGGTGGCACAAGGCGCGCCGCGCGAAATTTTGCAATGCGCCGACGAATGGGGGCTGAATGAAACGCGTTATGCGCGCGCGGCGCGGATGGCGCGCGAACGCGGTTTGGTTGCAAAGGATGTGTTGCTGCCGCAGACGTTGGAGCAGGCGACGAATTTTTTCCGCGTGTGATTTTCATTTTTGATTTTTTTCAGCCGCATCACTCGCACGGAACATCCAATTTCAAAAATTCCAATCCAAAATTGAACCTCCAACTTTCCAATCTCGACTTTGCCTATCCAAACGGCACGCGCGCGTTGAATGATGTTTCGTTGGAAATCCGCGCGGGTTCGCGCATCGCGGTCATCGGTCAAAACGGCGCGGGCAAAACCACGCTGGTCAAACATTTGAACGGCTTGTTGAAACCAACGCGCGGCGATGTTTTGATTGGCGATTGGAATACGCGCGAACATTCCATCGCGCAATTGGCGCGCCGCGTGGGCTTTGTGTTTCAAAATCCCGATGACCAATTGTTCAAGACAAGTGTGCGCGAGGAAATCGCGTTCGGTCCGACCAATTTGCAAGTGGCGGCTGGAGAGTTGGAGGCGCGCGTGGCGCGCGCGCTAGAGTTATGCGGGTTGCAAAATGTGCGCGACACGCATCCATACGATTTGCAGCTGTGGCAGCGTCGTTGGGTGACGATTGCTTCCGTCGTCGCGATGCAAACGCCGATTGTGGTTTTGGACGAGCCGACGACGGGACAGGACGCGTTCGGTTTGCAGCGTCTCGCCGATTTGTTAGAGCAGTGGGAGCGCGAACACGTTACAGTCATCGCGGTCACACACGACCTTGATTTTGCCGTGGAACAGTTTCCCGAACTGCTCGTCATGGCGCAAGGTCAAGTCATTGCGCGCGGCGATGCGCGCGTGCTGAACGACGAATCGGTTCTGAAACGCGCGGGCTTGGACGCGCCGCAGTTGGTGCGCTTGGCAAATGCGTTGGGCTGGGCTGACGCGCCGGTGAACGTGCGCGCGTTCGTCGCGCATTTGGCGCAATCCAAAAACACCGATTGACACGCGCCCATTCATCATTACAATATGTTCGTCAGAGCTCAAGCGTCCATTAAATCCAAGACGCAAAAAATCGAGAAGGGAGGTATTTTTGTGACACGATGGCTTGTACGCGGTGCGGCGATGTTGCTTGCATTGGTCGGCGTGTTTGCTGTGTTCTCGACAGTGACGTACGCCGAGCCGCCGATTCGCGGCGCGCGCATTCATCAAGACGCGGGACGCGAGTACGGACAAAACTCGCCCGGCAATGGCGCGCCTCACTTGCAGTCATCCAGCCCCGGCTATACCTTGCTATACAGTTTTTCCTCAGACCCCAAAGACAATACGTACGTTGCCACCTTTACGCCCGACGTAGCCGAAATTTACGCGTGGGCGACGGTGGTGGAAGAGAACGGCGCGGCAGAAAAACAATTTACCGTCGAGACGCAGTTCCTCGCGCCCGATGGTACGCCGGTTGATTCAGAATGGTACGGCAGTGATACAGGGACGGTGACGACGTATCCCTCTGACGCGAAATCTTTTGGCGATAAAAATGTTGCGCGCCGCGTGATAAAAGTCGCGGGCACGCCGAACGCGCAATTGACGGGACAGTGGACGGTCAATTATCGCGTGGGCGGCAAATTGATTGCCACCGGCAATTTCACGCTCGCCGATGCCACCGACATTGGACAATCCGATAACGCGGGCAACGCCGAAAACGCGTTAAAGGATGCGGGCTATGATGTCGTCGAGTTCACCGAGACCGAAGGCAAAAGCGGCAATCTCTTTGCCTATGTCATCATGCTCCCCGCAAGTCAAGATTTGTACAGTTCGGAAACGACACAGCAAATTGTGGACGGCTTGGCTGCCCTGCGGCAATCCTTCCCCGATTCCGGGACCCTGTACGTTTTCCTCCGGTATAGTGAACGGTACGAAGTCGCGTATTACGCCGACGCGGTGGATGTGCAGTCATACATTGACAACAACGATTTCAACGCGTTTGCGCGCAATATCACGGTGGATGTGTACGACAACGAGACCAACTCGTATTTGGGCAAGAGCTCAAAGGATTTCATCAACAAGAATTTTGGCGCGGGAAATTATCAGACCCCGCCCAATCCGCCGCTCTCCAAGCGCAGTAACACCATCGGTTCCGTGCGCGTGAGCGTTTCGCCTTCCGAACTGCCCGCCGATGGCACGAGCAAAGCGATTGTGACGGTCAACGTTTATGACAAAAAGAATCAGCCCATCCCGAATGCCGAAGTAAAATTCGACACCAGTGGTTCAGGTGAAGGTTCGATTCGTCCGCGCGTGACTTCGACGGATGATAACGGCGAAGCCGATGCAGTCCTTACCGCAGGGAAAAAGAATGGCGCGGTGACCATCACGGCAACGTCAAACGGCGTCACAGGTTCGAGCGTCGTCACAATTGGTTCGGGCAGTACGGACCAACCTGCCGACGATGTGATTGCGTTTATGCAAGGGCAAGGTTACAACGCGAGCAAAGCGGGATATTTGGACAGCGCCAAAACGACCGTTGCCGTTCTCGTTGATTTGGGCACCTCGTTCAATATCAATCAGGTAACAGGTCCCATCATTTATGGCATGACCGCGCTGCGCATCAATTATCCGCAAGCGACGACGCTCGTCGTCATCATCCCGTACCAAAACAATCTGCTCATGTTCCCCGCAACGTCGGCGGAATATGACAATCTCTCCAAACAACTGGCTGCCGCGCCGGACGACAAAGCCAAGAATACGGCGTTCACTAATTTCTTGAGTCTGGTCTTTGGCAAGGCAGCGTACGTAGACCGCAACGGCAATCCGATTTCGACGTTCAAAGATTTCTACAACAAAAATTTCACGGGCGGTTAAATCGCCAAGCTGTCCGGGACATTTTCGCGCGCGCGGAAATGTCCCGGAACGAAATCATCATCAAGGAGAAGAACAGTATGGGTAACTTTTTGCAGGGCGGACTCCCACCCCTTCCCGGCGCAGGTCCCGATTTCGGCTCGATCGCGCTCAACATGCTCTTTGCCGTATTGTGGTCGCTCGTCGCCGCGATTGGTTTCGCCGGCGCGATTGCCATCGGCTTTCGCGTGTTGAACGTTCTCACCCCCGGAATTAACGAATGGGAAGAACTCCGCAAAGGCAATATGGCAGTCGGCATTTTGTGGGCATCGTTTGTGCTCGCGGTGGCGATTGTGGTGTACGTCGTTTTAAACAAATAGCCCCGCGCGTGTTCTGCCTTTGGCACGCGCCCGGAGCCATGCTTACTCTTCAAGCGCGCTGATAACATGGAGCTGCAAACACGCAGCTCCATATTGTTAGCGCACTGGACCCGACAATGTGGCGAAAAATCTTGACCTTCTTCGTCGTGCTTGGCAGTGCGCTCGCGCTCTCATCTTATTCGGTTCACGCACAGGACACAACGTCCGCCGAACAAGTAAAGCGCACGCTTGAGACACAGGGCTATGTTGTGCAGGGCGTTGATGTGTATCGCGACGCGCAGGGCAATCCTCTGCCCAACATCATCTATGTGGTGATGCAAGCCATCACCAGCGACCTGAATAATCCTGCCATGCGCGTTCAGGTCCTCGCCGGATTCAATGCGCTGGCAACGTATTACCCCGCAATCCCGACTCTGGTCACAACCCTCAATCTGTCACCGTACCGCTTGTTGTTTACAACTGATTCGAATTCCTACCGACAGGCATGGTATCAACAGACCTCCATGACAGACCTTTGGGACCGTACGCGCGCAAATGTGGTTATCTTTGACACGCGCACATCCACGTACTATAGCTCCAAAGATTTTAGCGGACCGGACTTGTTCGGTACCACGTTGCAGCCGCCCTGCTCTGCCAGCAGGTTTGAAACGTATCTCTTTGTCCAAAACAACTTTATTGGACAGGAGCTGTTGTTGTCCCTCAATCGCGACTATTACTATATTGCCGAGTACAAAATTCCCGGCGACTCTGCCCAACACCGCATGTCCCTATCACCCGGCAGATATGGCTATACCGCGCGCGTTGGCGGCTCGGTGCGAGGCAGCCAGCCCACCGACTATGCCGGCGGCGGTTGCTACAACCTCACGTTTTCACCCTAACCTTTCTTTATCCACATTGTCTCTGCCAATTTTGGCAGCTCTGAAAAATTGCCTGCTTGGCAAGCAACTGTCAGAGTTGGCACGGGGGGATGTATCGCAAAGGAGCATCGCATCGTGGGCAATTTTATGCAAGGTGGCATTCCACCGCTTCCCGGCACCGGACCTGATTTTGGCGCCATCGCGCTCAACATGGTCCTCGCGGTTTTATGGTCCATTGTCGCGGCGATTGGTTTCGCCGCAGCCATCGGAATCGCCTTTCGCGTCTTGGATTTTTTGACGCCCGGCGTCGCCGAATTGGAAGAATTGCGCAAGGGCAATATCGCCGTC
This sequence comes from Chloroflexota bacterium, assembly GCA_029778615.1. Lineage (GTDB taxonomy): Bacteria > Chloroflexota > Anaerolineae > UBA4142 > SHND01 > SHND01. The sequence goes on along the minus strand of JAKOPZ010000123.1, from coordinate 3,978 downwards.
GGTATTTTGTGGTCATCCTTTATCATTGCCGTTGCGCTTGTGGTGTATGTGGTCTTGAACAAATAGCCGGGAACATGACATTTTCGAAATGCGTTGCTACAATGCGCGCATGAGCAAAATCTATGAATCAAAAGCGAACGCCCTCGGTTCGCTTTTCGTTTTTCTCTTTTTGTTGAGCATCGTTGCGTGCGCGGGCGAAACGCCGACGCCCTTACCGCCACCATCGCCCACCACACGCATCGTCGTCGTCGTGGCAACGAATTTACCCGCAACCGCCACACAAATTCCGACTGCCGCCCCTGTTGCAACCAACACATCCGAACCGACCGCAACATTATTTCCAACGCCAACATCTGCGCCGACGATTGCGCCGACACAGGTCCCGCCAACGCGCGTGCCGCCAACCTTCACCGCGCTTCCACCGACAGAAATTCCGCCAACAGCAACTCCCGAAACCGCGACAAAAGAACCAATCCTCGCGCCAACGGACGCGCCGACAGCGCAGCCACCTCTCGCGCCGACCGACGCGCCCACTGCGCCGGCACAAGACAATTCAAACCTTCCCCCGCCCGCGTCGTTTGCGCCGACAGAACTAATCTTGATTCCCGAAGGTACTCTGCGCATGGGCGGCAAAGCGCCCGAAGATGACCCCGACGAAAAACCGTTTCACGATGTTACGGTGTACGAATATCGCATTGACACGTACGAAGTAACGAACGCGCAGTATCAGGCGTGCGTCGCCGCAAAGGTTTGTCCCGCGCCGACAAAGACGGGTTCGTACACGCGCGATGCTTATTTCGGGAATCCGGAATTTTCAAATTATCCCGTCGTCAATGTGACCTGGTACGGCGCGGACGCGTACTGCAAATGGATTGGACGGCGTTTGCCGCATGAAGGCGAATGGGAACGCGCGGCAAAGGGCGAAGAAAATTGGCGTTACACATGGAGCAACAGCATCGGCATGCACTTTGAATGGAACGCGATTTTTCACGGCTCACCGATTTCATTTTGCGAAGCGAGCTGTCCGCTGCCGAATTATTGGGGTGATGTGAACGATGGCTTTGCCGACACTGCGCCGGTCGGACGCTTTGCGGAATATGACAGCAGCAGTGGTTTCGGTGTTATTGACATGGCGGGCAATGTCGCGGAATGGACCAACACATGGTACGACCCAAACGCGTACAGCGATGGAAATGATTTGTACGGACCGAGTGAATCAACGGGGACCAAAGTTGTGCGCGGCGGTTCGTGGGCAGATGAACCACGCCGCAATTCTGACCGCGAGCCGCAATCGCCCGATTATTCATCGGACCGCATCGGTTTCCGCTGCGCGCAATAAAAACCCAAGTCACCACATTCTCGGATGAGCTTGAATACCTCTTGAACGTGGGCGTTGTATAATGTCACCATGTCTGCGCCGCTGCTTGCCACCAAACTCTATGTCCCCGCGCTCCGCCACAAGAGCGTGCTTCGTCCTCGCCTCGTCGAGCGGCTGAATCAAGGCATCTCGGTGGGACGCAAGCTGCTCCTCATTTCTGCTCCTGCCGGTTTCGGCAAAACTACTCTGTTGAGTGAATGGGCGCATCAGAAAAATGAAAGCGGAGGGATGAGGGATGAAACAAAAGTCGCGCGTCATCCTTCATCCTTCATCCTTCATTCTTCAAACATTGCCTGGCTTTCACTCGACGAAGCGGACAATGACCTCGTTCGATTTCTGATTTACCTCGTTACGGCATCGCAGACGATTGCGCCGAACATTGGCGCGGGCGCGCTCGCCGCGCTCCAATCGCCCCAGCCGCCGCCTGCAAACGCGCTCATCACCGCGCTGCTGAATGAAATTGCCGCGCTGCCCAATCGCTTGATTCTTGTTCTCGATGATTATCATGTGATCGAGGCGCAAGCGATTGACGACGCGCTTGCGTTTATGCTCGAACATCTGCCGCCGCAAATGCATCTGGTCATTGCGACGCGTCAAGACCCGGATATTCCGCTCGCCTTGCTGCGCGCCCGCGACCAACTCGTCGAAATCCGCGCGGCGGACTTGAGGTTCACGCAAACGGAAGCGGCTGATTTCATCAATCGGGTCATGGGACTGGACTTGTCGGCGCATGACATTGCGGCATTGGAAACGCGCACGGAAGGATGGATTGCCGGACTCCAACTCGCCGCGCTCGCGCTGCAAGGGTATCTCGTTCAATCACAGCCCGATGCGATTTCGGGAATACAGCCGCGGCGCGAACGACAGGACATTGCCGAGTTCATCAACTCTTTTGCGGGCAGTCATCGCTATGTGCTGGACTATTTGGTAGGTGAGGTTCTTGAACGCAGAACGGAAAATGAACGGAACTTTTTGCTGCAAACCTCCATTCTCGACCGTTTGTGCAGTTCGCTGTGCGATGCGGTCACGGAACAAAAAAATGGCGGAGAGATGCTCGAGACATTCGAGCGCAGCAACTTGTTTGTTATTCCACTCGACGACCGGCGTAGGTGGTACCGTTATCATCATCTCTTTGCAGAAGTGCTGCAGGCGCGTTTGTTGGAACAGCAGCCGGAAGAGGTACAATTGTTGCATCGGCGCGCCGCCGCGTGGTACGAACACCACAATCTGCCGTCCGACGCGATTCGTCACGCGCTTGCCGCGACAGATTTTGAACATGCCGCTGACCTGATTGAAAGGCAGCTGCGCGCAATGTATCTCGGCGGCATGGAGGCGACGTGGCTTGGCTGGGTCAAACAACTGCCGGACGAGCTCGTGCGCGCGAGACCCGTAGTCAATGTGTATTACGCGTTTGGTCAACTCCCTACCGATACCGATGCGGCGGGAGTGCGTCTCGACCAAGCCGAACAATTGTTGAACGACGGAGTGTTCAACCGAACCGTTGCGAATCAAGACGAGTTGCGTTCTTTGCCGGGCACCATCTCGATTGCGCGCGCGTATCGCGCCGGCGCGCTCGGCGATGTGGATGGCATTGTGAACTATGCGCGGCGCGCGCTTGAAGTTTTGCCCGAGAGTGACCATTTGTGGCGCGGCGCGGCGGCGGCACTTTTGGGCATCGCGTATTGGAACAATGGAAACCTTGACGCGGCACATCAGATAACTACGGAGGGCGTGCGCGACTTGCACAGGGCAGGCGGGCTAAATTTTTCCATCAGCGCGAAATACCTGTTGGCAGACATTCGGCTCGGACAAGGACGCTTGAATGATGCCAAACGCACCGCCGAACAATCGTTACAACAAGTGGCAGAGCACGGCCCACCCGTTCCGCAAGCAACGGCGGACTTGCACGTCGTATTGAGCGAGGTGCATCTGGAACGCGACGAGCTGCAACTTGCGGAACAACATCTACAAACATACAAAGAACTTGGTCCCTTTGCGGCGCTTGTCGAACCGCAGCATCGTTGGTATTGCGCGATGGCGCGTCTTGAACAAGTACGCGGAAATTTGGATGGCGCGCTGGTTTTGCTCAAGGAGGGCGAACGAAATTTTGTCGGCGGTCCTACGCTCGATAGTCGTCCCATCCCGGCATTGCGCGCGGCGGTATGGCTCAGGCAGGGCAAAGTGCGCGACGCGTTGGAATGGGCAAGCGAGCGCGGACTTGACGTTGACGGCGAATTCTATTTCGCGCGCGAGTTTGAACACATTACATTTGCGCGTATCTTGATTGCTCAATCCGAATCCGCACGGGCAAGCGACTCGCTTGACGCGGCGATGAAACTGTTGGAACGTTTGCTGCAAGAGGCAAAGGAAAAGGCGCGGCAGAGAAGCATCATCGAGATTCTTGTACTGCGCGCGCTGGCGTATCGCGCGCGCAATGAAATGTCCGCCGCGCTTGCCGCATTAGAGAACGCACTGACGCTCGCCGAACCGGAGGGCTATGTGCGAATTTTTGTGGACGAAGGCGCGTCCATGGCAGAGCTGTTGCGCAAGTTTCGCACGCGCGATGTTACGCCTCGAATCAAAGAGTACGTCCACACATT
>JAKOPZ010000012.1 GCA_029778615.1 Chloroflexota bacterium | reverse complement strand
GGAACGCTGCGGCGAGCGTTCCGTACTCTGTGGAAAAAATTGTTGCGGGTCAATGCCGTTGTACACCACGCGCGGCGTGATGCCGTAATGTTCGCGCACTTGATTTGCATTGTACGCGGAACACGAAACGGCAATGTCGCTCACATTTACAAAACGCGTATCGAAAGGAAAAAAATCAGTGCCGTGACAGCCAAACACAACTTTGCTTTTGGAATTGCGTTTGAACCACGCGGCGGTGGGCAAATCGTAGGGCTTTTGAATGTGAATGATGTCGAATTGTTCGCGCCGTATGAATGCGCGCGCATGTTGCGCGAAACTCAATCGTTCCAATAATTTTGTTAACGTGTATTGTTTTGCGAGTCCTGGAATGTTCCGCAATGTTTCGCGTGACGTAAAGGGAAATGTCACGACGCGCACATTGTCGTACGCGCGGCGAATGTTTCCATTGCCCCCAACGATTGTTGTATGCACACCGCGTTGCGCCAACCCGCGCGCAACCTCCCACACAAAACTTTCGACGCCGCCATATTGCGTCGTCGTCGTCACATTGTACAAACAAACGTTCATCGGCGGATTGTTTGCACCACGAGTCCCGCACCAAAATTTGGATTCATTTTTGAAATGCGCGTGCCGAGATTGTAAAAAAATGCGCGCGGCTGCGTTTGATATACGAGCCAATGACGCGGGTCATGGAACCACATGCCGACGACGCGCTGCACCGTGAAACCCATTTCATCCAACATTTGCGTAAAAACATCCACCGAATAATGGCGAATGTGCGCTTGTTTGCCGACGAGCCGCACGTCCAATTCGCCGGGCGCGGCAACGGGCGCGGGTTTTTTGTTTGGACGAAAAAGTTTTCGCGCAACATTTTCCGCGCCGCGAATGGCGTGATACGGCGTCGTGTATTTCAATGGAATCGCAAACACCGCGATGCCGTTCGATTTCACGACGCGTTGAATTTCGCCCACCACCGCGCGGTCGTCGAGAACATGTTCGAGTAAATGCGAACACAATGCCTTGTCAAACATTTCTGACGCGAACGGTAATCGCTCCACGTCCATCACGCACGGCGCGAGTTTTTTTGAATCATATACGCGCAGTGATTGCATCAATTGCAAAACGCTTGACGAAACATCCGCGCCGACGCTGAAACGCGCGGCGTGTGCGAGTGGCATTGTGTAAAATCCTTCGCCGCAGCCGACATCCAGAAACACATCGCGCGCGGACAATTGCAGTAATTCCGCAAACACGCGTTGATGTTCCGCGAGCCAATGTTTGCCCATGCGCGTTGGAATCAGGTTTCCATCGCGCACGTTAAAGTATGCGCGCTGTCCGTCCGTCAATTCGCGTTCGTAAAATTGACGCAGTTTGTCTTGGAGCGCGTGTTTCGTTTGCGCGTCGATGGTTGTGCGAGACAAAATGTTTTTGCAGTAACGACTTTAGTCGTCGCAGATGGAACGACTAAAGTCGTTACTACGGTTCGTTACTACGGTTATTTATATCCTACAGCCACAAGCGTATTCCCAATCAACGGCAGTCCGGGGATGGCAAAACGAAAATTCAATTTGCGCGATGAAATCCAACGCAGTGGTTTAAATCCCGCGCGCACGCGGACGTTTTGAAATCCAGCGCGCTGCAAAACATCGCGCATGGTTTGTGGATTGAACAAAGTTTGATGTGTCGCGTCCGCGTCGCCTGACCAAATCTTGCCGAGCGCGGGATAATACGCGCGGCGCGCATCCCACAAATTTGGCGTGGTCATTGCCACCGCGCCATTTTTTTTCAACACGCGCCAACATTCGCGCAAGGTCAATTCGGGCGAGCCAACATGTTCAATGACTTCGCTCATCAAAATCACGTCGAATGATTCATCTCGAAACGGCAGCGCGTTATCGGAATTGCACTGCACCAGTCGCGCGTCGGGAATGAGTTGCCGCGCTTGCTGTAACGGATATTCAATCAAATCGGAACCGAACGGAATACACCCGCGCGTTTTCAAAAAACGCAGCGCAGGACCCGCGCCGCAGCCCGCGTCGAGAATGCGCGCGTCGTTTGGGATTTTGCCGATGAATTGCAGCAAACTCCCGTATTGAAACGCGACTTTGGCGTCGGACTTGTTCAGTTGATTTTGAAAATAAGTTTTGTCGTACACAGGAAAACAAGGGAAATGAGGGAAATAAATTTCTTTAATTCCCTTATTTCCCTTTCGCACATCACAACCATCGCAACACAATCTCTTTCAACGGTAATTTCAACGTTTTCAATCTTTCTTTTTCCTGCGCGTCGAATCCGCCGAAAAGTTTGAACAATCCCAAAAACAAAATGGCAAACAAAATTGTTGCGAGCGTCAACCACCACCATTCTAATTCGCGCGTGAAAAATAATGGAATCGCGGCGAGCGCAGCGGATGCGGAAACGCGCAAGAGAAATGCAAAGGGAAAACGAATCGCGTAATGCTGCGCGGTGAAAATTGTCGCATAGATGCGCGAGAGCAAACGCGGCGCGCCGATGGACAATGCCGCGCCGACTGCGCCAAACGGCGGCACCAGCACCAACAACATTGGCACACTCAAAATTGAAAGCAAGCGCGAAATCAATGTCGCGCGCGATTCTTGAAACACAATCAACATGCCAACCGGAATACTCGTAATCGTTTCGCCAAAAAGAAAAATCACCAACACAATCGCGACGAGCGCGGACAATTCGTACGTTTCGGTAAAGAGAAATGGAATCAGGCGCGGCGCGAGCAAAACCATGACAATGCCGCACGGGACGAGCAAGAAAATAAAAAATTTTGTGAGCGTCGAATAGGCTTCGCGCACCTGTTCCATTTTATTTTCGGCGTACAAACGCGCAAACAACGGCGTTTGAATGCCCGTCAGCGGCGCGACGAGAAAGCGTAAAAAGTATTGGACAAAACGATAACCGACGGCGAGAATTGCGACGGCGGTCAATTGTTTGGAGCCGGTGAGTACAAGCGCCGCAAAGCCCGGTTCGGAAAGCGAAGCGGTGGCAGTGATGACAAAATTCAATGCGGACACGTTCGCAAATCGTTTCCACAATTGCGGCGGCATTGTTCCTTCGCGCGCGGGAATTTGATTCACTAACGAACGCGCGCGCCACGCTGCCAGAACGTCGAGCAAGATACTCGAAAACACCATCGCCCCAACCATGCCGACAACGCCCGTGCCCGCGAGCGCGAAGCCCAAAACTAACAGCGGCTGTACGAGCGACGCGACAATATCCAAAAGATTTGTCGCGATTTGTTTGAAATGCGTGTAAAGGAACTGGATGAAAACGTCGGAGACTGCGCCGAGAATCACGAGCAGCGCGATGCCCGCCAACAAAATTTTTCCGTCGTCACCCAACGCGAGGGCGCGCACGAAAAAATCGGGAACGAGCGCGAACGCGAGAACGATGGGCAGAATGACCGCGAGTTTCAAACCAAAGAGCGACGCGAAAAATTTTTCAAGCCCGTGCCGCCCCGCGCGCATTTCGATTTCCGGCGTGAAACGCGCGACGCTGCGTTCCATTCCCAAGTCCACCCACGCGCCAATCAAACCTGCCGTGTACAAAATCAGCGAATACTGCGCGTACTCGCCTTTACTCAAGAGGCGCACGAGAACAATGCCGGAACCGAGCGCGATAAGAAATTTTATCGGAAAGAGCGCGCTGTTCCACAACATCGCGCTGGAAACGCGATGCCCCAGTGAAGTTGATGTGTTCACTTGGGGTTGCTCACTTTTTTCAAAACGAGCCGATACGTTCCCATGCCAAACGTGCGCCATGAATCGTACAACGCGTCGCCAATTGCGCGCGGATATTTTTTGAAACGCGATTTTTCGGAATTCAAATCTTGAATTGCAAACCCAAAATGCGCGGCAAATTTTTCAAACGCGGTGTATGTGTAATAGTGCATCTCGCTTAACTTTTGTTTGTCGCGCAGCGCGGAATCTTTTGTGCGCTGCCGTGCGGCAATATATTTTTCGCCGAGTGCGCGCGGCAAATAATTTACAAAACGCAAATGATAATGCGGGTCAACGAGCGCGAACCGATTAATGACCGTCATGAACACGATGCCGTCGTCATTCAACACGCGCGCAATTTCACTCAAAAGATGTTTTGGTTCTTGGACATGTTCCAACACATCCCAACATGTAACGATGTTAAACGATTTTTGCGCGAAAGGTAACGCTTCGCCCGCGCCGACGAGCGCGGGTAAATTCGAGTCATAACGTTTGGCGCGCGTGCGCGCGATTTCACAATACGCGAAATTGTAATCGAACGCGGTGATGCTGTATCCCGCGCGCTGCATTGCCACCGCAAAGCCGCCCATCCCCGCGCCCAAATCGAGAACGCGCGCGTTTGGGGTTGGCGCATAACGCGCGATTTCTTGCAGCGCGTCGCTCTGATAATTTTCCTGCCACAATCGTTTTTGTTTCCACGCGTCAAAATCGGCGCGCCAGCGCATGTGCGCGAGCCACGGCTCGATTTGCTGTTCCAACGCGCGTTCGATTTCGGGATTTGCTGCGACAGGTGAATTCACAGTGCGATAAGCGAGGGAGTGGCGAGGCGCAAAAAAATATCGCCGAACTGCTTGGCGGCGATATTATATGCGTGCTTACGACGCGTTCATAATTCGTACAATTCCCCGTATTTGCGGCGTAAATAGGCAATATACGGCTTGATGTTCAATTCTTCACCCGTTGCGCGGTGGATAATTTCGTTCGGCAAGAATTTTGAACCGGGCGCGTAAATGTTGTGTTGCAGCCAACCATGCAGCGTTGAAAATTCACCGCGTCGAATTTGTTCGGGAATGGTTGGATGGGCACGGAGGGCGGCATCGAAAAATTGCGCGCTCAAAATGTTGCCGAGCGTGTATCCTTGAAACGCGCCGCCGATTTGTCCCGCGTACCAATGCACATCTTGCATCACGCCCTGCGAAAGATTTGGCGGCGTTGCGCCCACATCGCGCGTAATCGTTTCGTCCCACGCGTCCGGTAAATCACGAATCGCGAGTTTGCCTTCGAGCATTTGCAATTCAAATTCAAAACGCATCATCACATGCAAATTGTACGTCACTTCGTCGGCGTCGGTGCGAATGAGCGACGGTTCCACTTTGTTGACCGCGCGATAAAATGTGTCGAGCGAAACGTTTTCAAATTGCGACGGAAACGCGGTTTGTAATTTCGGATAAAAATGTTCCCAAAAATTTTTGCTGCGCGCGACGAGATTTTCCCACAAGCGCGATTGCGATTCGTGAACGCCTGACGATGTGCCTTCCGCGAGCATGGTGCGTTCCAGCGAACGCGAATGTCCTTGCCCGTACATGGCGTGTCCCGCTTCGTGAATCGTCGAAAAGAACGCTTCGCTCCAATCATACTCTTTTACGCGCGTCGTGATGCGCACATCACCAATCGAAAAATGCGTCATGAACGGATGCGCGGTTTTGTCTTGGCGTCCGCGCTGTAAATCGTAACCGAGCTGCTGCGCGACACCGAGCGCGAATTTCAATTGTTCCGCTTCGGGAAAAAATTGGCGCAAGCACGAATCGTCGGCGGGCGGCTGTGAGGTGATGGCGCGTACGATGGGACGCAATTGTTCGCGCAATTCGCCAAACACGCGGCGAATGTCGGCGGCGGACATTTGTGGGTCCCCCAAATCAATCAACGCGTCGGCAACATGATGGTTTTCATCCGAACCGTTTGGGAAAAAGGACGAATACTCGCGCGAGAGGTCGAGAATTTTTTCGAGCCAAGGGATGACCGCGTGAAAATCGGACTGCGGACGCGCCTTGACCCACGTGTTGTACGAGAGCGCCTGCGTTTCGGTTTGCCGCGCGACAAATTCAGAAGGCACGCGCATCTTTTTTTCATATTCGCGGCGCGCCACGCGAAGTAAACTTGCTTCGTCCGAATCGTACGGCAAACTCGCTTCGTATTCTCGCAAATCGTCGAGCAAGTGACCGATTTCGTCGGCGGTAAATTTTTCGTGCGCGAGTGAGAGCAATGTGCCGAGTTGTTGTGCGCGCGCTTCCGCGCCGCCGGGCGGCATGTACGTTTCGTTGTCCCACGAGAGGACAGCGGCTGCCATGTTCAAATCGTGAACGATGGCGAGTTTTTGTTTTAGTTCAACTAGTTTCGGGTACATGTGTGTCCTTGGATTGGGCGAGAATACTTCCCCAGACGCCATCGGGGTCGGGCCACGACGCATCTGTTTTTAGAATGGGTGTGCCATCGAGATGGGAGAGACTATATTTTTCTTGGAGCGACCATTTGCTGACGGCAAGATCTTGAATTGGGTTATGCAAGTCTATAACCAAGATGGGTTTAATGCGTCGAATAAGTGTTTGAGCTCCGATTAGCACACGGCTTTCCGCGCCTTCAACATCAATTTTGGCAAGGGCGAACTGCGCAAGCGCCAATTCATCGGACATGCTATCGAGAGTTCGCGCTGTGACCTTGAGAATTTGTTTCTCGGTGAGCGACGCGTCCCGCTCGGACAATTTGCCCTGACTTGCGTTCGCGCCGATTTCAAAGGGGAGCGTGTCGTTCACATCCCCAAGCGCCACATTCAGCGGAAGGACGTTGGCGCAATGATTCGCTTGCACGTGCCAGACCAATTCCTGAAATGCCGGAGGATAGGGCTCGAATGCAATCACGCGCCCTTTCGCCCCGACGAGCCGCGAGAGATACAATGTGTGAATACCCCAATTTGCGCCAATGTCGAGGACAACCGCGCCCGGGGTGACGAATCGCTGAAAGACACGCTGATGTGCGCGCTCTGTGCCCGAGTAAAAGGGCGACATGCCGGTGATGGAATTAACACGAAACACCATGCCGCGCAACGGACCCCATGCAATTGTCCGCACGGCGTTCGGTTGGAAATAGGCTGTGTGGAGAACTCTCTTGACCCATTGTGCATTCATCATTGCTCGCCGTAGTGTGCCATTTTAGCACGACTTGTACGCAAGTGTGTTTTTTTACGTATTTGGCTCTTGACTCTCCCGTGGCTGGATGGTGTATGGTGCATTTGCAAACAGAACGGGAGGATGTGGCATGACAAAACTTGATTTGAAACGCGATATGTGACGGCGGACCCGGCGGAGCGTTTGACCGAAATCCAATTTCCGGTCGCGAAAAACTAGACAAAAACGGGACGGCAGAAATGTCGTCCCGTTCACGTTTTTGCAAATTATTTCGTTTGGAGCGTCGCATTCGTTCGCGCCCGAATCGTGTCGAGCGTTTCGTCAATCCGCAATTCGCCGTTCTCGAACACCGTCCGCATCGCGGAACGCGCATCAGGTTCCGCGCCGGGCAAGACAATCGTTTCGTAACCGTTTTCGGTTTGAATCAAATCGAGACGTCCCGCTTTGCTCTTTTTGCCGGGGTCGGTCACGGGGTCTTTGAACGCGGGCAACGCTTTGTCGTTGATGACCACCGCGCTGAGCTTCATGGCAAATTTTTGTGTATCGCGATTCAATTGCTGCAGCAGCGCGCCGCCCATGCCAAAGGTCACATTCGTCGCGCTGTAGCCGCCCTCCATGACGTTTTGCAAAATCGCGCGGATGCTGTTTTGATTGATGCCGTCGCCTTGAATGACGCGTACGTGATTCAAAACGCGATACCCTTTGGTGTTGACCATGTGTCCGAACGCGGCATCGAGTTGTTCCAACGTGCGGCGCACAATCGTCGGCGGGTCGCCGCTGTCGGGACGAATCACAAGGGTCGCGCCCGACGCAATTACCTGCTCGCGCAGCGCGCTGCCCCACAAATTTTGCACCGCGTTTTCCAAATCGTAACTGTCCGAAACGCACGCGAGAATGGCGCCTGGCGTGGCGAATTGATGGAGCATGTTGCGATACGCGTCCACCTCGCGTTTTTTGCCCCACGCCGTAATCGTAGAATGTTCCGCTGCCGGAATACTAAAGGCTGCCATGTCGCTGTGATAAAAATGATTCGCCGCCCACACACCGGCAATGGTGTCGCTGCCCATAAAATTCACGAGATGCGCCATGCCGCCGATTTCGGCAGACTCGCGTGAGGAAACGCCGCGCGAACCAAAGTCGTGCAGTTTGAATCCGATTTCACTCCACGCGTCATCGCTCGATTTTTCGAGCGCGGCGAGAATTTCTTGCTTGATAAAGTACGATTGGGTCGAAACGGTTATGGGATACCACACGCGCATCAACATCGTTTCGAGCCAACCGACAATCCAAAACACGCGCGGGTCCGTGGATTCTGCTGTCACCAAAACATTGTGCGTTGGCACAACGCTGCCTTCTGCAACCGCGCGGATTTTGAGGGGCAAGCGTCCATCCAAATCACGCACAATGTATTCCCAACCCTCACGTGGAAACGGTTCGCCATGTGCGCGGAAAAATCCGTCCGCCTCTCGCACCATCTCTATTGTGACGCGCTGCGTCATGTATTTTTTCAGAATGTATTGCAGTCCGAAAAAGACGGTGCGGTCGTACCTGCCACCGCGACTTTCGATGTAACTAAACATCGCCGTCATGCCCGGCGGGTATTGCAGAAAATGACTTGCTTTGTAACTGTCGGTGTCGAGAATGAGATTGTCCATTTTTTTCCTCCCCGGAAATTTGGCATGTCATTTCGAATAGAGTGAGAAATCTCGATGCAAGAGATTTCTCGCAAGGACAGCTCGAAATGACAGTTACAACGCGACTCCCCGTCGCGTTCAATAGCGATTCACGAAATGCGTAATCATCGAAACGTGGTCTTCGAAAAATTTGTCCTCCTGGACATACACCTCGTTCAATGAAATCCAAAACGCTTTGGCGGCGTCGTCACCTCCTTTGACGCGCGGCAAATCGCCGGTCGCGCCCAAATCGAAATAGAACCCGTGCGTAATCGTGCGCCCGCGCAAACTGCGGTCGGGATGGTCAAAGACGCGCGACGCGCGAATAAATTTTCGCAATTCGCTTGCGGACAGCGCAATGCCCGTTTCTTCGCGCAATTCACGCACGGCGGCATGTTCCACCCATTCGTCCTGATTCACAAAACCGCCGGGCAGCGCCCACAAACCTTTGCCCGGAAAGCCGCGCCGCCTGACCACCAACACATGTCCGGATTTGTACACCACCGCGTCGGCGGTGACAAAAATCGGCGGGTACGGCGCGCCAGACCAATCTTTTTTGTACGCGTCAATAAATTTTTGCTCGTCCGCCAAACGCGCGTATTCGTCCGTCCGCGCAAATTCGCGCAGGAACGCGCTGACGGCGCGCGGCACATGGTTTTCCCAACCGGGTTCGCCGCGAAAATAATTTTCACGCAAACGCGTGGCGTTCAGTTGCAAACGCTGCGGGAAAGCTTGAAACTCCCATTGCGGAAACCCTTCGAGATAGTACGAGGAAGAATCTTTGCGATGTCCGATGAGGACGACGGATTTTTCGTCGCGCGTAAGCGCGGCAACTTGCGCTTGCAATTCGGCTGCCCAAAGATTGTCGTTGTAGAGATAATCGCGGAGATAGGCGAAATGCACCCGTGACGCATGTTCGGGTGGAATGGCGGCGCGTATCATTTGCTCGCGCTGCGCGGTAGTCCAGGGATTTTTGATATTGGGCGCGGCGCGATGGCTGCCCAATGCGACGATAACGTTTTGTGCGGACGCGAATGCCTGTTCGAGCAATTCCGCGTGCGCGTTGTGGAACGGCTGAAAGCGCCCGATGACGAGCGCGTAGGAAAAGGGGTATTCGGTTGTGGACATGCAGCACTCCCCGTGCAAAAAATTTTTGGTCTCGCTCCCTGCGAGACGGAAAAATTATACTATCGAATTACGCAAGTTCAAGTGTAACTTTGCGTCCGATACGCGCTTCGAGCGTAATCAAATCTTCCAAATTAAATTTTTCCCAATTTCCCACTTGCAAGTCTGTGACACGCGCGCGTACAAGACCCAAGCGCGCCGCCGCTTCTGATTCGGTCATTTTCTCGTGCGCGATATAGGAACGCAAATCGCTCATCAATGCCGCGCGCATTTGCAAAATTGTCGCTTCGGGTTCCTCAAAGCCCAAGTCGGCAAAAACATTGCCGCTTGACTCGATGATGGGTTCGGACATTCTCACTCTCCAATTTGCGTAAAGCGGCGACGCGCGAGTTCAATATCTTCTTTGCGGGTTTGTTGTGATTTTTTCTGAAACGCATGCAAGACATAGACCGCGTCTGCAAATTTGGCGACATACAAAACGCGCCATTCTCCCAAAACGTGAATGCGGATTTCGCTGACGCCGCGTCCTATTTCATTCATGGGTTTCCAGTCAGAAGGTTCGAGCCCACGCTGGACTGCGTAAAGCTCAAACCCTACGCGTCGGCGTACTTGGGCAGGAAAATCACGCAGGTCGTCAAGACTGCTGCCAATGAACTTAGTGATTTCATCTGTGCTGCGGCTCTCGCAAATTGGATTATACCATGTCGCAAAAATTTCTAGGAAAATTTTCGCGCCAATTCCTGAACCATCGGTTTTGAACTGCCGTAACTCACCATCACGACATCCAAATTCCAATCTGCATAGAGTTTCAACGCGCGTTCCAACGCATCCAAAATCCATTCGTACTCATTACGAAACGCGCCACCGCCCACCAAGGTCAGAAAAACGCGATTGACATTTGTTTCGCGCAGATTCAGAATCGCCGCGCACAATGTCGCCTCGTACGTCGCTTCCAAGACCAACCTTGCAAACGCTTGCCAGAGTTCGGGCGGATGCGGTGAATAGCCGACGGGCAGCGCGGAGCAGTACGCTTGCGAAACAAGATGCGTGCATTCATTCAGCGTCACTTGCGTATTCCACTGCACGCCAATTCGCAGCAGTTGGCGTAATTCGTCCAACTCGTTCGCGCTCGACGCGCCAAGACGTTTTGAAATTTCTTCCAGCCCCGCGCGCGTCCCCAGCGCGTAACCGTTTTGCATGTTCCACAGACGTTGGTTTGAATTGTCCAACGCGTTTCCCATGTCGGCGAGGCAATCTATTTGGTTTGCGCGCGATTGTCCAATTTCGCCGTTCACGGGAACAAAATAGTTTCGATACAGCGTCCCCGCGCCGCACGCCATCGCACAGGCGGGACCTTGCGTGTGGTCGTTTTCGTAAATGCCGATTCCCTCTTCCGGCGTGCGATTTGGGCTCACCATTTCGAGTAAATTAAATTGCGAGGCAACTTGAAAGAGCGCGCCCGCGTTCGCCGCGTCGGTGTGCAGCGTTTGAACATTTGCCACAATCTCGCGCACGCGAATTCTGCCACCGGGGTTTTGGATGTCCGCGACGCGTGCGCGCAATTCCGCCAATGACGGAATTTCCAACGCACCCCAAATCCATTCTTGACCGTTCGCGAGCGATTTCATTTTGGCGCCGTCAATGCGGATGTTGGCGCGCACGTGATGGGGCGATGTTTCCGAAATAGCGGTTAATTTTTCAAACCAGGTCATTGGTATCACCTCTTGAAATGTTTTGTAGTGACGAATTCATTCGTCCGGGTCAGGGGAACGATTGAAATCGTTACTACGTTCAGTCCACTTTTATGGACTATGATTCCTTGACCGAATCACGATATGCCTCGACCGCGCGTCGTGTCGTGTGCCACACGCGCCCGATTTTTTTTGCTTCCAATCGTCCCAAACGCGCGAGCAGACTTAGATATTCTTGACTGTAGGGTGTTCCCTGCGCGGCATCATGCAGTGAAATCCATTCGCTGTGTTTTGCAGCGCGACGCGTGCGCGCGGTTACCGCATCAAGATACAAATTGAGACTGCGTTCCGCCGCGCGTCCGACAAAATTTATCAACGGTGCATTTTTTTCGCGGTCGGCTTGCGCCAGCACGCGATAGTACTGCACGCGGTTCGCGCGCAAGATGACGGTCGGCGGATATCCATCGCGCAGCAAAAGCAAATTCATGACCAAGCGCGCGGTGCGCCCATTGCCATCTATAAACGGATGAATCGCCGCGAGTTTGTGCTGCGCGAGCGCAGCGCGGTCAATCGGATGCAATTCCGACGCCGTAGAATTGAGCCATACGCTCCACGCCTCCATCTCGGACGCGACGCGAAATGCTTCGGGCGGAATGTGCGCCGCGCCGGCGATGCGAACGTTCGTGCGCCGGTACTGTCCCGCGTTTTCGTCGTCAATGCGCGCCAGCACGAGTTGATGAATTTGGCGTACATGAAATGGCGAAATGGGCTCGTCCCCACGCGCGAGCGTTTCAACAAATTCAATCGCGTCGCGGTGATTGATGACCTCGAAATGTTCGCGCAAACTCTTGCCGCCGATGGTGATGCCGTGTTCCAAAATGAGTTGCGTCTCGCGCAAGGTGAGCGTGCTGCCTTCAATCGCGTTCGAGTTGTAAATCCACTCCAGGTTCAGGTTTTCGACAAGGCGCGCAACGGCTGCGCGGGGGAGCGGGCGCTGCGCATCCAGCCGCGCTTTTTTTGGCGTCAAGCGGCTCAAAAGGCGGGATTCCAGAAGGGTTTGCATATCGGATAGACCTGATTATAGCATATCCGATACCGATACTACATTCCCAAGTACCGCAAATTTCAAATTTGCGCTACGAAACTCGCATTGTTTTTTGCGATTGGCGAACCGATTGATACCGATGTGAGGGTTTTTTGGGGCGAAATTATGCTGTCAATGTTTCCAACACCCGCGCCAGCACATCCACCGCGTTATCGTATTCGTTCAAATCAATATGCTCGTTCGGCGTGTGGTCGAGGTTCGAGTCGCCGGGACCGTAGGTGACGATGGGACAATGCCAATGCGGACCGACGACGTTCATGTCGCTCGTCCCCGTTTTCAGCGTAAAGCCCGGCGTCCCCCCCCCCTCACGAATCGCGGAGAGAAATGCGCGCACGAG
>JAKOPZ010000122.1 GCA_029778615.1 Chloroflexota bacterium | reverse complement strand
GAAGCAGACCTTTTGCCGCCCGAGATGCGCGCGTCAAGACAAGCCGAAGCCGAGGCAAATGGAGGGGTCACATTTCCACCACCGCCGAGCATCTTTGGCGTCAACGACCCTGCGCTCGTCGAATGGCTCAACGCGCGCATGACACCGCATCCATGGGCGACATATGCCGAGCCAGTGCCGCACGGAAATGCAATGAGCATTGCTCTGCCGCGCGCGTACATCGCCTGCACCATGGGCGCCGCTGTTCCGATATTCGCGTCCTTTGCTGCCAAGGCGCGCGCCGCCGGTTGGCAAGTGCGTGAGTTGGCAACAGGTCATCTCGCAATGCTGACCGCGCCGCAAGAGTTGGCAGCGGTATTGCTCGATCTGGCAAGCGCGCACGTATGAACTCGTAAGACTCTTGAATGTGCGTTACGAATCCAATTCAAGGTATCCTCGAAAATTTTCCGCTCATTTTCCCGACGGCGCGCTCACGACGGAACTCGAACGACGCGGCGCGGATTTCAAGGTTCGCGCTGGTTCGCAAAACGATTGACTTGGAGCTGCCTTAAAGTTATACTGCGGTAAGAAGGACGGTATAACTAAATGCAAAATGTCAAGACTGCAATTTCAATTCAAAAGTCGCTCTTTGACCAAGCAGAGAAAATCGCGCGCAGGATGAAAGTCTCACGGAGCCGCTTGTTTGCGCTTGCGCTGGAAGAGTATATTCACCGCGCCCAGAATCAGGAACTCCTTGAGAAAATCAATGCAGCGTACGCAACGGAACCCGACCCAACCGAAAAAAATTTGCGCCATAAAACACGCAAGACCCATCGCCGCATCGTGAGGGGCGAATGGTAATCAACCAAGGCGACATCTACTGGGTTGACCTTGAAGAACCATCGGGGTCGGCGCCGGGCTATCGGCATCCGCATGTTGTGATTCAAAATAATCTTTTTAATCGCAGCCAGATTCGCACAGTTGTAGTTATTGCGCTCACTTCAAATCTCAAACGCGCGGGTGCCCCAGGGAATGTATTACTGGAAAAAGGCGAAGCAAATCTTCCCAAGCAAAGTGTTGTGAACGTCTCACAAGTCTTTACGGTAGATAAATCGCAGTTGGAAGAATACATGGGCACATTGTCGTCCAAGCGCGTGCGCGAAATTTTGAATGGAATCAAATTGGTCATCGAACCGCGCGAAACGGAATGAATCCAATTCAAACAATTCTCACTGACTACCCCATCGTCGTCCTCGACGGCGCGCTCGCAACCGAACTCGAACGACGCGGCGCGGATTTGAACGACTCGTTGTGGTCTGCCAAAATTCTGCTCGAGCAGCCCGAACTCATCAAGCAAGTGCATCTCGATTATTTTCGCGCGGGCGCGGACTGCGCGACGACGGCGAGTTATCAAGCGACGATTGCGGGGCTAACGCGGCGCGGTTTGATTCGCACGCAAGCGCAGCATGTGATTCAACAATCCGTCTATCTCGCGCGGAATGCGCGCGATGAATTTTGGGCGGATACGGGCGCTGCTCCGCAGCGCCCGTATCCATTTATCGCTGCTTCCATCGGACCGTACGGCGCGTTCTTGCACGATGGTTCGGAATATCGCGGCGATTATGATTTGAGTGAAAATAGGTTGATTGAATTTCATCGCGAGCGAATGCGCCTGTTAATCGAGGCGGGCGCGGATATGCTCGCTTGCGAGACGATTCCGTGCTTGCTGGAAGCGCAAGCGCTCGCCAAACTCCTCACCGAATTCCCCGACACAAGCGCGTGGTTCAGTTTCACCGCGCGCGATGAATCGCATATTTCGCACGGCGAAACGATTGCGGAATGCGCGGCATTTCTCGATTCGCAGCCGCAGGTCGCCGCCATTGGCATCAACTGCACCGCGCCGCGTTACATCAACGGCTTGATTCGCAACCTTCGCGCGGCAACGACGAAACCGCTCATCGTCTATCCCAATTCAGGCGAAATCTATGACGCCGCACACAATCAATGGCTCGGCGAAACGTCCTGCGACGCGTTCGGAATGCAAGCGCGCGAATGGTACGAACACGGCGCGCGCATCATCGGTGGATGTTGTCGGACGACTCCCGAACACATTCACGAAATTGCGCAGCTCATCCGCGAAACATAATGTCCGCAACCCCATGGCTTTCCATCATCATGAGTTTTCCCGACGGCTATGAATCACGCCGCCGCGCCATTCAAGCATTGGAACAGCAAACAATTCGCGCCCAAATCGAACTCGTCATGGTCACGCCCGCGCAAATTCAATTTCACCCCGACCCATCCCAAGTGAGCGTTTTTGGTTCGCATCAAGTTATCGAGCTGGAAGAATTTTTGTTTCCCGGGCGGGCGTTTGCATCGGGAATCTCCGCCGCACGCGCGCCCATTGTCGCGTATGTGGAAGAGCATTCGTTTCCCGAACCCACTTGGGCAGAAGTTCTCGTTCGCGCGCACGCGGGTCCCTTCGCGGCAGTCGGCTGTGCGATGGGCAACGCCAATCCCAATACACTGTGCAGTTGGATAAACATGTTTGAAGAATTCGGACCGATTGTTGCGCCCGCCGCTTCGCACGTAACCACCTATTTGGGCGGGCATCACACAACGTACAAGCGCGAAATTCTTTTCGAGTTTGGCAATCAATTGGAAAACTTGTTGGAGAATGAAACGGCGCTCCATATTGCGTTGCGCGCGCGGGGACATCAATTGTTTTTGGCAGGCGACGCCGTTTCCAGTCACGTCAACATCTCTCAAGTGTTGGCGTACTTGCGTCAGGATTTTACGGGGCAGCGCAGTTTTGCGGCGACGCGCGCACGCGTGGGAAATTGGTCGGCAGCAAAACGCGCGCTGTATATCCTTGCCGCGCCGCTGATTCCATTTGTGCGACTGCGGCGCGTGCTTCAAGAAATGCAGCGCGCGAAACGCGCGTCACAGCTGCTGCCACACGGTCTGCCCCTCCTTTGGATTGCGCTGGTTTGCGGAACGGCGGGCGAAGTCGTCGGCTATCTTGTTGGCGATTCCGACACAAACATTCAACGCAAATCAGAGGCAGAATTCCACCGCGCTCGTTTTCTCGCTGCGGAGGAAAAGAACGCATAGCGAATCTTACGCCATAAAAAGAATCCGTCATGCGGTGACGGATTCTTTTTCGTACATCAATTCAATTTTGCCTTTCTCGACGCGAGCGCTTGCCCTTCCTCCACCCTCCGCCAAATCCCCAAACAACATCGCCTCTGCCAACGGTTTGCGCAGCACGTCGTCAATTAACCGCGCCATCGGACGCGCGCCGAAATTTTTATCGTACCCGTGTTCTGCCAACCACGCGCGCGCGTCGTCGTTCACGTTGAGCGTCACATTTTTGGGTTTCAACGCCGCGCGCAATTCATTCAATTGTTTATCAACGATTTGCAAAATCGTTTCGCGCGCCAAGGTATCAAAGCGCACCACCGCGTCGAGCCGATTGCGAAATTCCGGATTGAATAAATTTTCAATGGGCTTGCGCGCCGCGTCGCCCGCGCCATCTGTACTTTTGAAACCGAGCGGCGTCGCGGTCAATTCGCGCGCGCCCGCGTTCGTCGTCATAATCAGCACCACGTTGCGAAAATCGGACTTGCGTCCCGTGTTGTCGGTGAGCGTCGCGTGGTCCATCACTTGCAAGAGAATGTTGAACAAATCGGGATGCGCTTTCTCAATTTCGTCGAGGAGTACGACAGAGTATGGTTGGCGGCGTACTGCATCCGTGAGCTGACCGCCTTGGTCAAAACCGACATACCCGGGCGGCGCGCCGATGAGCCGACTCACAGTATGTTTTTCAGAATACTCGCTCATGTCATAGCGCAAGAGTTCGACGCCAAGCGCGTGTGCGAGCGTGCGCGCAAGTTCCGTTTTGCCAACACCGGTGGGACCGAAAAATAAAAACGAGCCGACGGGTTTGTTTGGTGTACGCAGACCTGCGCGTGACAAGCGAATCGCGGCGACAATTGCATCAATCGCTTTGTCCTGCCCAAAAATTTGTGCGCGCAGCGCGGCGTCGAGATTTTTGAGACGCGTGCGTTCGTCACCCGAAACGCTGTCCGCCGGAATTTTTGCCATCAACGCAACAACGCGTTCAATATCCTTGCGTTCAATCACGCGCGGCGCGTCTTTATCCAGACGTAATTTCTCACGCGCGCCCGCTTCGTCAATCACATCAATCGCTTTGTCTGGGAGAAAACGTTCGAGGATATGTTTGGCGGAAAGTTCTGCCGCGCCGCGAATCGCTTCGTCCTTGTACGTGACGCCGTGATGTTCTTCAAAACGCGATTTCAGTCCATCGAGAATTTGAATCGTTTCGTCAATGCTCGGTTCGTTCACTTCGATTTTTTGAAAACGCCGCGCGAGCGCGCGGTCACGCTCCATCGTTTTGAATTCTTCGTGCGTGGTCGAACCGATACAGCGCAGCGTGCCATTCTGCAAAATGGGTTTGATGAGTGAGGATGCGTCCACCGAACCGCCACTCGTCGCGCCCGCGCCGACGAGCGTGTGAATTTCGTCAATAAACAAAATCGAATTGGGTTTTGCCTCCAGCGCTTTGAGTACGCCTTTGATGCGTTCTTCAAATTGTCCGCGAAATTTTGTGCCGGCGAGCACCGCGCCCATGTCCATCGAATAAATGCGTGCGTCCTTGAGTTGTTCGGGTACGTTCCCTTCGTGAATCCGCAGCGCAAGCCCTTGCACCAACGCGGTTTTGCCAACGCCGGGGTCGCCCACGTACAGCGGATTATTTTTCAGGCGTCGCGATAAAACCTGGAGCGTGCGTTCCAATTCCGCGTCGCGTCCGATGAGCGGGTCAATTTTTCCCTGCGCGGCTTGCTCCACCAATTCCGTCGTGTACGCCTTGAGTGGGTCGCGCGCGGGTGCGTCATCTTCACCCGCGCCCGCGTTCACTTGCTCTTGCGGTAACGCGTCGGAAGCGCCGTGCGAGATATAGCGCAGCACGTCCAGCCGCGTCACATTTTGTTGTTCGAGCAAATAGCGCGCATACGATTCCGGTTCTTGCAGAATTGCTGCGAGCAAATCGCCGCTTTCAATTTTTCCCGCCGATGAACTTTCGGCGTGAAATTCCGCGTTCGTCAACACGCGTTCCAGCGCGACGGATGCTTCGGGCTCGATTTGGTTGCGTCCCGGCAGCGGCTGAATTTGTTTTTTCAAAAAGTTTTCAATATCCTGCTCCAACTTTTTTAAATTCGCGCCGCACGCCGTCAAGATTTCGCGCGCGCGCCCTTCGTGCAGCAGCGCAAACAATAAATGTTCGAGCGTGATATATTCGTGTCGCCGCTTGCGCGCATCCTGATACGCATCGCGTAACGTCTGTTGTAAGGATTGGGTAAATTCTGCCATTGTGGTTTGTCGTTCGTTGTTCGTTGTTCGTTGTTCGTTGTTCGTTGTTCGTTGTTCGTTATTCGTTATTCGTCATTCGTCATTCGTCGTTCGTCATTCGTCACCATCAAATTGTCGTAAGCGCATTTCTGCCTTCTGTATTCTGTGTTCAGTATTCTGCCTTATCACTCCGGCTCCATCGTACATAATAACGGAAATTCTGCTTGCTTTGCCATTTCGGTTACGCGCGCGATTTTGGTTTCGGCAATTTCGCGCGTGTATGCGCCGACGACGCCGATGCCTTTTTGATGCACGTCCAGCATAATCCTTACCGCTTCGCCTTCGGACTTGTGGAAAACGACAATTAGAATCGTCACGACAAAATCCATCGTCGTGTAATTGTCGTTGTGCAGCAAAACTTTCCAAAGACGCGGCTTGTCAATTTTTTCGCGCGTCTCTTTTTCAACGGCAACGTCCCCTTCGTTCTCTTGCCAAATCTGCGGCATGGTGAATGAAATTTTACCCAAGCGCGGAATCTGGTCAAACGGCTGCCTGCGCGCCGCTTGAATGCGTGGGGCGGCTGTGGTATAGTTTTGCCCATTCCTCGCGCACGCGGCACATTCTGCCGGGACACTCACAACCTCATGCGACAAATCGGCATTGCCGGAATTCAAATGCACCTCGACGCGGCGGACAATCTTGCCGCGATGGAACAGCAGCTGGCAAATTTACTGCGAATGTTTCCGTGGGTAGAAATGGTTTTGTTTAGCGAACTCGCGCCCTTTGGCGGCGCGCGAAAATTCGCCGCGCCCTTGCCCAGCGCGACCGAAGAACACTTTCAGGCATTGGCGGCGCGGCATCAGGTTTGGCTCATCCCCGGCACGTTTCACGAACGCGCCGACGATACTCTGTACAATACGGCATCGGTCATCAACCCGCGCGGCGAAATTGTCGCGCGGTATCGCAAAATGTTTCCGTTTTATCCGTACGAACACCGCGTCGCGCCGGGCGATGAATTTTGCGTGTTCGACGTTCCCGCCGTCGGGAAATTCGGCGTGTGCATTTGCTATGACATGTGGTTTCCCGAAACGGTCCGCAGTCTCACCGCGCTGGGGGCAGAGGTCATTTTGCATCCGGTCATGACGACGACGATTGACCGCGAGATTGAAGTTGCCATCGCGCAAGCGACAGGTGCGCTTTTTCAAACGTTCGTTTTCGACATAAACGGACTCGGCGCCGGCGGCAACGGACGGTCGTGTGTGGTGGACCCGCACGGACGCTTTTTGCATCAAGCGGCGGCGAACCCCGAATGGATTCCATTGCAAATTGATTTGGACGTCGCGCAGCAAGCGCGTGAAAACGGCGTGCGCGGTTTGGGGCAGACGCTCAAAAGTTTTCGCGACCGCCGCGTGCAATTCCCCGTGTACGAAAAAAATCATCCCGCCAACGCCTATCTCGATTCACTCGGCGCGCTGGAAAAACCAAAACGCAAATCATAAATCGCAATGAACAACGCATCGAACTCACTTGCCGCCGTTCGTTTTGAACATGTCAGCCGCCATTTCGGCGAAGTGCGCGCGGTGGACAATATCTCGCTGGAAATTTACGACGGCGAATTTTTTTCCATGCTCGGTCCTTCCGGTTCAGGCAAGACAACTTGTCTGCGCTTGATTGCCGGATTTGAACAGCCCTCTTCCGGAAAAATTTATTTGCACGGCGCGGAGGTCAGCGGGCAGCCCCCCTACGAGCGCGATGTAAATACGGTCTTTCAAGATTACGCGCTGTTTCCGCACATGACCGTCGAGCAAAACGTCGGCTATGGCTTGATGATTAAAAAGGTGCCGACCGCCGAGCGCAAAAAACGCGTGAGCGACGCATTGGAATTGGTGCGCCTGCCGCAAATGGCAAAACGCCGACCCTCGCAATTGTCCGGCGGACAACGCCAACGCATCGCCCTCGCGCGCGCGTTGGTCAATCGCCCGCGCGTGCTCTTGTTGGATGAACCACTCGGCGCGCTCGATTTGAAACTGCGGCAAGAAATGCAAGTCGAACTCAAGGACATTCAGAAACGCGTTGGCATCACGTTCGTGTTTGTAACGCATGACCAAGAAGAAGCGCTGACGATGAGTGACCGCATCGCGGTTTTTAATGCGGGGCATGTGGAACAGATTGGCACACCTGCCGAAATTTACGAGCATCCTGCTTCGGCATTTGTCGCGGGCTTTGTCGGCACGTCGAATTTGGTGCGGAGCGATGTCGCGCAAAAATTGACGGGACGCGCGCAAATGTTTTCCATTCGTCCCGAAAAAATTCGCATGGTCGAAATCGGAACGCCCGTGCAAGACGGATGGACGGCGCTCGAAGGCACCGTGCGCGAGGTGATTTATCTGGGCATGTTCACGCGTTATCTCGTCGCGCTGGAAGGGGGGGGGGAATTGACGGTGGTGCGGCAAAATCTGGATGAGACCTCGATGGACGTGTTGAGCGCGGAAGGCAAACGCGTGCAATTGACGTGGCAGCGCGTGTTTGACCGCGTGTTAGAGACCAAGTAAATGGCAACACTCTCACCCACTCAACCGCCCGCGCCGTCAGTGGTGCGCCGGCTCTCGGCGTTCTTTTCCAAACATCCGACGCTGGTACTCATTCTGCTCCTCGCCGCGCCGTTGTTGTGGCTCGGTGTAATTTATCTCGGCTCGCTCGGCGCGCTGTTGCTCCAAAGTTTTTACAAACTCGACGACTTTACGGGACTCGTCGTGCGCGAGTTTACGCTCGATACCTACAAACAATTATTTACGCAATCTAATCTCGATATCGTCACACGCACCGCCGCGATGGCGAGCGTCGTCACCCTCGCGTGCGCGCTGCTTGCGTTTCCGATTTCCTTCTACATGGCGCGCTATGCCTCACCCTCCGGCAAAGTCGTGTTCTTTATTGCCGTCACGCTGCCGTTGTGGTCGAGTTATCTCGTGCGTGTGTATTCGTGGAAACTAATTCTGGCAAAAGAAGGCGTCGTCGGCTGGTTCATCAACTTGCTCGGTCTGCAAGGCGCGCTGGACGCGATTCTCGCCGTGCCGACCATTGGCGGTCCGTCGCTCTCGGTTTCGATGTATGGAACGTTTCTCGCGTTTGTCTATGTGTGGCTGCCGTACATGATTATTCCCACGTACACCGCGTTAACGCGCGTGCCGCGTTCCATGCTGGAAGCATCCGCCGATTTGGGGGCGCGTCCCGCGCAAACTTTTTGGCGCGTCATTTTGCCGCTTGCCTTCCCCGGCGTGGTCGCGGGTTCCATTTTCACATTTTCACTCACACTGGGCGATTACATTATTCCGGGCATTCTCGGCAATTCCGCATTTTTCATCGGACAGGTCGTACTCACACAACAGGGGACTGCGGGAAATATTCCGCTTGCCGCCGCGTTCACCGTCGTTCCCATGTTTATCATGTTTGTCTATTTGTTCATCGCGGCGCGTCTCGGCGCGTTTGAAGCGTTGTAAAGCAGGTATCAAGTATCAGGTATCAGGTGTCATGTTTAATCCTTGATGTTCGGCGAGCCGACCAACCGACTATCCGACCACCCGACCATTCATGTTCTCCCGAAAAAATTCTCCACGTCCCATTGCCTCCCGCGCGCCGTTCGGCTTGAAAATTTTGGTCGCGGGCGTACTGTTATTTTTGTACTGCCCGTTCGGAATCATTTTGTTGTACGCGTTCACCACCGAAGAGACCGCGTTCACCTTTCCCCCGCCGGGGCTAACGTTCGATTGGTTTCGCGTCGCGCTGTTCAATCGCCCCGACATTTTTCCGCCGCTGCTGCTTTCGATTCAAGTCGCGCTCGTCGCCACCACCGTCGCGCTCGTGTTGGGTTCGTTGATTGCGCTCGGTGTTTCGCGCGCCAAATTTTTTGGACGCGAGGCGATTACGTTTTTGGTCATTTTGCCCATCGCGCTGCCCGGCATCATCACGGGCATTTCACTGCGCTCGGCGTTCGGATTGTTCGGAATTGATTTTTCATTTTGGACGATTGTCATCGGACACGCGACGTTTTGTATCGTCGTCGTCTATAACAATGTTATTGCGCGGCTGCGCCGCACGGCGAAATCGCAAATGGAAGCCTCGGCGGACCTGGGCGCGGACAGCTTTCAAACCTTTCGTCATATCGTCTTGCCCGCCATCGGGACGGCGCTCCTCGCGGGGGGCATGTTGGCGTTCGCCTTGTCCTTTGATGAAGTCATTGTTACGACGTTTACCGCCGGACAACAGACCACTCTGCCGATTTGGATATTCAGCCAATTGGTTCGTCCGCGCCAACGTCCTGTCACCAACGTCGTCGCAGTGTTTGTTATCGCCGTGACGTTTATCCCCATTCTCATCGCCCAACGGTTGACGCAGGACTCGAACGATTAAGAACCGCGCTTGCCCTCGTACCATTATCCTACCCGCACAATCAAGGATTCCTGACAGACAATTCTGTCAAGGCGACTATGATAGGAATGGTCTCGCGTCGCGCGACCAAGTTCTAAATCTGGAGGTTCATCATGCTCGCCTTTTCCAAAAATTCTCGCGCTCTTGCCCCCAATGCGCGCACCCTCGTTAAATTCGTTTTCGTTCTGACGCTGTGTGTGTGGGCAGGTATGGCTTTGATGATGCCCGTCGCCGCGCAGACTGTTCCCGTTCACCACGCGACGCAACCCGTTGCGGATACGCTTGGCTTGTCGCGTTTCAACGCCAACAGCACCAAAGACCACAAAATCTTGTTGAAATGGAAAACCGGGAGTGAATTGAGCATTTTGGGTTTCAATGTTTGGCGGCGCACGCCCCAAGGCGCGTACAAAAAACTCAACAGTGAAATCATTTACGCGACCAATCCCGGACAAGTGCTCGGCGCCAATTACAAACTCCCCGACCGCAAAGTACGCGTTGGCAAAACTTATATTTATCAGTTGGAAGTGGTCAGCGCATTCGGGTACTCGACCTTTACGGACGAGGTTTCGGTATTGGTCAGATAACATCGCAAACGGCTTCAAACTGCCTTTTACACCAAAAGGCAGTTTTTTTTTGCCGGCGCGGAATTCCATACCGCCCTTTGCCCCTAGACGCCCCTCGCGTCACTTGTGCTATTTCCCATTCTCTTTATAATTCTCATCCATATCCACCCGGAGGTCTCCGCTTGTCCCGTTTTGTGGCAGTGATTCTGTCAATTTGCGCCATCTTGTTTGTATCGCGCGTCGCGTCCGCCGAGACGTGCGCGCTAGAGCCCGTTCTCACTCCCGCCTCTCTGAGCGAATTGCGTCTGACGCGCACTGCAACCTGTGCCCAGACGCGCAATGTCGCTCCCGTCCCCAATGGCAAAATAGTCGGCGCCGGCATTATTTATCTGTACGCCAATGACGAGGCGAAATACAGTTCCCTGAATAACGTTTTACACGCGATTGACCAACTCGAGGGCAAATATATTTACCCCGGCGAAACGTTTTCGTTCAATGCGGCGGCAAACTTGCTCCAAGAAACCATTCCCTACGATTTGGGACCCGACGTGCACAACAACTTGGTTAAAGCAGGTGGCATCTGCATGGTTTCCACCATGATTGCGACTGCCGCGCACGATGCCGGACTGCCCTTTGTCAACGCGCGCGGAAAATTGATTCCGCGCCCCGTGCCGCACAGTCGCTATTACAAGTACTATCATCAGGTGAATTCCATCAACAATCACGCGGTCGCCATCACCGAAGCTGCTGTGGCAATTAAAAAAGACAAACTCGGTGAGCCGTGGGAAACGGTACAGGACATGCAGTTTGTCAACAACACCGGGCGCTTGCTTGTGCTCCACTTTGAACCTTCGTTCACCGTCGCCGACCTCGACCTCACCCAACCGTTTGGGCACATCCAACAAAATCAATGGCTCAAGGTAGAATTGCGCGCGGTACCCAACGGCATGGACGCGTGGCTCAATCGGCTGGAACTGTTTTCACTGAATTGAATTCGTGACGCGGCAAAAATTTGCGGGTAGCAGTACGTCCTCGCGGCGTCGCTACCCGTTTTGTTTTTTGATACAATACCTGCGCCCACATCAACGCACAAGGAGTCGGCAGTGTCACTTGACCCACAATGGGTTCGCGCCCATTTCCCCTCTGTCCAATCTTCCGAGACCCTCTTTCTCGA
The DNA here is from genome assembly GCA_029778615.1 of Chloroflexota bacterium. GTDB lineage: Bacteria > Chloroflexota > Anaerolineae > UBA4142 > SHND01 > SHND01. Next base: position 1,236 of record JAKOPZ010000122.1, on the reverse strand, counting down.
TAATCCCGGCGGCACCCAAGTCACGCAATCCGTCATGGATGCGTTCAATGAATATTTTTTGACCGCCAACGCCAATCACGGCGGCGCGTTTCCGACGAGCATTCGTAGTGATGAATTGATTCATCACGCGCGCGTCGCGTTCGCGGATTTTCTCAATGCTGCGCGCCCCGAAGAAATCGCGTTCGGTCCGAATATGACCACGCTCACCTTTCTCGTGTCGCGCGCGTTGGGACGCTGGTTGAACGCAGGAGATGAAATCATTGTCACGCGGCTTGACCATGACGCGAATGTAGCGCCATGGGTAGCGTTGGAAGAACGCGGTGTCGTTATCAAACGCGTGGACATTAACACGGACGATTGCACACTCGACATGAGCGATTTTGAAAAACATCTTTCAAACAAAACGCGCGTTGTCGCCGTCGGGCTTGCCTCGAACGCCGTCGGTTCCGTGAATCCCGTTCGCGCCATCGCCGACCTCGCGCACATGGCGGGCGCGTTCGTGTACGCGGACGCGGTAGCGTATGCGCCGCATTTTCCAATTGACGTACAAGCGTTGAACGTGGATTTTCTCGCGTGTTCGGCGTACAAATTTTATGGACCGCACTTGGGAATCCTGTACGGCAAGTACGAGCACTTGGAACGCTTGCAAGCGTACAAAGTTCGTCCTGCCGAAAATGTTCCACCGCACAAATTTGAAACAGGCACGCAGAGTTTTGAAAGCATCGCAGGCGCGGCGGCGGCAGTGAATTATCTCGCGTCCGTCGGAGAAAAATTCGGCGCGGCATACGGAGATGATTACGCGCAATTTCAAGGACGCCGCCTGCGTTTGAAAACCGCAATGCGCGCAACCCAAGCGTACGAAAAAAATCTATTCATTCGTCTGATGAACGGTTTGCGCGAACTACCAAACATTCGCATTTACGGCATCACCGATTACGCGCGTTTTGACTACCGCGCGCCAACCGCCGCCTTCAATCTCGACGGACAACACCCGCGCGACGTTGCCGCGAAATTGGGCAAACAAAATATCAACGTGTGGGATGGAAATTATTACGCGCTGTCGCTCATGGAACGATTGGACTTGGAAGCGAGCGGCGGCGCGGTCCGCATCGGTTTGGCGCAATACAATACAGCAGAGGAAATTGACCTCGTGTTGAGCGCGCTGCAAAAAATTGCAAGCACATGAGTGTTTGAATGCGCGCAGCCAATTTGCAATAATTGGTTGCGCGTTTTTTT
>JAKOPZ010000011.1 GCA_029778615.1 Chloroflexota bacterium | reverse complement strand
TACTACGTGTTGATTGATTCGTTCGATTGAAACGATTGAAATCGTTACTACGGTTTCGTAATCTTTGCGCGTCGAAAGCGCGCGTCGCGTTTTGCTTCGGCAATCTCCAATTCGGGAAAATGTTGTTCGACCAGCGCGAAGGTTTCTTCAATCACGCGGTGCATTTCGCGCGCGCCGGCGGGCGAACCATCGCGCAATGCCAACATCATGCGTTCTGCCAAACGCGCAGGTTTGAATTCCATTGCGTCCGCGACCTGCACAAGCCATTTCCCGCGCGGGTGCGCCATCCACATTCGATTCAGCGCGAGCAAAACCGCCAACACTTGCTTTTGCGTTTTCACCAACAAGTCATACGCCAGCAAAATGTCGCCGCGCTCGAACAACATCTCGACGCCGTTCCAGCCGCCAAATTCGATATTTTCCTTGATGATGCGTCGCGCAAGTTCATCGGGATAATTTGCCAATGTGACGCGCCATGCTGCGATTTGTTCCGCGCCGTGTAACGGAATGGAATTTTGCAGCGCGGCGAAACGCAATTGTTTGTCCACATCGGTATCGTATTGTTCAAGCGCCGCGCGAATAAAGTCATCAATTGTCGCCGCGAGAAAACTGCTGACTTCGACCTTCAAACCGTCCACAAAATACGCGTCCGACCATTCAAAACCTTCGAGCGGAAAGTAGTATTCAATGGTTCCATGCAGCGCTTCGATGACGCTTTTTCTATCGTCATCCGTCGGCGGTTCGTTCCAAAACAAATCGAGTTCAATGTCCGACCATTCGTCCGCCCAACCGCGTCCCACCGAACCCGCGACGACGAGCGCGCGCAATTTTGGATTTTGCGCGTACAACGCGGCGACCCGTTTGCCTTTTTCCAAACGCCATTGTGTTTCGTGATTCATATTTTTTTCCGCGAATAACACGAATTACGCCAATGAGATTGTTCAAATTCGTGTTATTCGCGTTATTCGCGGACTTTTATCAAACGCCGGGTTCTGCCTGGGCGTTCGACGTGTCGTTCACATTTACTCGACGCGAATACAAGTACAACGCGGGAACGAGAAACAACGCGGCGACAACCATTTCTACGCGCAGCGAAACGAGTGTCGCAATCGCGCCGAGAATGGGACCGCCGAGCATTTGTCCGAACGCGTCGGCTTGATTGCGAATCGAAAACACCGTTGCGCGCACGGACGATGAAACATGTTGATTCAGCCACGCCGTCGCGAGCGGATAATTCATGTTGCGAATCGGACGCAGCGCGAGAATTGCCACGAGCGCGACGCCGAAATTCCACGCGAGTCCATACACCACCATCAGCGCCATGATGAGCGCGATGATGATTCGCAATGCGCGCGCGACGATGAATTGATTGTTGGTGTCCACGCGGCGATTCACAAATTCCGTCGCGATAATTCCCAACACCAGCGAAGTGGCGCTGATAATGCCAATCCACGCAATCGGTTCAAAATACGGCAATTCAAATTGAACCAAATGCGGAATCCATAAACGGTCCAAGCCCTCACTGAACGCGCCAAAGAACGCGACGGCGATGAGCAGCGAAATCAAAATACGATTTCGGCGCACGAGCGATGTGCCGGTGCGAAAGGTATGACCCATTTGTTGAAACGTATTTCTGTCTTGGCGCGGAGTCGGTTTGAATCCCGTTTCGGGCATGATGAACACCAGCACGATGCCCAGTCCCACTACCAACGCGCCGCCGACCACAATCGGGATATTTAACGCGATGGCGCCGAGCAATACGCTCACGCCGATTCCGACCAGCGCGCCCGCGTTGCCAAATTGTTCCGCGCGCAAAAATGCTTTGCCCGCATTCGCTTCACCCACTTCATCAGCGACCCACGCTTCGAGCGCGCCGCTTTGAAACGTGATACCAATTCCCCAAATCACTTGCGCGAGCAGCACCGCCCAAAATTGCGGAATCGAACCCTCGACGATGAAACCGATTCCCACCAACACAAAACCGATGATGATGGAAAGTCGCCGACTGTACACATCGGCAATGATGCCCGTCGGCACTTCGGCGATAAAGGCAGTAAATTCCAACAGCGTGCCGACCAGTACGAGTTGAAACGGATTCAAACCAACCGTCTCCACTTGATACAAAGTGCTGGCGGTAAAAATCACGGCGAATAAAAGCGACGCCGTAAATTCTTGAAACAGAAAAACAGTATAGCCGTTGAGGCGCTTCATTCATGTTGATGCGCGCATCAGCAAACGGCGATACGATTCAGTTTGTCATTTCGAGCGGAGCGAGAAATCTCTCGTCCACCAAACGAGATTTCTCGCGACGACGGCTCGAAATGACAGGGAACAACTTGTCGCATTCGATTGATGATGCCGCAAACGGAAATCGGATGAATGTTTTGTGATGCGATAGTTGTCAGGGCTGACATGAGAGTGACTCCTTTTTGGTCTTGACGCTAAGCGTCATTTGAATATGATTTGCGCGATATGGATTCCAAAGAAAGAAAACGTTATGGGAAACACAAAAACCAGCCATCTTCCCAAATTCAATTCGCTTCAAGAAATCGCGGATTTTTGGGATACGCATAGTCTGGCGGACTATGATGATGGAACACAGGAGGTCGAAATCACGTTCGACCCATCTGCGCG
>JAKOPZ010000121.1 GCA_029778615.1 Chloroflexota bacterium | reverse complement strand
GCTTGGCGGGACGACGCGGCAAGAAACGGGCCTTGGTCGCCGTAGCGCATAGTTTGTTGGTGACTGGATTTCACATGATTACCCGGCAACATGACTACAAGGACTTGGGTCCCAACTATTTTGATGAACGCAACAAAGAAGCGGTCAAGCGGCGTGCCGTGAAACGATTGGAGCAATTGGGGTTTCAAGTCGAACTGAAACCCGTTATCCCAATTGCCGCTTGACAGCGGATATTTTCAAGAGAGGCGGAATATCACACGTCAAAACAACAGAAACCCCCGCAATCGAAAATGGAATTTACACCTGCCGAATTTGGGATTGGCGATTCAACGAGATGGGGCTTTTCGATGATGTGGGAAGATGGGGATGACGAACCCGCAAGTGAATCTCTCTCGGACTGGAATATCGTCAAAAAATTCCAAAAGAACCGCGCTGTCAAGACGCGTTTATCCTCACGTTAAATCGCTTTAATTTCAGCCCTAACATGTACACATTGCACAACGCGCGCTAGCGCGAAATCGGTCACTTCGCATGATGCAACAGTTTGTGTAAGATGTTACAATCTTTTCAAATGTTCACCCTCGGTATTATTGTCGTCGTCAGCATTATTAGCCTTGTTGAGGTCATCGTCCTTAGCAGCAGGCGTAATGTGGTTTGGGCGCAAATCGGGAATCGCCCCCGACGACGATAAGCGAGCAGAAACGCAAGCATATCGAACCCGCCTGAACCAACAGGCGGTTTTTTTTTGCAGCAAAAATACGAAACACGAGAACGGATTTTCGGTGTTTCACCAAAAATTTCGGACCGAGCAGTCCTTCAATGTTGAAGGTAGGCGGAATGCCTACCTTTTTCTTTTTTCCTCGAAAGGGAGGCGCGCAATGTTTACTTCACGTTATTCCGAGATGGAAATGAAACAATGGCAGGATGCGTGTGCGAGCCAGACGCTGGCAAAGCATGACGCGCCGCGTCATAACGGCGCGCGCGCAACAATGGCAAAAGGGCAGGCGGAAAAGAAACACTCTCGTACTGCCACTACCGCGATGCACACGCCGTCCCCCAAGCCAGACGATTGGGCGAGCGAATGTTTGTTTGACTGTTACAACGGTTGAACCCAAAACATTCGGGCGCCCTTTTTATTTATGATTTCGGATTTATGATTTTTCATTTCACACGCACAAAGGAAAATCATAAATCATAAATCATAAATCATAAATCATAAATGGAGTTCTCATGTCCAAACTAGCAGGCGCGCAAATTTTGTGGGAATGTTTGGTACGCGAAGGCGTGGATGTTGTGTTCGGTTATCCCGGCGGCGCAATTTTGCCGTCGTATGATGCAATGTTGCAATATCCGATTCATCATGTGTTGGTGCGGCACGAACAGGGCGCCACGCACATGGCGGATGGCTATGCGCGCGCCTCGGGACGCGTCGGCGTTTGTGTTGGCACGAGCGGACCGGGCGCGACAAATATGGTGACGGGACTTGCGACCGCGATGATGGATTCTGTCCCAATCGTCGCGATTACGGGACAAGTGGGAACCAAAGTCATCGGCAGCGACGCGTTTCAGGAAACAGATGTGACAGGTGTCACATTACCAGTAACGAAACACAATTATCTTGTCACGCACGTTCAAGATTTGGCAGAAACAATTCGCGAAGCATTTTATATCGCGCGGCACGGTCGTCCCGGTCCGGTGTTGATTGATATTCCAAAAGATGTGCAGTTGGCGCAAACGGAATTTGAATATCCGACCGAACCGATTCACTTGCCGAACGAACGCTTGCTCGAAAAATATGTGCCGCAAGAATATTTTGCGCGCGCAGCGGAATTGATTGCGAACGCGCAGCGCCCGTTGATTCTCGCGGGACACGGAATTTTGTTGAGCGGCGCGATGGATGAGGTATTAGAGTTTGCGGAAAAGACAAACATTCCGGTTGCACTGACATTGCTCGGCATCGGCAGTTTTCCGGCGGAACATCCGTTGTGTCTTGGTATGATGGGAATGCACGGCGGCGTGTATGTGAACGAAGCAATTCAAAACGCGGATTTGTTATTGGCGATGGGGATGCGTTTCGATGACCGCGTGACGGGCAATTTGAAAACGTATTCGCCCAATTCCAAAAAGATTCATTTTGAAATTGACCCAACAGAAATCAACAAGAACGTGAAAGTGGATGTACCGCTGCTCGGCGATGTGAAACAGTCTTTGCAAAAATTGACGCCAATGGTAGAGCCGAAACGGCATGATGCGTGGTGGCAACATTTGCAGCGCGCGATGCAAGAGGACCCGATTCGCGATGTGTTGGATTGGGAATCGCCCGATGGTTTGATGAGCGAACATGTCGTACATGATTTGTGGACTGCAACGGAAGGTGAAGCTATCGTCGTGACCGATGTGGGGCAACATCAGATGTGGGAAGCGCAGTACTATTTGCACAACAAGCCGTACACACTCATCACGAGCGGCGGACTCGGCACAATGGGTTACGCGCTGCCTGCGGCGATTGGCGCAAAATTCGCGCAGCCCGATAAAGAGGTGTGGGTGATTGCGGGCGACGGCGGGTTTCAAATGACAATGGCGGAGCTTGCCACCGTCGCGCAAGAAAAAATCAAAATCAATATCGCGATTTTGAATAATGGTTATCTCGGCATGGTGCGGCAATGGCAAGAATTTTTCTATGATGCGCGTTATGCCGCGACCCCAATCTTTTCTCCCGAATTTACAAAAATTGCCGGCGCGTATGGAATCCCCGGTTATGTCGTTGACAATCGCGCCGATGTGCAAGCCGTGCTTGATAAAGTGCGCTCGTCACCGGGACCCGCGCTGATTGAATTTCGCGTCAAGATGGAAGATGCGGTGTATCCGATGGTACCCGCCGGCGCGAATTTGCACGACATGATTAAACGCGAAAAAATAGCACAGCCCGTGTGAACAAGGAGCAGGTAGCAGGTAGTAGGTAGTAAGGACAACCTGCTACCTACTACTTGCTACCTTGATACCCAAACATGAAACATACTCTAGTCGCTCTCGTTCAAGACAAGCCCGGCGTGCTAAATCGCGTCGCGTCATTATTTCGCCGCCGCGCGTTCAATATCGAATCGCTCACCGTCGGACACACGGACCAGCCGCACGTTTCGCGCATGACGATTGTGCTCGATTCTGACAACACGAGCGCGCATCTGGTCGAGGCGAATCTCGCAAAATTGGTGAACGTGATTGATATTCAAGATGTGACGAACCAAGAAACAATTTCGCGTGACCTCGCGTTAATCAAAGTGCGCGTGGACGCGGCGGGACGCGCGGAAATCGCGCAGCTCGCGGAAATTTTCCGCGCGAAAATTGTGGATGTGGCAAATGATTCCGTCGTGGTCGAAGTGACGGGCGACGAAGACAAGATTGATGGGCTTGTCGAATTGCTGCGCCCCAAAGGAATTTTGGAAATGGTACGCACGGGACGTATCGCGATGGTGCGCGGCAATCAAGCGCGCAAAAGCACGAACGGACATTACAACGGCAATGGAAATGGGAACGGACATGTGACGCGTGAGGTCGGCGCGAGTTCGGTGTGAAACTGCCATTGAAAAACATCGCCAATTAAAATAGAATTGCGCTGCTGTTCCAATTGGGGAACACATCATACTCATTCATTCAAGGAGGAATGTCATGGCGGACAAATCCAAGAGCAGCAAGGTTCCGGCGCAGTCAGCAGGCGGCGTTCAATACGAGAACGTCGGCAAAGAGTATCTCGAAAAGCGCAAACTCCAGCGCAGCGCGGGCTGGGTCCTCTTGTGGGGGCTCGGTGTGGGCGCGGTCATTTCGGGCGATTTCTTTGGTTGGAATTTCGGTCTCGCGGCAGGCGGCTTTTGGGGCTTGGCAGTCGCGACGGTGTTGATGGCGATAATGTACTTGTGCATGGTGTACAGCATTGCCGAGTTATCCACCGCACTGCCACATGCGGGCGGATTTTATTCGTTCACGCGCAATGCCTTTGGTCCATGGGGCGGCTTTATCGTGGGTATCACCGACACGATTGAATATGTGATTACGCCTGCGGTCATCGTCGTAGGCATTGGCGGTTATTTGAATACGCTCGTGCCGTCGGTGCCGCTTTGGGTATGGTGGCTCGCCGCGTATGCGATTTTTATCGCCATCAATATTCGCGGCGTCGAAATCACGCTCAAGGTCGGGCTCGTCATTACGGTCTTGGCGATTGCGGTGCTCTTGATTTTCTATGTTGCCGCGATTGTATCGGGAGCATTTCGTCCCGAATTGCTTTTTAACGTTCCGCCGGCGGAAGGACAAACCAGCGCGCTCCCCTTCGGGATCTTTGGAATTTTTGCCGCGCTGCCCTTTGCGATTTGGTTTTATCTCGCGATTGAAGAACTCCCGCTCGCGGCAGAAGAAACTCACGATACCGTGAACGATATGCCCAAGGCGTTGATTCTCGGCATCTTTACGCTGCTCGCATTGTCGTTGTTTACGCTGGTGTTCAACAGTGGCGTGGACGGCGGCGCGGCGACGATTGGCGCATCGGGCGCGCCGTTGACCGATGGCTTTGTCGCCATCTTTGGCGAAGGCGCGACGACTGTGGTTCTCACGTTGATTGCGTTGACGGGCTTGATCGCGAGTTTCCACACCATCATTTATGCGTACGGGCGCGTCTTGTTTGCGCTCTCGCGCGCGGGCTATTTTCCGCGTTTCATGTCGGTCACGAGCCGTTATCACACGCCGCACATTGCGCTAATTGCGGGGGGTGTGATTGGTTTTGTCGTCGCGGTGATTCTTGACCAATTCGGCACGGGCGTTGTGGGCGCGGCACTTTTGAACATGGCAGTCTTTGGCGCGGTCATTTCCTACGCGGCAGTCATGGCGAGCTATATCAAACTCAAACGTGACCGTCCGGATATGCCGCGTCCGTACAAGAGTCCGCTGGGCAGCGCGGGCGCCGCGCTCGGCGCGGTGTTGGCAGTCATTGCGCTCGTCGCGTGTTTTGTGAACACCGATTATCTGCCGGGCGTTTATGGCGTAGCGGTATTTCTAATCATCGGGCTTGCATACTTTGCGTTCTACAGCCGTCACCGTCTCGTGGCGCAAGCGCCCGAAGAAGAAGTCGCGCTGATTGCGGCGGCAGAAAAAGAATTGGCGCATTAGGCGCGATGCGAGTTTGCGGGAACGGTAAAGAGAAATAATACGCGGGACGTTTTTCGTGGGGGCAGTGTCGCTCACCCGATTGCTCCCAAGCCGCAATTTGGCTAGCGAAAAACGTCCTGTTTTTTTGCGGAAAAATTTTCGAGGAGTTGTTATGGCAAAAATCTATTACGAAAATCACGCGGACCTCAATCGCCTAAAAAGCAAAAAGGTCGCGGTGATTGGGTACGGTTCACAAGGACACGCGCACGCGTTGAATTTACGCGACAGCGGCGTGGATGTGCTGGTCGGTTTGCATGAAGGTTCCAAATCGCGCGCGAAAGCGGAAGCGGATGGGCTCACGGTGAAATCGGTCGCGGACGCGGCAAAAGAAGCGGACGTCATCATGATTCTCACGCCCGATGTGGGACAAAAAGATTTGTACGAAAAGGAAATCGCGCCACATCTCACGGCGGGCAAGACGTTGATGTTTTCGCATGGATTCAACATTCGTTATGGACGCATCGTGCCGCCAAAAGATGTTGACGTTTCGATGATTGCGCCAAAAGCGCCGGGACATCGCGTGCGCGAAGTCTTCAAAGATGGCGGCGGGGTGCCAATGCTGATTGCGGTTGAACAAGACGCGAGCGGCAATGCGTTCGCGAACGCGTTGGCATACGCCAAAGCGATTGGCGGCACGCGCGCGGGCGTTTTGGAAACGACATTCAAAGAAGAAACCGAAACGGATTTGTTTGGCGAACAAGCGGTGTTGTGCGGCGGCGTGAGCGCGTTGGTGAAGGCGGGATTCGAGACACTTGTCAAAGCGGGCTATCAACCCGAAGCCGCGTACTTTGAATGTATGCACGAATTGAAATTGATTGTGGATTTGATGTATCGCGGTGGATTGAATTACATGCGCTATTCGGTGAGCGATACGGCAGAACACGGCGATTATACGGGCGGTCCGCGCATTGTGACCGAAGAAACGTACGGGGCAATGCACCAGATGCTGGAAGAAATTCAAAACGGCGCGTACGCGCAAAAATGGATTGAGGAAAATGAAAAAGGGCGCCCGTGGTTCAACGCAAAACGCGAAGAAGAACGCAATCATCCGATTGAAAAGGTCGGTGCGGAAATGCGTTCCATGATGCCGTTTTTGGATCCGGTGACGGTCAAGCCCGGTGACTAAAACTGGAGACTGGAGACTAGAGACTCGTCTCAAGTCTCTAGTCTCCAGTCTCCAATCTCTTTTATGTCAGATTACGTTCGCATTTTCGACACCACTCTGCGCGATGGAGAACAATCGCCGGGCGCGTCGTTGACGAGCGCGGAAAAATTGGAAATCGCGCGACAGCTGTCCAAACTCGGCGTGGATATTATCGAAGCCGGTTTTCCCGCCGCGTCGCCCGATGATTTGGAAGGCGTGAAACAAATCGCGCAAGAAGTGGGAAATCCGCCCGAAGCGTACGGAACGCTCGCTGCAGCGTTCCCCTCTGCGCGTGTGCCAATCATCGCGGGACTTGCACGCGCGAACAAAAACGACATTGAAAAATGTTGGGAAGCGGTAAAACACGCGAAGCATCCGCGCATTCACACCTTTCTCGCAACGAGCGACATTCATCTCAAATACAAATTGAAAATGTCGCGCGAAGAAGTGGTCGAACGCGTGCGCGAAATGGTGAGTTATGCCAAGTCGCTGTGCGATGATGTAGAATTCTCACCCGAAGATGCGGGACGCAGTGACCCCGAATATCTGCTTGAAGTTTTGGAAGTGGCGATTCAAGCGGGCGCGACGACGCTGAACATTCCCGATACCGTTGGCTACACGACGCCGCAAGAATTTGG
>JAKOPZ010000120.1 GCA_029778615.1 Chloroflexota bacterium | reverse complement strand
GTGCAGCAATTCACCGCTGTACTCTTGCGGCGAACGAACATCCACCAACGGCAGATTTTTTTCAATGTGCTCGAGCACATCATCGCGAAAGGCGCGAATTGTATGGTCGTCACGGTCCGGCGCGCGATAATCGGTTGCCGGATATGACGGAGCATCTTTGGCAAGTTCGCGCCCTTCGTCAATCCACTTTTGGCGTCCGCCGTTCATTATCGCCGTGTTGGTATGACCAAACAACTCAAACACCCACAGCGCATAGCACGCCCACCAATTATTTTTATCGCCATAGAAAATAACGCGCGTGTCGTTGCCAATGCCCGCTTTGGACATTAACTTTTCAAAGCGCGCGCGGTCAATGTAATCGCGTTTCACCGGGTCGTTCAAGTCTTGGACCCAATCAATTTTTACCGCGCCGGGCACATGTCCGACCTCGTACAACAACACATCTTCGTCGGATTCGACGATACGGATGTTGGGGTCGTTCAAATGTTGGGCGACCCATTCGGTCTCGACCAATTTTTCAGGATGGGAATATTCGTGATGTGGCATTTGTGATTCTCCTTGTGTAATGAATCCGGACAAACGAGCCGCGTACAAACGTGCGCGCTCTGCAATCGAAGGTATCGTACTGCAACTCCATTGCGGAGGGTACCATCGAGACGCGGGGTCAGCACTGCCTCAGCGCAGTACGCCCCGCCGTGTACAGATACATTGCAAAGGAAACATTGTGACCGCGCGCATCGCCTTAGGCTCCAACAATCTTTTGGCGAATGACCCGAAAGAGACGCTCTTGTACCACTTCGAGCGGAATTTTGGAAATCAGTTCGTCAAAGAATCCTTCCGTGAACAAGCGCTCCGCTTCGGGACGCGGAATGCCGCGCGCCATGAGATAAAACACCGCTTCTTCTTCAATCGGTCCCACCGTCGCGCCATGTGTACAACGCACATCGTTCGCTTCGATTTCGAGTTCGGGAATCGAGTCCGCGTGCGCGGTGTTGGAAAGCAACAAGTTGCGATTTTGCTGGTACGCGTCGGAATGCTGCGCGTCGGGATTGATACGAATGAGTCCGCGAAACGCCGAGTACGCTTTGTCTTTTAACGCACCCTTGTACAGCAAATCGCTTTTGCCATTTGGCACGATATGATTTTGGAACGTGTGTTGGTCGAAATGTTGTTTTTGGTCGCCAAAGAAAAAACCCAACATGCGAACGCTTGCGCCGGGTCCTTCGATGCGCGAATCCAAAAATGCTTTGGTCACGGCACTGCCCAACATACCCGCGAGCCACGTGAGATTCGTATCCCGTTCCAGAATCGCCGTCTGCGACGTAAAGTCCCACACATTGTGCGCCCAGTCCTGCAAATTAAAATACTGCAAATCGGAATTGGGCTTGAGAATCAATTCCACCGCGCGGCTGCCAAAGCGTTGTGCGCTGTCTGCGCGTGAACCAAAATCCTCGATGAGTTTTACCGACGCGCCGGATTCGAGAATGATGAGCGAATGATTGAAGATTGCCACGCCCGGCGCGTCAAAATACGCAAGCGTGTTGATGGGCTGTTCGACGATGACATTGCGCGGGACGTACAAAAATGTCCCGCCGTTCCAAAACGCGCCGTGCAGGGACGCGAATTTCAAATCGCCAATCGTGTCGCTGTAACCGTGATGTTCGGTGACCCCTTGTTCGTTCACATGCCGCGCATACCGATTTTCGGCGAGCGTCACCGCGCGCGTCATGAAATGTTCGCGCACGAGGTCGGGGTATTCGCGCAGCGCGGTGTTCATGTCGCATAAAATCACGCCGCGTTTTTTGTATTCGTCTTTGAGTCGCACAAAGGAGCCGCGCCCGTTGTGCGTAACGAGTACACCTGCTGCGTCCTGATTGTCCGCGAGTCCCTGATATTCTTCAGGCAGCTGGGACAGAGACCAATTTGAATCTTCCAAAGCGAAAGGCACGACCGTCTCGAGTTGCAGGTCTTTTAACGACGTGCGCCGCCACAATTCGTCATTCGCCGCAGGCAGCGGGGTTTCATGATACACGTGCAGGGCTTCCAGACGACGCGCGAGCATCCAGTCCGGTTCGCGGTTCGCGCGCGCGAGGGCTTCAATGCCTTCTTTGGTAAATCCGACGAGCGTTTTTGTTTCAGCCACAGAAAAAATTGCCTCCGCAAGAAAATGCAAGTTGATTGCGTTCTACAGTTTTGATAGAATCATGCGCCATGAATTTTGCGCGTGACCCGGTGCGGGTTGTGATTACGGCAGAGATGCTGCATGCCGCGCAGCTTGCCGCGTCCCTCGCACACATTAATCGCACGATAGCATCCCCCGTTGATACGCTGACGGGTGTGTTGGGCGAGATGGTTTGGGCGCAGTACTATTTTGGCGATTGGCACAAACACAATCTTGTCCATAATATCGGCAAGAACGATTTTAACCAAGTCGAAATCAAAGCGTCCGCGTTTCGATTCAACCCGCGATTGAATTTGCTGGTGCGCGAAGAGTATCGCGCGAAACGCAAACCCAAGTATTATGTCCAAGTGATTATTGACGTTGACCCAAAAAATCCAACCATCGTTCCCGAAACGAACGCGTTCATTTGCGGCTTTGCCACCGGCGACGAAATTGACCGCGCGCCATTGCGGGAAGAAAAGAGCAAACGCGGCGGCGCGGCGGGTTTCCGCACCCGCTTTATTTCGATTCTACAACTGCATCCGATTCAAGAATTTCCTAAAGGTCTGGCACAATTCTAATGCCGCGTCCAAAAATTATTTTCAAACACAACGCGCAGTGCAAATTATTTCCGCAAGATTGTATTCACGGAATGCGCGAACATGTCGCTGAAAAATCGGTGAGCGTTGTCGTCACGTCACCGCCATACAATCTCGGCATCAAGTATTCCAAATATGACGATACGATTTCGCGCGACAAGTATTTGAAATGGCTGCGCGAATGGGCGAGTGTGGTGAAACATGTTTTGCGCGATGACGGCTCGCTGTTTCTCAATATCGGGAGCAAACCCACTGACCCCGATGTGCCATTCCGCGTGCTCCAAGTTATGCAGCAAGAATTTGTTTTACAAAATACAATTCACTGGATTAAATCTATCGCCATTCAAAAACAAGATGTCGGGAACTATCCAAACATCATCGCCGATGCTTCTGTCGGACATTACAAGCCCATCAATTCGCCAAGATTCTTGAACGACAATCACGAATATATTTTTCACTTTACCCAACGCGGCGATGTGAAACTGGAGCGCCTGGCAATTGGCGTGCCGTATCAGGATAAATCCAATGTGACGCGTTGGCAAGGCAAACGCGATGTGCGTTGTCGCGGCAACACGTGGTTCATTCCCTACGAAACCATCAAGAGCCGCGCGCAAGAGCGTCCGCACCCCGCGACGTTTCCGGTGAAACTCGCGGAGATGTGTATCAAATTACACGGCGCTGCGCGCACCGAATGGGTGCTCGACCCATTTCTCGGCATCGGCCAATCCGCCCTCGCCGCGCTGAAATTGCAAAAAAATTTTGTTGGCTTTGAGATTGACCGCGCGTATTTTCGTGAAGCGGTAAAACGCGTTCGTGATTTATAGGGGCGAAGCATTTTGCGAAGCCGAGCATCGCCGCAAATGCTTCGCCCCTATGTGCTTTTAACTCATGTTACGCAGAATTGTCATTTCGAGCGGTCTTGCGAGAAATCTCAGTGGAAAAAACTGAGATTTCTCACAGAGTTTACCCCGAAGGATTGAGGGGTTCGAAATGACATGCGTCAGGTGAATTTTTAACGTTCGTCCGTACAATCAATCGCGCTCTCGGAATACAGGAGCGCGAGTTTGATTTATGCCAAATCCCGTTTCATTTCCTCAAACTGCTCGCGCGTGATTTCCCCGCGCGCATACCGCATTTTCAAAATGTCGAGCGGCGTCTGTTCCACGAGCACATTGTTTTGGCGGCGCAACACACGCGCCCCGAACCCTGCAATCATTGCCGTAAACAACACCAGCAATCCCACAATTCCGCAGACGAAAACGAGTTCGGTAATGCCAAGATTCATTTTCGTGATAGGGGCAATGTAGACACTCGGATTGCCCGCAAATCGTCCCTACGGCTTAACCGACGCTGCCCTCCATTTGCAAATTGATGAGCCGATTTAACTCGACGGCGAACTCCATCGGCAATTCTTTCGCAAGCGGTTCGATAAAGCCGTTGACAATCATCGCGGATGCCTCGTTGTCGGTGAGCCCGCGCGAGGTGAGATAGAACAGCTGCTCTTCACCAATTTTCGAAACGGATGCTTCGTGTCCGATGGTCACGTTGTCTTCTTGAATGTCAATGTACGGATACGTGTCCGAGCGCGAGTGTTCATCCAAAATCAAGGCATCGCACTGGACTTTGGATTTGGAACCTTCCGCGCCGGGATACACTTGCAAGAGACCGCGATACGACGTGCGCCCGCCGTCTTTGGCAATGGACTTTGAAATGATTTGCGAGGTCGTGTGCGGCGCGCCGTGCACGGCTTTGCCGCCCGCGTCTTGATGCTGCCCTTTGCCCGCCATCGCCACGCTCAACACTTCGCCATGCGCGCCTTTGCCCATGAGATAGATGCTCGGATATTTCATCGTGAGTTTGGAGCCGAGATTCGCATCCACCCATTCCATCGTCGCGTCTTGCTGTGCGACGGCGCGTTTGGTGACAAGGTTGTACACATTGGACGACCAATTCTGAATCGTGGTATAACGCGCGCGCCCGCCTTTGTGCACAATGATTTCCACCACCGCGCTGTGCAGCGAATCGGTCGTATACGTTGGTGCGGTGCAGCCCTCGACGTAATGCACGAACGCGCCTTCGTCTACGATAATCAACGTGCGCTCGAATTGTCCCATGTTTTTGGTGTTGATGCGGAAATACGCTTGCAGCGGCATGTCCACATGCACGCCCGGCGGGACATAGATGAACGAGCCACCCGACCAGACCGCGCTGTTCAACGCGGAGAATTTATTGTCGGCGGGCGGAATGATGGTGCCGAAATATTTTTTGAATAAATCGGGATATTCTTTGAGCGCGGTATCCGTGTCAACAAAAATCACGCCTTGCTTGGTCAGGGATTCTTTGATGCTGTGATAGACCACTTCGCTTTCGTACTGCGCGCCGACGCCCGACAAAAATTTTTGTTCCGCTTGCGGAATACCGAGTTTGTCGAATGTGTTCTTGATGTCGGCGGGAACTTCATCCCAGTTGCGTTCTGGTTTTTCGGACGCGCGGACGAAATAATAAATGTCGTCAAAGTTGATGTCGTTGAGGTTGCCGCCCCACTGCGGCATCGCTTTCTTGTAAAAAATATCGAGCGACCGATGGCGAAAATCGCGCATCCACTGCGGCTCGTTTTTCATCCAGGAAATTTCTTCGACCACATCATGGCTCAAACCTTTTTTGGAGCGGAACGAATAATTTTCGGGGTCGAAAAATCCATACTTTTCCTGATATGTTGAACCACTTGCGCCAATGTCAAATTGCTCTTGTAACTCTTGTGCCATTTCCATTTCTCCCAACGACGAACGACGAAAGACGAAAGTTCGTCTTTCGTCATTGGTCATTCGACATCTGTCCCAACTCTTCTGGCGTCACTTCTTTGCGCACCCAGTCATAACCTTGTTCTTCCAATTTGAGCGCGAGTTCGGGTCCGCCTTCCACAGCGATTTTGCCATTCACCAGCACATGCACGAAATCGGGTTTGATGTAATTCAAAATGCGTTGATAGTGTGTGATGATGAGAATGCCGAGATTCGGACCTTGCAATGAATTGACGCCTTCGCTCACGATGCGGACGCCATCAATATCGAGACCCGAATCGGTTTCGTCGAGAATCGCGATTTCGGGCTGCAGAATCGCCATC
>JAKOPZ010000119.1 GCA_029778615.1 Chloroflexota bacterium | reverse complement strand
GCGGCGTGTGCCAGCCCGGGGTCGGAATGAACGGCGGATAATGTTGCGACATCGGCGGCGTGCGCCAGCCGGGTTCGCCCACGTTTGCGCCTTCCGCTTGCTCGACGCTGGCGTTGGTTTGCGGAAGCGTCGGCTTGGAGAACGCGGTCTGTGCGAAAAACGCGCTCGCAATCAAAATGGCGCCGAGCAATCCTACGAAAATGAGCTGTTTGGTGTTCATGATGTCCTCCTCTGGTAACGAATCTGATGATTTGAATGGGATGGCGTATGGCATTTTGTTTTCCTCACGCTTCATCTGTGGGAATCATACACGTCGAACGTTAATTCCGCGTTGCAAAACAACTCACCGAGCGTTGCAGTTTCCGTTGCAAAAAGAAATCCGTCCTCATTCAGAGGACGGACTAGATTGCCAGTGCAGATTGAATTGCCTCTTCGGGCGGCAGCGCTTTGCCCTCGCGCCATAACGCCTCGTACTCGGGCGCGCCCAACCTCGCGCGCACATTCGCTTGACCGGACGCGTACGCGTTGGGTTCGCGGACGCGGTCGTGATATTTGGAGGCGATGCCCGCCGACTCTGCCGCGCCCCACAACAGGGCTGCCTCGCGCCATTTTTGTTTCTGTTCTGCGACCAAGGCGAGGGACGCTAAATCTTCGCCAACATCGTGCAGCGCCGACAAACGATGCAGGATGCGCAAACTTTCTTTCCAAAAATTTTCCGCGCGCGCCACATCGCGCTCACTCCATGCCACCAAGCCCAAACGGAACAAGGCGGCGCCGTACACTTTGCGAAACTGATTTCGTTCCGTAAAGGCGATGCTTTCCTCCAAACAGCGCTTTGCCATTTCAAAATCGCCGTCCAAATATGCCGCCGTGCCCCACATATTCAACTGATATGCGCGCATGAATTCATCCCCCAGCTGTCCAAACAGCTCGACACTCTGTGCATTTAACTCTTGCGCGCGCGCATATTCGCCCGCATAACGCGCGGCGCGCGCCTGCCAGCCGCGCAAGCGCGCCACACTGGGCATATCGCCGCGCGCGTTCAATTCCTGCAAACTATTCGCCCACATTTGTTCCGCGGCGGCGCGCTTGCCGCGTTCAAATTCACCGAACGCGAGATACAGTTCCGCGCGCGCCGTGTTCCATGTATCGCCCAACGTGCGAAATTCACGCGCGCTCTCCTCCAGCACGGGATATGCCGCTTGGCGGTCCACAAAGTGAAAATACAAAACGCCCGTGTCGAATAGCGCTTGGGCGTACAAGAGCGGAAATGTATTCCGCGCAAGGTGTGCGGCCAGATTCATCCACCGCAGTCCTTCCACAAATTCGCTGTTCATAATCCAAAACGGACACAGCGCGTCTGCCAACTCAATCCCGCGTTGGACCCGCGCGGGGTCACGAGTCGCGCGCACGAGCGCCCAATCGAGTGCGGCGCGTAAATTTTCCGTCACCGCGTTCAGTTCTTGCCACACGCGCATTTGTTCTGCCGCGAAAAATTTCGGATGCGCGTTACGCGCGAGGTCGTGGAAATACGCCAGATGCGCGTCAAACGTTTTTGCCTCTTCGTTCTTTTCCCGCAGGCGTTCGCGCGCATAATGTTGAATTGTATCCAACATGCGATACGCGGTGCGCGGTCCCGTTTCTTGCAGATTCAACAGCGACTTGTCTACCAAATGCGGCAGCTCTTGCCACAATTCAATTTCATCTTGCCCATCCCCTTCAAAACAAATCCCTTGCGCGACGTCGAGCGTCCACGTTCCCACCAAGACCGAAACGCGACGCAAGACCATGCGTTCGGTCTCGTTCAACAAGTTGTAACTCCAATCAATCAACGCGCGCAGGGTCTGCTGGCGTGGCAGCGCGGTGCGGCTTCCGCCCGCCAAAAGGCGAAAACGGTCATCGAGATGCGCGGCAATGTCCTGCACACTCAAGCCGCGCACGCGCGCCGCCGCCAATTCCAACGCGAGCGGAATTCCGTCCAACTTGACGCAAATTTCGACAAGGGCGAGCGCGTTTTCGCGCGTCAAGGCAAAATCGGGACGCGTCGCCCGCGCGCGTTCCAAAAACAAACGCACGCTCTCGAACGCAGCGATGTTTTCCAATGATGCCAAGTTTGCCGCGTCCAATCGCGGCGCGGACAATGGCGGCACGAGCCAGCCAATTTCACCCGAAATGTTGAGCGCCTCGCGGCTTGTCGCGATGATTTGCGTTTGGGGACCCTGCGCGAGAATCATCTCGGCAATTTGCGCGCACGCGTCCAACACATGTTCGCAATTGTCCATCACGAGCAAAAGCCGTTTGTGGCGCAGCGAGTTAACGATACAGTCGAGTGCATCTTGACGCGATGCGGCTTGCACCCCGAGCGTCCGCATCAGTATGTCCACCACGCTCGCCGCATCGCTGAGCGGCGCGAGGTCAAGCCACCACACGCCGTCCAAATAACGGTTCATTTCACGCCGCGCCAGTTCAATCGCCAAGCGCGTTTTGCCGCAGCCGCCCGGACCCGTCAACGTGAGCAAGCGCGTCGTCGCCAAGAGAGCTTGTAACGATTCCAAAACCTTTTCGCGTCCGATGAAACTGGTCAGCGGCAGAGGGAGATTGGTGAGTTCGGTGGTGAGCGTTGGTGAAGAGATTGGACTGGACTTGATGCGTTGATACAGCTGTTCGGTTTCGGGTGATGGTTCGACGCCGAGTTCTTGCGCGAGAATTTTTTTGCATTCCGCGTATTGTTTCAACGCCGCGCTGCGGTCACCGCTTTGCGCATAACAAAACATCAACTGTTGATGCGCGGATTCGTTCGACAGCTCGGTCTCGAGCACGCGTCGCGCAGAGCCAATGGCTTCCGCATAGTTACCTGCCGCCCGGTGCCTCTGCGCGAGCGACAGCAGCGTTTCCAAATAGAGTTCGCGCAGTGCCTCGCGTTTTTCCAAAACCCATTCGTCGTAAAAATTGGGGAGCAGCTCGCCGTTATAATTTTCAACGCTCGATTCTGCGCGTGCCGCGCGTTCAAATTCGAGCGCATCCACCCACAAGGGAAACTCGGGATTCAGTTCAATTGTTTCGCGGTCGGCGAGGAGCAAGTTTTCGCCCAACGCGGTGCGAAGATTGGTGAGCGCGACGCGCAGCGAGGTGCGCGCGTCGGCGTCGGTGGAATCGCCCCAGAATAACGCGGCGAGTTTTTCGCGGGTGTGTTCGTGCGGAAACAGCGCGAGGTACGCGAGCAGCGCTTCGACTTTGCGGCGCGGCAGGCGGAGGATTTTTCCGTCACGTTCCAGACGGAACCCGCCGAGTAAATAAAGTTTTGTGAGAGGAGCCGCCGAGGATTTTGCGCGCGCCATGTCTCAAGTATAGCACACGCCTCAAAGGAGAAAATGCAGTCGCAGCGGAAACTATTCGCGCGGTTCCACGCGCAGTAAATTCGTTCGTCCCCGCGCGAGCAAGCGTCCGTCCGCGTTGAACAAATCACATTCGCCGTGAATGACGCGCTGTCCCGCTTTCACCAAACGCGTTTTCGCGGTGACGACATCGCCTTCGTTCGCGCTGGCAAAATAGTCCACGCTCAAATCCACTGTCGTATAAAAACCATCGCGTCCCAACGCAAAAATTGTTGCGCCGATAAAATCATCCATAATCGCCGCAATCATTCCGCCGTGCAAAATGCCGACGACGTTCGTCATCCCTCAATTCTTCGGGACAGGTTTCGGGACGCACGACAAAATCCGCGACGAGCGCGCCTTCTTGCGCGTCGCGCAAGGTGCCCTTCAGCCAGCGCGCGACCGGCGACGGCGCTTCGCTCATCGTCTTGCCGAGATTTTCTTGCATCCATTCGAGAATCGGATTGGACATGGCGCAGTTTCCCCTATTCCGCTTGCGGCATTACGCGCAGCGAAATGACGACAACCACAATTGCGGCGAGGCACAAAACAAACGCCGCAAAGACGATGACAAGGCGCAGACGCGGGTTCATCACTCGCTCTGCCAAAATAAAGGCAAGCGCGGCGATTAAACCCAAGCCAAAACCGCCCAACAGCGTGTCCGTCGGTGGCAATCCCTCAAACATGTACAATAAAAAAAGCAGAGTTATCTCTGTGGAAACTCTGCAATTCGTCAGACCCCAATGCCCCTAACGGGATTCGAACCCGTGTTTTAGCCTTGAAAGGGCCACGTCCTAGTCCACTAGACGATAGGGACAACAGCGAAATGATTATATGCAGATTGTACGACGCGTCAAACGTAAAACGTTGTTGGTGATTCGTCGTTCGTGATTCGTCGTTCGTCCTTTGTCGTTATTCATACCGCAGCGCATGAATAATATCCATCTGCGCGGCTTGACGCGCGGGGATGAGCGCGGCGATGACGCCAAAGAGCAAACCGACGGCGACCGCCGCGAGCGCGCCCGCAAACGGGAACGAGTACTCGAGCGGAAACATTCCACTCGCGCCAATGCCCAACACGATGACGTAACCGAGATACAAGCCCGCAAGAATTCCAAACGCGGTGCCCGTCGCCGCGAGCAAAATCGCTTCAGCAAGAATCGTGCGGCGCACTTGACGCCGCGTCGCGCCGATGGCGCGTAACATTCCGATTTCGCGCGTGCGTTCGATGACGCCAATCGCGAGCGTATTGAGAATCGCGATGAGTGACGGGAGCGCCAAAAAGCCGAGCAAGATGTAATAGAACGAAAACGCCGCGTTGAACGTTTGCCGCATTTCTTGTACGTACGCGCTGCCCGAAATCAATTTGAACTGCGGATAGCGCGCGACGATTTCTTGAAACCGCGCTTCCACTTGCGCCACGTCCGCATTCGGCGCGAGGTCAATTTGAATCAAAACATCTTCGGTCTTGTGAAAATCGCGTTTCAAGTTCGCCTGCGAAATATACGCGGTCGAAATTTTCGTATTGATAAAATCGTTCGCGACGCCGACGACTTGATACGTTTGTTCGCCTTCGGGCGAAGCGAGTTTCACCGAATCGCCCGCGTGAAGCCGATACTGCGCCGCGCCAACACCATTCAAAATGATGGCGCGTCCTTGCGCCAATTGTTCGAACGCCGTGCGCGAGTCGCCTTCGGAAAAATTCAGTCCCGATACTTGCGGAAAGGTTTCGGGGTCAATGCCCAAAAGATTCACTTGTTTGTCGCCAACACTCGTCGCCGCAAAACGCGTCGTACTCACCGCGCGCACGCCGTACACCGCGCGCAGGCGATTCGCCAAATTTTCATCCGCACCCAAATCGCTGCCCCACGTACCGAGCGCAGGTGGCAATAACAAATAATCGCTGCCCAAACTTTTTTCCAACACATTGTCAATGCCGCCGCGCAAACTCATCAAGACGCCAACCGCCGCGACCAAAATCGCAAGTCCAATCATCGTCGCGCTCGCCGTAATCGCCGCGCGCGAAGGTTGGCGCGTGAGATTGCCGCGCGCGAGGTCTGCAGTACCTTCACGCGCAAAGACGACTGCGACGAGTCCGCCAAAGACGCGCGCAATCGGTTTCACCAATGCGGGCGCGAGCAAAACGAGTCCAATCAAAAAACAGAGACCGCCCAGCGCGACGATGCTGATGTTGTGCGTAAATAAGCTTGCGCCCGCGAACACAATCAAAAGAATTCCCGCAATCGTCGCTTTGCTGATACGGCGCACCGTTTCCACCTGCGCCACACTCGGACGCAGCGCTTCAAGCGGCGGCACGCGGCTCGCGCTCAAGGCAGGCATCAGCCCGCTGAACAAGGTGACGCCGACTCCTAAAACAATCGTCACCACAAGCAGCATGGGTTCTATCACGGGCGCGCCGAGCGTAATGTGCAAAAAATCTTGAAAGAGACCGCTCACCGCTGCCACAATGCCCGCGCCAGCCAAATAGCCCAGACCGATGCCGATGGCAGTGCCGAGAACACCTTGCAAAATTCCTTCCACCAAAATCAGTCCAATAATGGTACGGCGGCTCGCGCCAATCGCGCGCAGCATCCCGATATCGTGACGGCGTTCGGCGACGACGGTACGGAACGTGTTGAAAATAATAAAGCCCCCCATAAAGAGCGCGAGAAAACCAAGCCCATTGAACGCGAGCTGCGCGGACTGCAAACTCGCGAGAAATTCCGAGCCGCTCGCGAGTCCGCCCAATTGATAATCGTCGCCCGCCGTTTCCGCAATCGCGTTCGTAATCGCGTCGCGCTGTGCCGCGTCCAGCGTATCGAGTTTCACTTCAATCGTATTGATACGATTCGGGAGGTTTAGTAATTTTTGCGCCTCACTCAACGTCACCCACACGGGTTCGTTGCCGGGCATCGTTAGCGTTTGCCGAATGCCGATGATTTTCAATTTCACCGCACCCTGCACAGTCGGCAGCGTGAGGTCGTCGCCCAATTTTAATTTCAACGTGTCCGCGAGCGCGCCCGTAATCACTGCGACGTTTGTATCATTGTTTTGCAAAAAGCGTCCCTGCGCGAGGGTATAGTCGCGAATTTGCTGCGCGGCGCGCGGTTCAATCCCGATGAGCGAGACCGCGCCCACCGTGCCGCTGCGATAAAAGTTCGCGGGAATGTTGATGGTACGTTCGAGCGAACCCGAAACCGCGCGCACACCGCGAATATCTTGAATGCGATTGATAAGGCGCGGCGCAAACGTTTCGCCCGTTTTGTGCGTAATCAAAACATCCACTTGTCCCGACGCGTTCAGCAGCGACGTTTGAAACGCGCTGAGCATCGTCGGCAAAAGAATGTTCATGCCGAAAATGACGAGCACGCCAAAAATAATTGCGAGCGTCGTGAGCAAGGTTCGCAATTTGCGTCCCCACAAATAGCGGGCGGCGAGAGTGAGTTGAATGGACATGGTTAAGGTATCAGGTAGCATGTAGCAGGGAGCGCAACGAGCATCTTGTTCCTTGCTACCTACTACCTACTACTTGCTACTCTGCCAACACCTTCATTTTTCCCAATACCATTTCCGCGTCTTGACCGTCTTTTGTATGCAAGCGCGTTTCATCCACAATCGTTCCATCTTTTAAAAAGATAATGCGGTCCGCATATGCGGCGATGCGCGGGTCGTGCGTGACCATCACGACAGAGCGTCCCCATGCTTCGGCAACTTGACGCAAGAGTCCCGCAATTTCATCCGCCGCGCGCGAATCGAGATTGCCCGTCGGTTCGTCGGCGAGAACGAGCGCGGGTTCGGCGACGAGCGCGCGCGCAATCGCGACGCGCTGCTGCTGCCCACCCGAAAGTTGGTCGGGACGACTGTGCAAACGGTTTTGCAAGCCGACGCGTTCAAGCCAATCGCGCGCTTGCGTTTTCGCTTTCGACGCGTTCACGCCGTCGAGCATCACAGGCAGCGCGGCATTTTCCACCGCGTCGAGAACGGGAATGAGATTGAAAAATTGAAAGACAAATCCGATTTTGCGCCGCCGCAGTTCCGTCAATTTGTCATCGGACAATTTGCCGAGCGATGCGCCTTCAATCAACACCTCTCCCGATGTTGGACGGTCGAGTCCGCCGAGCAAATGCAAAAGCGTTGATTTGCCGCAACCGCTCGGGCCCATGACCGCGACAAATTCGCCCGCGTCAATTTTGACGTTCACGCGGTCCAGCGCGGTCACAGCGGTTTCACCGCTGCCGTAAATTTTTGTGAGGTCTTGCGTTTGAACGAGAGACATTGAATTGGAGACTAGAGATTGGAGATCAGGACTTGCGCTCAGATGTCATTTCGAGCCGTTCCCTCAATGCTTCGGGACATGCTTTGCGAGAAAGCTCAGTGGTACAGTCCGAGATTTCTCACAGAGTTTACCCCGAAGGATTGAGGGGTTCGAAATGACAAGCGCAAGTCCTAGAGATTAAAGATTGCAGTAACGAGTCTTTTGTTACCGGTAATCAGTCTCCAGTCGCTAGTCTTGCATTTTGCGCGGTCTGCCGCGCGGTTTCAAATCGGGTTCAGGCATCGGTTGTCGCATAATTTCGTCGAGGCGCGCTTGCACCAAGTCCATCCAACGCAAATCGGCTTCGAGATACATGATGGCTTTGTCGTACAACAAAATGCGCGCGAGTTCAGCTTGCGGATTGGCGCGCGTGCGCTGCACGGTAATGTTGTGCAAATCTTGATAGAGTTTGGCGCGCTGCGTTTGAATCAATTTGTACGGGTCCGCTTGCCCTGTCGCCAAACACAGCATGAGTTTGATAAAAAATTCATCGCGTTGATGTTCGCGTTCAATCGCGGTGCTAAACCATTCGCGCAGCGCGTCTTTGCCCTGCCGTGTGATGGAATAGATGCGCTTTTCGGGACCGCTCGCCTGAGCCATGCCGTGTTCGCGCACCAAGCCGCTTTCTTCTAATCGCGTGAGCGTCGCATAAATTTGCGCGGGATTGACCTCCCAATTTTCGCGCCCACCAACGAACGCCTCGAACGCCGCGCGCAATTCGTACCCATGACGCGGACGTTGAGCGAGCAACCCTAAAACGGCATGACGAACGGACATGTCAGATTTCCCATCGTTTCCAAAAACGGGGAAATTATAATACGAGTAACTAGATTTTTCAATCTTTCATACGACGCGGTAGCGGAGAGGTTTCAAACAAAAAACCACGCGCAACGGGACGCGTGGAGGTTCGGGGCTCAGACGGGAGGCCAGGGAATGTGGGGCCAGTCTTCGGGCGGCGAAGGATACACGCGGTTTTTCAACAGCTGGTTCAAGCGCAGGGTCAACGCGCGCAGTTCGGCGCGCGAGAGGAGTGGTTCGAGAGTCGTGCGCAGCGGTTCGTTCGGCTTGAGGGCCGCGCGCAGGGCTTCCAATTGATTCAAGAGTAGTTCGGGAATCGGGTCATCAATAAAGTCCCAAATCACGGTCCGCAGCTTTGGGTCTTCGTGAAAGGTGACGCCGTGGTCAATTGCCCAAACCGTTCCGTTCTGGTCGAGCAGAATGTGTCCGCCTTTGCGGTCGGTGTTGTTGATGAGAGCGTCGAACACGGCAATGCGCTGCATCTCGTCGCGGCATTTGTCGCGCAGGGTGAAAAAATTTTCGCGGCGCTTGTGCTCAATGAATTGCTGTACCATGCCCAGTCCTTGCGGCGCGTCCGCGCGCATCACCGTCACAGGCACATTGGGAAAATTCAAAAAGGCGCTGAGTTCATACGCGGCGACTTCGCGCTTGCACAGCGAACCCGTTTCAAAATCCCACAGCGGACGTTCGCCGCACTGTGGTTTGTAAATGCCGTACTCTTCCTGTTCCTTCCATTGAATGCGAACGAGATAAGTGTAATTGGAACTCCACGGCACCATGCCTTCGAGCGCAATCTCACCGCGCGTCAAAAACTCGCGCAGCGCGTCCCGTTCCGCGCGCGAACGAAACGCGCCGATAAGAAATTTTTTGTCGTCAAAAGAATCGGACATTAGACATTGGAGATTGGAGATTGGAGACTTGTCATTCCGAACAGCGTGAGGAAGCTCCAGTCTCCAATCTCTCGTCTCGCATCACATTAAATCATTTGCACAAATTCTGCGTGTCCGTTGCGGCGCGGGCAAAAATGTCCGGCGGGGTCAATGGGGCGTCCGCACAAGACACAGGTCGGACGACCGGCAGCGGCAACTTGAGTTACGTGGTGCGCCAACGCGCGCATTTGGTCGCGCGTCGCCCAAAATCGCACGACGTCCACCGTTTCCTGTTCCTCTTGTTCGGGCAGCGCGTAAGCGACAATGACGAGCAAATCATTTTCTTGGTCATAGCCAAGTCCCAACTGCCCGATGCGAAACAAGGGTTCGACAGGCAGTTCCAATTGCAGCTCATAGTCCGAGACATCGTCCGGACCGTCCGTGCGTTCGCCCAAGCGTGTGAGTAAATCGGTGATGCCTTGAGCGAGGGATTGCATTTGTTCTTTTTCCGTCACCAGACTGACCAGCGTACTGCTTTGCCGCCCTTGCAAAAAAAAGGTCCGCTGTCCGGGTTCGCCTAATGCGCCAACGGTTACGCGCGAGACAGGATTCAGGTCATGCACAATGTTTGCTTCCGCCATTTTGCGTTCTTCCTTTTCCTCGGTTTCTTGGCTTGCCTCTTTTTTCGCGGGCTTGGGTTTTTCCAGTTTTGGCAGCGCGCCCGTATCGTTGCTCCGCAGCAGTGTCGCGCCTTTATCGTCCACATTCAGGATGGTTACCGAAGCAGGACTGATGGCAATGCGTTGGAAATTGTTCAAGTCCCAATTGAGATAGTGTGCGACGACGCTTTTGAGCGGGTCGGCATGAGAAACAATTGCCACAATCGAGTCCGGATGTTTTTCGCGAATCGTTTCGATTGCGGCGACCATGCGGGCTTGTACCTCGTCAATACTTTCGCCGCCCGGTAATTTTACACCAATCGGCTTGGTTTGAATTTGCTTCCATGTTTCGGTGGTGTTCAACTCGCTCAGTTTTTTGCCCGTCCATTCGCCCGCGTCGCCTTCCAACAGTCCCTCGACAATCGTGATGGGCAGCTTGTGACAAGCTGCCAATGCTTGGGCGGTATCGCGCGCGCGTTCAAGCGGACTCGAATAGATTGCTTCGAGTGGGATGTGGGCAGTGCGGCGCGCCATCTCTTCGGCTTCGCGCTGCCCTTCGGCGTTGAGATGTACGCCGGGCGTGCGTCCCGCCAAACGCCCTTCCTTGATGTAATCATTCGATGCGTGGCGGATGAGTAAGAAAATAGTCATTTGTAGTCAGTCATTCGAAAGTGATAAGTATTCCTGCATTGCCGGTTGACGGTGTTTTCAACTCCATTGGCTAATGCGATGCAGCCGTTCCATTTCCGACGCGCCGAGTTTTTTCCCGGACGCGGGGAGCGCTTGGTTCAGCTGTGCGGCATTGTTCGCGCCGATGATGGCGCTCGAAACGACGGGATTGGTGAGCATCCACGCGAGCGTGGTCACGGTCATGCTTTCGCCGCGTTCCGCGCTGATTTGTTCCAGCGTTTCCAAAAGCGTCAGCGCGCGTTCATCTTGCAGCCACTTTTTGAAACGTTCATTGTTGGCGCCGCGTCCTGTCGCCGGCAGCGGTCGCCCGCGTTTGTATTTGCCGGTGAGAAATCCGCCTTGCAAGGGGCTGTAGGGAATGACGCCGATATTTTCTTGCGCGCACAACGCTTGCAATTCGTTTTCAAACTCGCCGCGCCAAATTAAATTGTAATGCGGTTGAAGCGTTTCATAGCGCGCAATCCGCAGCGCTTGGCTAATGTCCAACGCTTGACGCAATTGCTGCGCGTTGAAATTGGAACAACCGATGAACCGCACAGTGCCTTGATGAATCAAATCATCATACGCGCGCAACGTTTCTTCTTGCGGCGTATGTTCATCCGGCGAGTGACTTTGATATAAATCAATGTATTCGATTTGCAGACGACGCAGGGAATCTTGCACCGCGCGCAGAATGTGTGCGCGCGACAGCCCTTCCCCGTCCGCGCCTTCCCACATCCGCCCGCGCACTTTGGTCGCAATGATAATCTTGTCGCGTGGAATCCGGCGCGTCACGAGCCATTTGCCAATAATTTCTTCGGCAACGCCGCCGGGATTTCCGGGCGCCCAACGCGAATACACATCTGCCGTGTCAAAAAAATTGATGCCCGCGTCCCACGCCGCGTCCATCACTTGGTACGCTTCGTCTTCGGTGCTTGTCCAACGAAACGTCATGGTACCAAGACACAATTCCGAAACTTGCAGTCGAGTCGAACCGAGCGTGCGATAGTTCATCATTTTTATTGCACTTGGAAATTGAGTGTGCGGTCCGGATTGCCGTTCAAATAAATCACGACTTGATAGTTGCCCGCCTGCCAATCGTTCGCACTGTTCAGCGCAAATTCGGCAGAGGTGTTGAACGCGTCCAGCGCGGCTTCGCCCTCAAACAACAAACGGTTGCTCGAACCAACGGCGTACCACTTGACGCCGACGGTGGTGTTGGTGACGACATTTTCCACATCCACTACCAATTGAATCATGTGGTCGCGCGGCGCGAACGTCGTTTTCGGGTCCGCGATTTTTCCTGCCGTCACAGTCGTGCCCAAGGTTGCGCCCGTCACGCGCGGCGGTGTGTTGCCACACGCGACGACAAAAAGCAAAGCTATGCTTAATACGAACCAATGAATGCGAAAAAATCTCATTGTGCTTGTCCAACGTGCTGCGCGCGCAACAGCGACACAAACTCACCAAGAATCATCGCCGTCGCGCCCCAGACTTTATAAGTGTGCAATTTAAAAAAAGGCACGCGCACTGGATAGCCGCGCAATTCCCAGTCTTCTTCGGCGACAGCATTTTCGTCCAACACATCCGCGAGGCGCGTCGGCAAAATCTCGTACACTTCGGCGGCGGACGCGCTCGGCTGTGGTTCGTCACAACAATAGTAACCCACAAATGCTGTCACCCAAAACCCGCTCACGGGAATGAACAACGGCGTCAACGGCGCGCCCAAAATTTCCACTTGCGCGGGGTCAATGCCCAATTCTTCACGCGCTTCACGCAGCGCGGTGGCTTGCAATGATTCGTCCGCATCGCGCGCGCCACCCGGCAGTGAAATTTGTCCCTTGTGTGTGCCGACGGTTTCGGTGCGCCGCGTGAGAAAAAAATACAGCTCGCCCGCGCGCTCGAACAATAAAATCAAAACGGCGGCTTGCTTGCCGACAGGATTTTCCGGCATCGGAAAAACATCGCCGGGACGCGGGCGCGGGCTCATGCGTTCTTGCGCGGCGCGCCCCACGCGCGCGCCAGCCAGTGCGCGACGTACCGCGTCAAGCGTAATGGGTTTTTGCAGCATCGGTAGAAATTGTACAGCAATGAGAGAGGGCGTCAAACGGGTCATGTCAAACGTCTGGTGCCTTGGCAGTCACACTCGAAATGGCATCCGCAACGTTGATGGAAGTTTGCGCGGCATCATTTGTAAGGTACATCAAAAATTCCACATTCCCTTCCGTGCCTTGAATCGGCGAACGCATCAACCCACGCACACCGAAATCGAGGGATTCGGCAAAGCGTGCGATTTTTTCCAAAACGGCGCGATGCACCTGCACGTCGCGGACAATGCCGCCGCGTCCCACCTCACCTTTTCCCGCTTCGAATTGCGGTTTGACCAGCGCGATGATTTTTCCCGAGTTTGGTTTCAAGAGAGTTTGGGCGGCGCGAAGCATGTGAGTGAGCGAAATGAATGAAACGTCAACAACGATCAAATCTACGCGTTCAGGCAATTTTTCTAGATAACGCGCGTTTACGCGGTCCATGACAATCACGCGCGGGTCTTGGCGAATTTTCCACGCAAGCTGCCCATAGCCGACATCAATCGCATAAATTTTTTTTGCGCCGCGCTGCAACAACACATCCGTGAAACCGCCGGTCGACGCGCCAATGTCCGCGCACACAGCATCTTGCGGATTCACGTCGAACGCATCGAGCGCGCCCGCGAGTTTGTAGCCGCCGCGCGAAACATATGGCAGTGGGGCACGAATTGTAATCTCCGCGTGCGTGTTCACTTGCGCGCCCGCTTTGTCTGCCACGCGCCCCGCGACTGTGACATCGCCTGCGAGAATTAATGCTTGCGCGCGTTCGCGCGTTTCGGCGAGCCCGCGTTCCACGAGCAAAACATCCAAACGTTTTTTGCTCATGGTTAAAAAAACTCCGAACGACCCGATGCGTTCGGAGGCAATTTATTCGGTGACCGTTTCAACATTCGTTTGAAAATCAATTTTGGCGTAGATTCGCGACAGCGGGATTTCAATCTGCAGCGTCTCCAACCCAAGCACATCATTGACCTCGTTCAAGATTTCGATGGTCCATTTGCCTGTATCCATTTCGCGTCGCAAAATCGAAACGACCATCCGTTCCGAATCTACCAGCACATATTCGCGCAGTGAATCAATTTCTTTGTAGAGCCGAAATTTTTCGATGCAGTCATATTCACGCGTGGACGCGGAGAGAACCTCAACTACCACTAGCGGATTTGTGATGACATCCTTGCGACCTTCTTGGAAAACAGTTTTCCCGCAAATCACCATTGCATCGGGATAGGTATAACTTCCGCGCGCGGAAACCAGCAAGCGCATATCGCTGTCATACACGCGGCATGGCTTGGGTTGTGTTTCAACATTCAACACGGCGACAAGATTTCCTTTAATGATACTATGTTCTTCCGTCCCGCTCGCCATCATGCGGATTTCGCCGTCATAGTATTCACTTTTGTATTCCGCTTTTTCTTCGCGCGCGAGATATTCTTCGGGCGAGTACTTGGTCTTGTCTTGAATCATGATCGAACTCCGCGACGCAATTATAACATCAAGTTTTGACTTGGCTTGATAAACGGCTAAGATACCTGACGCTATGCTGAAACTCATCATCAAAGAAATGCGTCCGCGCCAATGGCCCAAAAATGCGTTTGTGTTTTTGCCGTTTATCTTTACCGTGCGGCAGTACTGGCGTCCTTTTACCGACACGATGTGGGAGTTTCTCGCGCTGACGATTGGGGCGTTCATCGTGTTTTGTTTTGCGTCGGGATTTGTCTATTACGTAAATGATTTGGTGGATGTGGAAAAGGACCGCGCGCATCCGACCAAGCGCAAACGTCCGATTGCTTCGGGCGCACTGCCGGAGCGATTGGCGCGCGGAATCGCGGTGGCATTGTTGTTCATCACCCTCGGCGGCGCCATTGCGCTGGACCAATTCGCGCAAGCGTTTCCCTATCCCACCGGCGCGCCGATTTTCCCGCTACCTTTCGCGTTCACCCTCGTCACCATCGCGTATCTCGTTTTGCAAGTGGCATATTCGTTTTGGCTCAAGCATGTGGTGATTATTGACGTGTTTTGTATTGCGGCGGGCTTTGTGCTGCGCACGGTCGCGGGCGCGGCAATTATTCAGGTGCCGATTTCACCATGGCTTTATGTCTTGACGACGCTGCTTTCACTCTTTATCGGTTTTGCGAAACGGCGCAACGAAATTGTGATTCTCGAAGACAACGCAAAAAATCATCGCGCGATTTTGGATGAATACAGTCCACAGCTGCTCGACCAAATGATTGCGATTACGATGGCGTGCACCGCGATTGCGTATTTTCTCTACACCTTTACCGCAGAAAATTTGCCCAAGAACCATTCGATGATGTTGACCATTCCGTTCGCGTTGTATGGCATCTTTCGCTACATGTATCTCATTTACATTAAAAACGAAGGCGGCAGTCCGGAAGAAGCGCTGTTGCGTGACCGCCCGCTGCTGATAGATGCGCTCTTGTGGGGCGCGGCAGTCGTCATCATCTTGTATCTGTTCGGGCGAACGGGTTGAACGAATGACCCTTGCGGTTTGGGCGATCCATTGCGTCACCCAAACCGCAAAGTTTTTTAACGCAGCGTATCGCGGCGCAAAATGTGTTGTTCCCACATCTCGCGCGCGATTTGCATTGGATTGGAACGGACGCCATAGCGCGCAAAGTATTCGCACAAGCGCTCCACGTCACGCGCAAACAGCGTAAACGCTTCGGGATTCATGTACGGATTCACCGCTTGCGGCAGGTCAATGATTTTTACTTGACCCTTCCAATACAATACATTGTATGCCGAGAGGTCGCCGTGCACGCGTTCCTGCGCGAGCATCAGTTCTACATTGTGCATCAAGCGCTCAAACAGCGCGTGTGCGGCGTGCGGCGCGAGCTGCACATGATTGAGCGCGGGCGCGGGAAATTTTTCATCCCCCACGTATTCCATCAGAATTGCATTGTCACTGCTCGCGAACGGTTTGGGCACATCGGCGCCCGCTGCGTGCAATTTCTTTAAGGTTTCATACTCGTTCGCGAGCCACGTGGTGTGCCGCAGAATTTGTCCAAACCCGGTCTTTTTCTGCATCGCCAATTTTTCGCGGCGCCCGCGCGCCGCTTTGCCTTCTTCGTCAATCACCGCGCGCCCCTGGCGATACACGGCGTCATGGCGTAACTGACGGAACATGCGCGGGCGATATACTTTTGCCGCGATGAATTCCACGCCCAACGCGGGATTCGCGCGACAGCAGTACACGGTCGCTTCCTTGCCCCCCTTCACCGGACGCAATACATCTGTAATCACGTGGTCGTCGTAAAAGAGACCCAAGTATTCGATAATCCATTGGCGCTCGTGCTTGGAGCCGGTGAACGATGGGTTGAATGTGTTGGGGTCGTCATTGCGCGCGTCCGCCGGCGCGTCGAGAACTTCGGCGTAGGAATGTTTGAAGCGTTTCGATTTGCGTTTCAGTTTTGGCAGGTCGTCTGTTGCAGCGTCGAGAAATTCCGCGTCGAAAGAATCGTCGTACAGATTTTCAGCGTAATCAGCATTCATGTCGAGCATGATTTGTTTTCCTTGTTTGAATGCGGACTCGTAAACAAGAGCCGCGATGTTCCACTCGCGGCAAAGAAAAGCCGCAAGTCCACGCTTGCCTTGCAAGCGAGCTCACGGCTCCAAAAAAAACCGTGAGCGCATGAATGCGCCCACGGTGAGGAATTCCAACGGGGAATTGTGCTTGCTATGCAAGCACGCTCAGTCGGCAGGCGCACGCGAACAATTGGTCATCGTTGTAGCAAAATATTCAGATTGCATCGCTGCGCCTCCTTTAACCGATTTGGTCAAAACACATTCGCACGGTTTTGCGAATGCGGTTTGGTTTATATCAAAAAGCATCCGGGATGTCAAACGCGTTTAATCGTACTTGCGCTCGCGAATCCCTTCCAAAAATTCCGCGACGGGTTGAAAGCCGTACAACAAATCGTGAAAGTACTCGTTCAAAATTTCCATCACGTCTTCGCGCGACGCCTCGAATTGTTGTTCCAGCGATTCCACCACCGGCTGCAAGCCCAGCGCTTCGTCACGCGCGCGCATCAACGCGCGCACAATGCGAATTTCGCGTTCGCCTTCGGTGTGTTCCACCACCTGTTGAATCAATTGGTCATATTGTTTGAGCAGCGCCACGCGGTCCAATTGCGAATCGTCCGTTTGCGCGCCCATTAACGTTTCGAACAGTGACCATACGCGATACAGCGCGGTCGTCGGTTCGTCAAATAATTCGCGAATGTACGCCGCTTCGAGAAAACGATTCGTCAGGCGAAAGATATTGTAAGAACGTTTGGCAACCTTGCCATAGTTCACATGCTTGACGAGATATTTGTACACCTCATGTTCGAGGTCGGTGACATACTTGTCCAACGCGTTCTCGTCCACTTGGCGCACGAGTTTGCTAAAGACCGGCACCGACGCGGCGTCGAGATAAATTTCTTGAAAGTACGGGTCAATGAAACCGTCCAGCGGCACAATTTCGGCGGTCGGCGCTTCCCACGTCACGTCGAGCAGATTGCTCGCGTTCGCCAACTGTCCGCGCTGCACGTCCGCCACGACCCAATCCAATTTCGTCCAACCGGGGTCTGCCATGCCGTCTTCCCAACGGACGGTCTGCTTGGTCCCATCCGCGCGCTGCACCTCGAATTCGCCGCGTACCAAATCACGCGGACGCCACGTCATCGGCGAACCGGCTTTGAGCGGCAAACTATCGCGAGTGACCGCTTCGGGATGCGTGCCAAATTTCACCGAGAGCAATTGATAATCGGCGCCGTGCATCGTTTCCAGCCCTTTGGCGCGCATCGCGTCGGCGAGAATTTTTATGGCGTCTGCGCGGGTCGGCGCTTTGATGTTGACGCGTTGAAAAAAGTCCGCGTCGCCGGGGTTGCGTTGAATTTTGCTTTGCGCCGCGCTGCCGCTCAACGCGAGCGCCGTCTCGACGACACCGGGCTGGTCGGGAATCGCGACAATTTTGCCGATACGGCGAAAATATTCCAGGTCCTGTGGCGAAAAGTCCATGATGGCAACTTTGGCGCCGTACACGAAATTTTTCGCGTCGACGGTAATTTCGCTCTTGTCCTGCACCGCCATTTGCGTCAGCCACTGTAACGCTTCATCTTCATCGAGTTCGATGCCGAGCCGCTGTGCCGACTCGCGAATTTTTTCGATTTCTTGTTGTGGGGTTGGTGACACCCTGACGGGTGGTTTTTCTTCTTGGCGCAGTGCCTCACGCAAATCTGCGGGC
The DNA here is from genome assembly GCA_029778615.1 of Chloroflexota bacterium. Classification (GTDB taxonomy): domain Bacteria; phylum Chloroflexota; class Anaerolineae; order UBA4142; family SHND01; genus SHND01. Next base: position 19,804 of record JAKOPZ010000119.1, on the reverse strand, counting down.
GCGGGCTGCGTGATTTCGCGCAAGGTTTCCATTTGTTTCGCGCGTCGCTGTCGCGCGCCCGCCTTCGGTTTTGCCGCTGCGCCGCGCTGCGTTTTCTTGCGCGCATCGCGCGTGGAACGCGTTTTGCGCGCGGTAGGTTTTTTGAGTGTCTGGTTTGTTTGTGGCGCGCGCGACGCGGTGGTTTTCTTGGCGCTGTTCTTTTTTCCTGCGTTCGGTTTTTTAGATGCTGCCATTGGTAACTCCCTCTCCATTGCGTTGCTTTATTCTAAATCACATCCGCCAAAACAAAAACCCGCCGCAAAGTTCGCGGCGGGTTGATTTTCGTTACACACCTTCCCACGGAATAATCAATTCCATTCCGGGTTGAATCAGGTCGGGATTGTTGCCCACGACCTCTTTGTTCTTTTCGTACAATTCTTTCCACTTTTTTACATCGCCGGTGTACTGTTTGGCAATGAGGGAAAGCGATTCGCCTTTTTTGACGACGTGCTTTTTCACGGGCGCCGCTTCCGCCTTTAATTCCTGTGCGACAGTTGTGGCGGCACCCGCTACCGCAGTGGACACCGCCGACGCGGCAGTTTCCATTTTCTGTGCTTCTTCCGACGCGCTGCGCAGCAAGTTTTGTGCGTTCACGCGTTCGGCGGCGGTTTTCGCCTCGCGCAGCATTTTTTCCGCTTCGGCGACCGTCACTTTTTTCGCGGCTTGTGCGACCTTGTCCAATTCCGCGCTCGCTTGCTGAATCATTTTTTGCGCGTCGACGCGTTCGGCTGCTGTCTTGGCAGCGCGCAGTCTTGCTTCGGCTTGCGCCAGTTTCATCTTGGCTTGATATTCCAATGGCGAGCCAGTGCTTTCATCTTGTGCCATGCTGTTACCTCCTTTGAGGTCTCGGACGACCTTAATTCGTCCGACGAAAAAAAAGAAATTGCGGAACGAAAAGTAAATTCGTTCCGCAATGATTATACAACGATTAGCGTTTCGTGTATTGCTTGGCTTTGCGCGCCTTTTTCAAACCCGGTTTCTTGCGTTCCTTTTCGCGCGGGTCGCGCGTCAAAAGATTGGTGGCGCGTAATTGCTTTTTGAAATTTTCATCGGCGGCGACAAGAGCGCGCGCAAGTCCGAGCTGTACGGCGGCGGCTTGCCCCGAAGGCCCTCCGCCGACAACTTTGGCAGAGATGGTAAAGCGTCCTTCGTTTTGCGTCGCGCGCAGGGGTTCGCGCATCATTTGCATCCACAAGGGACGCGGAAAGTATTCTTCGACGGGACGCTCGTTCACCAAGAAACTGCCCTGCCCCGCGTAAATGCGAACGCGCGCGGTGGATGTTTTGCGGCGACCGACGCCTTCGTAATATTTTCCGGTGGCTGCCATTACGCTTTGACCTCCAACACTTTGGGCTGCTGCGCCGTATGCGGGTGCGTGGCTTGAGTGTAAATTTTCAATTTCTTTAATTGTTTGCGCCCCAGCCGATTGTGCGGCAACATGCCCCAGACTGCTTTTTGGATAACGAGTTCGGGATGGACGACGAGTTGTTCGCGCAAAATGGTTTTGCGGAAGCCGCCGGGGTATTGCGAATGGCGCGTGTAAAATTTTTCATCCATCTTGTTGCCGGTGACCACAAATTTGGCAGCGTTGACGACGACGACGAAATCGCCCGTGTCCACATCCGGCGAATAGATGCGTTTGTGTTTGCCTGTGAGAAGGCGCGCGATTTGCGAGGCGAGGCGTCCGAGCGTTTTGCCTTCGGCGTCCACCACATACCATTCGCGCTTGACATCTTCCGGTTTGGCGTGATACGTTTTCATGCGTACTTTATCTCCATCAGCGTCAATCCATGCGGCGGGACCGAAAACCCCGAACGTCGCTTGCGCTGAATTACGTTTTCCATCTCGGCGGGACGCATTTTGCCGCGCCCCACCCACAACAAGGTGCCCACGATACGGCGCACCATTCGATATAAAAAAGCGTTCGCTTCGAGGTCGAAAAAAATCTCGTCACCGTGCCGCGTCACGTCCGCGCGCAGCAGATGGCGAATCGTGCTGGTGCCTTGCGGCGGACTGCCGAACGCGCCAAAATCTTGCTTGCCGACGAGCGGTTGAGCGGCAACTTGCATCGCGTGCGCGTCAAGCGGTTCGGGAATCCAGTATGCGTAACGAGTGCGAAATACATCGCGTTCGGGATGATTCCATACGCGATATTGGTACACGCGGCTCGTGGCGCTGTAGCGGGCGGAAAATTTTTCATCCACCTCGACCACGCGGCGAACATAAATATCGTTTGGTAATTTTGCATTGAGCGCGCGTTGGAAAATTTCCAGCTCGCGCGTCCATTCGATTGAGAACGATGCGGTTTGACCTCTGGCATGAACGCCCGCATCGGTGCGTCCGCCTCCTACGGTTTTTACGCGCGTCTTGGCAAAATCGTACAGCGCGTGTTCCAATTCCTGTTGAACGCTTCTGCCATTCTTTTGAATCTGAAAGCCCTGAAAGTCAGTGCCGTCATATTCCAGAACTGCAAGTAAATGCACAATTTTCAATGCACCATGCACAAGTCAAAAACACGCGATTGTGCATTATGCATTGTTCATTCCGTTTCGCGTTCGGTCAATTCCAACAGTACCATTTCGGCGGCGTCGCCGTGACGCGGACCGAGCTTGATGATGCGTGTATAACCGCCGTTGCGTTCTTTGAAACGCGGACCGATTTTGTCAAAAAGTTTTTCGACGACTTTTTTGTCGTTGACTGTTTTCAACACCAGGCGGCGCGCGTGCACGTCACCGCGTTTGGCAAGCGTAATTACTTTTTCAATATCGGCGCGCACGGCTTTGGCTTTGGCTTCGGTGGTTTCAATGCGTTCGTGTTGTAAAACTTGCGTCACCAATCCTTTGAACAATGCTTTGCGGCGCGCAGTATTGCGTCCGAGGTGACGTCCGGCAATTTGGTGCGGCATGATTATTGGTCTCCGTCCAGTCCTGCGGTATCGGCAGGCGCGCTATCGGGCGGTGTCTGAATCGCTTCGAGATATCCTTTTTGTTCGAGGCGTTCCATTAATTCATCCAATGACTTTTGTCCGAAATTGCGAATGGTCAAAAGTTCTTCTTTGCCCTTTTTCAATTTTTCGAGAATCTCGCCCACTTTGGTAATGCTGGCGCGTTTCAAGCAGTTGTACGCGCGCACCGAAAGTTCCAGCTCTTCAATCGGCGTTTCGTAAATGCGGCTGGGAATTTCGGACTCGGCGACGACTTCCACCGTTTCTTCGCCGGCAAAGCCCGCGACCATGCCAAGCAATTTCACCAAGAGACGCGCGGATTCGGTCAGCGCTTCGCGCGGGGAGATGGAACCGTCGGTCCAAATTTCCATCACCAGCGAATCGAAATTGGTCATTTGTTGGACGCGCGCGCGTTCGACGCGAAAGTTGGCTTTGCGTACGGGCGTGAAAATGGCGTCCACCGGAATTTCGTCAATCGCGAGTTTGCCGCCGCTCTCGGCGGGGTGATAGCCCTTGCCTTTGTTGACGGTGAGGTCCATCATGAATTGGGCATCATCACTGTCGAGCGTGAGCAAGTGTAAATCGGGATTGATGATTTCAATTTGGGCGGGCGCTTGAATGTCGGCGGCGGTGACGTTACCCTTGCCGCGTGCTTCAAGCGAAAGACGCAGTGGACCTTCGTCGCCGTGCATTTTCATTCGCAGCTGTTTGACATTCAAAATCAACTGCGTGGTATCTTCTTTGGCGTTCGGGATGGGCGTGAATTCGTGATGCACGCCATCCACTTTAATCGAAGTCACTGCCGCGCCCGGAAGGGACGACAACAAAACGCGGCGCAGGGCATTGCCCAGTGTCACACCGTAACCGCTTTCGAGCGGACCGATGATGAACTTGCCATAGTTTTTGCTGCTGGCTTCGGCTTCGATTTTTGGAAAAATATCTAACAACGCAGTCCTCCAAGCATTGAGGGATGAGCGTTGAGCATTGAGTAAACCATGACATTTACTCTACGCTCAATGCTCAACGCTCGGCACTGTTTTTAGCGGCTGTAAAATTCGATGATGAGCTGTTCTTTGACCGGCGTGTCAATCTGCTCGCGCGTGGGCAAGCTCATGACGCTGCCGCTCAATTGGCGCGGGTCTACCGTGAGCCAACCCGGCGTGCGCGCGCTCTTGAGCCCTTTGTCCAATTCGGCAAAATACACATCCTTGCGGCTTGCTTCGGCAACCGCAATTTTGTCACCGGGTTTGACGAGGAACGAAGGAATGTTGACCTTTTTGCCGTTGACAGTGAAATGTCCGTGGCTGATGAATTGACGCGCTTGTTTACGCGAGGACGCAAAGCCGAGCCGATATACCACATTGTCGAGACGCGATTCGAGATATTGTAAGAGGACCGCGCCGGTGACGCCGCTGCGCCGCGAGGCGTCAGCATAATAGCGGCGGAATTGGCGTTCGAGAACGCCATAAATGCGGCGGGCTTTTTGTTTTTCGCGCAGCTGCATCGAATAGTCGCTCGCTTTTTTGCGGAACGTGCGCGACGCGCCATGCTGTCCGGGCGGCTGGTTGCGTTTTTCAATCGCGCATTTCGGCGAGAAACAGCGTCCGCCTTTTAAAAATAATTTTTCGCCTTCACGGCGGCATAATCTACATACGGGACCGATATATCGAGCCATTGATTACTCCACGAAATGGGTAAACAGGTTTACGGGTGATGGTCAGTTGAACACTGACTTGCCTTTCGCTCCCTGTTTCCAACTTTTACACGCGTCGCTTTTTGGGCGGGCGGCAGCCATTGTGCGGGATGGGCGTGATGTCCGTGATGGAACGTACTTTCAAGCCCGCGTTCTGCATCGAGCGCACGGCAGATTCGCGCCCGGGTCCGGGACCTGTGATGCGTACATCCACTTCGCGCACACCCTGCTCCATCGCCTGACGCGCGGCATTTTGCGCGGCGATGCCTGCGGCGAACGGTGTGCTCTTGCGCGAGCCGCGAAAACCGCTTGCGCCCGCGCTGCCCTGCGCCAAGACGTTGCCTTGGGGGTCGGCGATGGTGATAAGCGTGTTGTTGAACGACGCGTTCACGGTTGCGATGCCGACCGGAATATTTTTCTTTTCTTTGCGCCGCCCGCGCTGCGGACGACGAGGGGCTTGTTGTTTTTCGTCAGCCATGATTAAAAAGTTAAAAGCTAAAAGTGCCAAGTAAAAAGTTCGAGCGATTCTTGCTTTTCGCTTTTTACTTTTAGCTTTTTACTTGTTTATTTCTTTGCCTTGGATTTCTTGCGACCGGCAACGGTTTTCTTGGTGCCGCGTTTGGTGCGCGCGTTGGTACGTGTGCGTTGTCCGCGCACCGGCAAATTGCGGCGATGCCGCAAGCCGCGATACGAACCGATTTCTTGCAAGCGTTTGATGTTGAGCGCGACTTCACGCCGCAAATCGCCTTCGACTTTGAACTCGCGGTCAATGACGGTGCGGATGCGCGACACTTCGGCTTCGCTCAAATCTTTGACGCGAATTTCGGGCGCGACTTCGGCTTTTTCCAAAATTTCGTTACTGCGCGTCGGACCGATGCCGTAAATATAGCGCAAGGCAATGTCCACGCGTTTTTGTCGAGGCAGGTCAACTCCTGCAATACGAGCCATGTTTGATAATCGGAGACCGGAGACTAGAGATTCCTTTGCGAATCAAATCTCTAGTCGCTAATCTCTACCCTTGTCGCTGATTGTGCTTGGGATTCTGACAGACAATGCGAACGATGCCTTTGCGACGAATAATCTTGCACTTTTCACAGCGCTTTTTGACGGATGGTTTCACTTTCATGATGATAACTCCTTACGCTACAGCTTGCCTAAAATCCACGACAAATAAAGTGTTGAAAAGTCTATATATCTTACATCAATTCCACAACGTCAGGATTTCGGGTCCGTTGTCCGTGACGAGTACCGTATGTTCGTAATGCGCCGCGAGCCCGTGGTCTTGGGTGATGACCGTCCATTCGTCGCCCAGCACTTTTGTTTCCCAACTGCCCGTCACCACCATCGGCTCGATAGCCAGCGTCATGCCCGGTTTAAATTGGATGTTGGCGGGACGCTTGTCAAATTCCTCATCCAGAAAATTTGGAATGCTTGGCTCTTCGTGCATGTCGCGTCCGACGCCGTGTCCTTGATATTCGCGAATGACATTCAAGCCATTGTCTTCCACATACTCTTGAATCGTCGAAATCAATTCCCAGAGCCGCCCGCCCGCTTGCACGCGCCCGATGCCCATTTTTAGCGACTCTTGCGTTACGAGCATCAGCTTTTGTGCCTCGGCGCTCACGTTGCCAATCGCAAACGTCCACGCCGAATCGCCGATATAGCCCGCGTAATTGGCGCCCACGTCAATTTTTAAAATATCGCCTTCTTGTAAAATGCGTTTTTTGCGCGGGATGCCGTGAACAATTTCTTCGTTCAGGGAAGCGCAAATCGCGGCGGGAAATTTTGGTCCGCCCTCGCGCGCATTCGGATAGCCCATAAAGGGCGACGTCGCGCCGTACTTGTCCAAGATTTGTTGGGCGCGGCGGTCCAATTCGCGGGTGCTGACGCCGGGCTTGGCGCGCTCTTGCAAGTCGTTCAAAATTTCTGCAACAATTTTGCCTGCCGCGCGCATCAATTCCAATTCTTTGCGTGATTTGATTTCAATCGGACGCGGCTTTTCTTCACGTTTAAACATCACTCTTGGATTGCTCTAATTCGCGTTATAGATGAACATGGGCATCCATTCATCCAACTGCGCGGTAATATCCTCAATCGAGCGTCCCGCATCAATTTCCACCAGCATGTCCTGTTCGCGATAAAATTCGATTAACGGCTCGGTCTGCTGCCGATACACTTGCAGGCGATGACGAATCACGTCCGGTTTGTCGTCGTCTCGCATAATCAGTGCCGTGCCGCACAAATCACATTTCTCGTCCTCTTTGGGCGCGTTGCTCTTGAGATTGTAAATGGTGTTGTCTTTGGGGCACATGCGGCGCGAGCTCAAACGCTCGATAATATCGTCATCGTCAATTTTGAATTGAATCGCCGCCGTAATGCACTTGCCCTTTTCATCCAATCTGTACTGGAGCGCCAGCGCCTGGTCACGCGTGCGCGGAAACCCGTCAAACACCACGCCCATGATGGTATCGGGGCGGGCGAGCCGCTCCATCACCATCGCAATCGTCAAATCATCCGGAACCAATTCGCCTTTTGCCAAAATATTTTTGACTTTGAGTCCCAGCTCTGTGCCTTTGGAAATGTGTTCGCGGAACAAATTGCCCGTCGAAAGTTGCACGAGTCGAAAGTTCTGATGTAATTTTTCCGCTTGCGTTCCTTTGCCGGAACCGGGCGGTCCCAAAAAAATCAGATACGGCGCTTCGCAGGTGCGATTGTTAAACGAACGTTTTAGATTCGCCATCGTCGTTGATGTCTGCCCTCTGCCGCTTGCGAGAGAACTTGCCCGCGCAATATCTTGCACCACTTGACGCCTCCTTGCGAAAAGTGAGAAGGGTGAGGAGCTAGACCCCGCGTAACAATTCCGGCAGCCCTGCCTCTTTTGTTACGCCTTTGCGTTCCTCGCCTAACCGTGACGAGTTTACGACCGCTAAAATTCGTCTGGCGAAACTTAGCGGATAAAGCCCTCATAATGACGCATCATCAGCTGCGCCTCGAGCTGCTTCATTGTATCCAATACCACACCGACCACAATCAACAACCCCGTGCTGGAAACAATCAGTGTCTGCGTATCCGAACCCGAAATAAAGCGCTCCAAAAACGGGAGCAGTGCAATGACACCCAAGCCCACCGCGCCAATGATGGTAATGCGCATGACAACGCCGTTGAGATAACGCGTGGTCGCCTGCCCCGGACGAATTCCCGGAATAAAGCCGCCTTGATTCTGCAGCGTCTCGGAGAGGTTCTGCTGCTGAAAGACGATGTACGTGTAAAAGAACGTAAACGCAATCACCATCACGAAATAAATCGCCGCGTAGAACCAGCCGCGCGTATCAAACAAATTTACCACGCTGATGGCAAAATTACGGAGCCATTCGACGTTTGAATTTTGAAACCACGACGCAATTAACGCCGGGAAAATCAAAATCGAAACGGCGAAAATGAGCGGAATCATGCCCGCCGAATTCACACGCAGTGGAATATAGGTGCTGCCACCGCCATACACTTTCATCCCGCGCACGCGCTTGCCGTACTGTACGGGAATGCGGCGCTGACCCTCTTGCAGATACACAATGCCCACAATTGTAATGACGGTAATGACCAAAAAGATTATCAATGTCAGCGCGCTCTGTGTGGCAAGTTGAAACACACGCGTCGGAATTGCCGCGACGATGCCGCCAAAGATAATAATGGAAACGCCACTACCAATCCCTTGTTCCGAAATCAATTCGCCGAGCCACAAGGCAAACATTGTGCCCGCGACCAAGGTCGCCATAATTGCCCACGTCGAAATGAACAGCGGTGAAGTCGGATTGACCAAGTTCAACGCGTTATAGCCGGGCAGGACAGGCGGGTTGGTGTTCGCCATAATGGATGCCTGTCCGATGCCTTGCAAAAACGCGAGGGGAATCGTAATCCAGTGCGTGATTTGGTTGATGCGGCGGCGGCCCTGGTCGCCCTCTTTTTGCAGCGCTTCGAGCTGGGGAATCAACGGCGTCAAGAGCTGCATGATAATCGAGCCGGTGATGTACGGATAAACGCCCATCGCCACAATCGAAAAGTTTGACAGCGCGCCGCCGGAAAAAATATCCAACACATTCAACAGACCGCTTGTGGCGTTCGCGTTGGCAGGATTGAACACCGACTCCAACGCTGCCAAATCTACCCCCGGCACCGGAATATGTGCGGCAATCCGATAGACAACCAGAATGAACAGCGTAAACAAAATTTTGCGCCTCAAGTCCGGCAGTCGCATTGCATTTTGAAGGGCATCCAGCATGAGTGTAACTCTCTGCTCTCCTCACGCGTCCTTTCACAAACGAAAAGAGCGAACAAGGAGAAACAATTCATCTAGCGAATTTTGCGCGGTGGTCTCTGCCAAGCCAGTTCTGTGGCTGTGCCGCCTGCCGCCGTAATCTTTTCTTTTGCGCTGTCGGAAAACGAATGTGCGCTCACCGCGAGCGCTTTTGTAATTTCGCCGCGTCCCAACACTTTGACGCGCTTGCCATTGTCAATAATGCCCTGGGCGCGCAGCGTGTCGGGCGTCACCTGCGCGTTGGCGTCAAATTTCGTTTCCAGCGTATCGAGATTCACAATCTCGAATTCTTGGCGATAAATATTCTTGAACCCGCGCACATGCGGCAAGCGGCGCACGAGCGGCAATTGACCGCCTTCAAAGTACGGACCTTTGGTGCCGCCGGCGCGCGCGCCTTGACCTTTGGTGCCGCGTCCGGCGGTCTTGCCTTTACCCGCCGCGATACCGCGACCTTTGCGCGTTTTACTTTTTTTCGCGCCCTTTGGCGGACGCAAATCAGATAATTTCATAAGTCATGCGTCAAACGTCATGCGTCAAACGTCGCGCCCTCACACAGCGCCTCACGTTTCACGCTTCACGTCTTACTTTTCTTCTACCGTCACCAAATGCCGTACTTTGCGCAGCATTCCGCGAATGGCGGGCGTATCCGCGAGTACACGCGTCTGTCCAAGTTTCTTGAAACCCAGCGCGGCGATAGTTGCCTTCTGGTCTTTTTTGTAACCGATGGCGCTCTTGGCATAGGTGGCGCGCACGGTTTTAGTTTCCGTTGCCATTGCTCTTTCTCCACGGCGGCAGCAGCTCTGCCGTATCTTTGCCGCGTTTGCGGGCTTCGGTCTCGGCGTTTTGCATTTGGCTCAACGCCAGAATCGTCGCGCGCACGACATTTAATTTGTTCGCGCTGCCGAGCGATTTGGTCAACACATCATGCACGCCCGCGCATTCCAAAACGGCGCGCACCCCGCCGCCCGCGATAACGCCCGTGCCCGGCGTCGCGGGTTTCAACATCACCTGCGACGCACCAAATTTCGCGGTCACCGGATGTGGGATGGTATTGTTAGAAATCGCATACGCGCGCATCGCTTTGCGGGCTTTTTCGGTGCCCTTGCGAACGGCATCGGGGACCTCACGCGCTTTGCCAACGCCGACGCCGACGGTGCCTTTGTTATCGCCGACGACGACGACCGCGCGGAATCCAAAATGCCGCCCGCCTTTTACCACTTTGGCGGTGCGTCCAATATCTACGACGCGTTCGTCAAACGAAGGACCTTCTTGTTCTTGGTCACGCGGACGTTCATCTCGGCGGCGGTCTCCGCCGCGTCCGCGCCCACCTTGACCACCTTGCCCGCCTGACCGATTGTTTCGTTGCTCTGGCATATTACGTGGAGATTGGAGACTAGAGATTGGATGAATGTCGTTCTGAACAGAGTAAAGAGTTTCCAATCTCTAATCTCGAATCTCGAATCTCTAGAATTCCAATCCTGCTTCGCGCGAGGCGTCCGCGAGCGCTTTGACGCGCCCGTGATACATAAAACCGCCGCGGTCAAAAACCACTTGTTTGATGCCTGCCGACTGTGCGCGCTCGGCGATTAATTTGCCCACGCGTTTCGCTTCTTCCACTTTGGTCAGCTCTTTTGCGTGCGCCAAAATGTCCTTGTCCAACGTGGACGCTGCCGCGAGCGTATGTCCTTTGCTGTCGTCAATCACTTGCGCAAAAATATGTTTCGAGCTGCGAAAGACATTCAAGCGCGGACGCTCGGCGGTGCCGCGTAGATTGTGACGTTCGCGCGCGCGCCAGTGACGACGCTGACGCAACAGCGCGGATTTATTTTTCTGCCCAGCCATTACTTGCCTCCCGCCTTGCCTGCCTTGCCCGCTTTGCGCCGAATCTTTTCGCCCTGATAGCGAATGCCTTTGCCTTTGTACGGTTCGGGCGGACGCAGAGAGCGAATGTTCGCCGCAACTTGTCCAACGGTCTGTTTGTCCGCGCCTTCCACCGTAATCACCCGCTGCGATTTGTCCACCGTGAAATTGATTCCCGGAGGCGCTTGCACCGGCACGGGATGCGAAAAGCCCAGCGCCAAGACCAAATTCTTGCCCTGAAGTTCACCGCGATAACCGACGCCTTCAATTTCCAACGTCTTGATGAAACCGTCGGTCACGCCTTTGACCATATTGTTAATCAATGCGCGCACCAGCCCGTGCATGGCATCATACGCGGGATCGTCCGGTTTGGAAACGACGATTTTGCCATCCTCTTGTTGGATGGTCATATCCGGGTGAAAGGTTTGGGAAAGTTCGCCCTTGGGACCTTTCACCTTGACGGTGGTGCCGTCAATGGAGACGGTCACTCCCTTGGGCAGTGCCACAGGCATTTTACCAATACGTGACATATCACCACACCTCACACAAAATTTCGCCGCCCAAGCCCTCTTTTTTCGCGCGTGCGCCCGACATCACCCCACGCGTGGTCGAAACAATGGCTACGCCCAGTCCGTTGCGAACCCATGGAATATCGCGCTTGCTGGCGTATACACGGCGTCCGGGTTTGGAAACTCGCCGCGCGCCGGACAACACCGGCTTGCGGGACGCGTCGTAGCGGAGCCAAAGCTTGAGCTGGGCTTGCGGATGGTCGCGCGTTACTTCGAGCTTGTCCACGAAACCTTCGTCTTTTAAGATTTTAGCGATTGCCACGCGCATTTTCGAGGCAGGCATCACCACTTGGGGATGACGTACCATCGCCGCATTGTGCATTCGCGCGAGCATGTCAGCAATCGGATCATTCATTACTCGAACTCCTGGAAGCGACGCATAAGCTTGGGTCACTTTGTGACCGCCGCGTTACGTCACTCAAAATATCCTTCAATCGTCGGAGCGGATGTTTGTCGCGTTCACGCGCGGCAAAAAAATGCGCGCTGGCGGACAAACGAAAATAGTTTACCAACTCGATTTGGTTACGCCGGGCAATCGCCCTTCGAGCGCTTCTTTACGAAAGCAAATCCGGCAGAGCTGAAACCGTCGGATATAACCGCGCGGGCGTCCGCACAATTTGCAGCGATTGCGCACCCGATTCGGATATTTGCGATGCAGCTCGCGATTAATCATGGATTTCTTTGCCACTAATTTCTCTCCACGCTGTGTGTGGTAACGAATTTATTCGACGCCTGGACTGGCGAATGAACTCGTTCCCACTGCGTTTTATTTCTGCCGAAACGGCATCCCCATCAATTGCAGCAAGCGGCGTCCTTCTTCGTCATTCTTGGCGCTGGTTACAATTGTAATTTCCATGCCGCGCAGCTTGTCAATCGAATCGTATTCGATTTCGGGAAAAATCAATTGCTCGCGCAAGCCCAACGTATAGTTGCCGCGTCCGTCAAACGCGTCACGCGGCACGCCGCGAAAATCGCGCACACGCGGGAGCGCGGCGTTCATCAAACGGTCCAAGAACCAATACATGCGGTCCCCGCGCAAAGTCACCTTGACGCCAATCGCGTTCCCTTCGCGCAGTTTGAATGTCGCGATGGATTTTTTCGCTTTGCGTACCAACGGCTTTTGTCCTGTGATAGTGGTCAAATCTTTGACCGCGCCGTCGAGCGCTTTGGCATTCGACAACGCTTCGCCCACGCCGATATTGACAATCACCTTGTCCACATGCGGCACCTGCATTGCGTTGGAAAAACTAAATTCCTTCATCAACGCGGGCGCGATTTCTTTGCGATAGCGTTCCAGCAAACGCGGCGGGACGCGTTCCGCGCGCGGCGCTTTTTCTTTGGGAGCCGCATCTTTGCCGTCGCCTTTGGCTTCGGCGGACTTGGCTTTCGCCGCCTTATCGCCTTTTGGTTGCAAAGCCGTTTGTGCGCTCCGTTGCTTGTCTTTCTTTTCGTCAGCCATTTTTGTAAGGTTAAAAGTAAAAAGTTCAGAGCTAAAAGGAAAGGGATTTTTACTTGGCGCTTTTAGCTTTTAACTTTTAACTTTTAACTTGATTTACTTGTCAATTGCATTGCCGCATTTACGGCAGACGCGATATTTTGTGCCGTCGGCGGCGAATTCAAAACCTACGCGGGTCGGTTTCCCACAGTTCGGACAAATGAGCGCCACTTTGGACCAGTGCATCGGTCCTTCGCGTTCGATAATGCCCGTCTGCGTGCGCACCTGCCCGGGCACGCGCCGCTGCGCCTTTTTCATCATGTTGGCGCCGGCAACGACGACGCGTTCTTTTTTGGGATACACGTACTGCACCGCGCCGGTTTTGCCTTTGTCATCACCGCTCAAAATCTGGACGTTATCGCCTTTACGAATTTTGTTCATTTCAACTACGGACAAAGGACAAAGGACAAAGGACAAAGCTTTCGACTGGACAGCGTTCGTCATTGGTCATTCGTCGTTCGTCGTTATAAAACTTCCGGCGACAGCGACACAATTTTCATGAATCCTTTTTCACGCAATTCGCGCCCGACGGGACCGAAAATGCGCGTGCCGCGCGGATTCGTGGATTCCTTTTCCAAAATGACCGCCGCGTTTTCGTCAAACTTGATGTACGAGCCGTCGCTGCGTCCGTATTCTTTGGCGGTGCGAACCACCACCGCGCGGACGACTTCGCCCTTTTTGACGGTGCCGTTCGGCGTCGCCGATTTGACGGACGCCATGATAATATCGCCGACGGACGCGTAATGCCGATTGGAACCGCCCATCACGCGAATGCACATGATAGTGCGCGCGCCGGTGTTGTCGGCAACTTTCAAGCGAGTGGTTTCCTGAATCATTCTTCGTCCTCCTCGCTCGCCTCATCACCTTCATATTCCGCCGCAAAGTCGCTTTCCGTTTCGTCCGCGCCTTGCATATCTCGGACCGATCCAAAGCCGCCAAGTTTGGCGAGCCGTTCTGCGGCGCGCTTGCGTTCTTCGTCCTTGCGCGCCTGCTTTTCGGTGCGTTCTTTTTCGATTAACGCTTCGAGTTCCGCATCGCGAACCATTTCGACGACTTGCCCCGCGCGTACAATTTCTGCCACGCGCCAGCGTTTCTCGCGCGAGAGTGGACGCGATTCAACAATTTTTACAAGGTCGCCCGCTTTCGCCTGTGGTTGTTCGTTGTGCGCTTTGAAACGGCGTCGTACGGTAATGGTTTTTCCATACAGCGGATGACGGCGGCGCGTTTCGACGAGCACGACGACCGTTTTCTGCATCTTGTCGGAAACCACTTTTCCGACCATCACTTTGCCTTTGTATTGGCGCTCACTTTTGGCATCGCTGCTCATTATGCGCCTCCCTTCTTGACGGAAACGCCCGCGAGTTCGCGCTCGCGTTGGAGCGTCTTGATACGCGCGATTTGGCGACGCACCACTTTGAAACGATTTTGGTCGGGGACCTGTCCTGACGCATCTTGAAAGCGCAGGTTAAATTGTTCCTCGTACAAATCGTCCAATTGTTTTTGCAGCTCGGCATCGTTGAGGCGGCGCAATTCACCGATATTGGATTTCATTGTCCCACCTCATGCTTGCGGATAAACTGCGTCTTGATTGGAAATTTGTGGGATGCGAGACGCATGGCTTCTTCTGCCACATCTTCTTTAATCCCGCCGATTTCCATCAGCACGCGCCCCGGCTTGACAACTGCGACCCAATGGTCGGGCGCGCCTTTCCCGCCGCCCATGCGCGTTTCCGCGCCTTTGATGGTGACGACATGGTCAGGAAAAATCCGAATCCAAATTTTGCCGCCGCGCTTGACAAAGCGCACAATCGCGCGCCGCGCCGCTTCAATTTGGCGACTGGTAATCCAAGCCGGTTCTAACGCTTGCAGCCCGAACTCGCCGAAGGAAACTTCGACGCCGCGCAATTCTTTCCCTTTCATGCGCCCGCGGTGCTGCTTGCGGTGCTTGGTTCGTTTTGGCATCAACATAGTCAATACTGGCAGAGGACTGATAGCCGATAGCGCCTGATGCTGTTGAAACAGAGGTTGGCTATCTGCTATCTGTTATCTGCTAATTTGTCGCGCTCGCTTCCACTACGCGCGCAATGCGCTCTTCCAATTTGCGCTTGCGGTCTTCGGGCAGGATTTCGCCGTTGTACACCCACACTTTGATTCCGATGCGTCCGTACGTGGTGTGCGCTTCGCGCCGGGCGTAATCAATATCGGCGCGCAAGGTGCCCAACGGCACGCGTCCGTCTTTGACCGTTTCGCGGCGTTTCATTTCCGAGCCGGCAAGCCGACCCGCCATTTCGACCTTGATGCCTTTGGCGCCCGCGCGCATGCCGCGCTGGACGGACTGTTTCATTGCGCGTTTGTGCGAAATCCGTTTTTGCACTTGCTGCGCAATGCTGTCGGCAATCAACTGCGCGCTGGTTTCCGGTTTCGACACTTCCAGCACTTCGAGCTTGGTTTTCTTTTTGGTCAGCTCGTCCAACTTTTTACGCAGTTCCGAAACGGTGGCGCCTTTGCGCCCGATGACAAGTCCCGGTTTCGCCGTATACACATTCACGGTGACATTGCCCGGATAGCGTTCAATTTCCACATCGGCGATGCCCGCGTTGGAAACTTTATCGTAAATCAATTTGCGAATTTCGCGGTCTTCCAACAAAAGTTGATGGTACGTTTTCTTGTCCGCCGCGTACCAACGCGAACGGCTGTCTTTGATAACGCCCAAGCGAAAACCGAAAGGATGAACTTTTCTACCCACTAGCGAGTCTCCTTTTCCGAAACGCCGACGGTGATGTGTGTGTAACGATGTTCAATCGGTTTCACACGCGAACGCGACCCGATTTTGCGCCACTTGCGCGACGGCGCCTTGTCGGCAATCGCCGTCGAAATAAACAGGTCATCGCGCGACCAGCCGTAATTGTTTTCCGCGTTCGCCGCCGCCGAATTGATGGCTTTGGCAATTGCCACGGCGGAGCCCTTGGATGACATCTTGAGCATGCCTATCGCCTGGTCTACTTGTTTGCCGCGCACGGTGTCCAGCACCAACCGCACTTTGCGCGGAGACATGCGAAGATATTTTTCAACTGCCTTGACTTCGAAATCTGCCATGATACACCTGACAAGGTGACAAGGTGAGCGAGTGACAAGCTGACACAGCTTTCGCTGTCACCTTGTCACGCTGTCACCCCATCAGCTCTTGACCTCTGTCGCTTTTTCCTTGGACGAGTGTCCGCGAAAATGACGCGTCGGCGCAAATTCACCGAGACGATGCCCGACCATATTTTCGGTAATGTAAATCGGCACGTGGCGGCGTCCGTCATGAATCGCAATCGTGTGTCCGACCATTTGCGGAAAAATAACCGAAGCGCGCGACCACGTTTTCACAACGCGTTTTTCGTTGTTGCGATTCATCAGCTCAATGCGCTTGAGCAATTTCGGTTCGACAAAAGGTCCCTTTTTGAGTGAACGGCTCATTGGATTTTTGATTTGAGATTTATGATTTATGATTTCAAATAATTTTGCACAAATCAAAAATCATAAATCAGTAATCATAAATTACTTTTTCCCACGTCTTCGCACAATATACTTGTCCGTCCGTGAATTGTTGCGCGTGCGAAAGCCGAGCGCCGGTTTGCCCCACCGCGTTTTGGGTCCGGGCATTCCGATACCGGATTTACCTTCGCCGCCGCCGTGTGGGTGGTCGCGCGGGGTCATTGCCACACCGCGCACGCTCGGGCGCCAACCCATATGGCGTCGGCGTCCCGCTTTGCCGATTTTGATAGTGCTCTGTTCAATGTTGCCGATTTGTCCAATCGTCGCAGAGCATTCCATCGAAATGTAGCGCACTTCACCGGACGGCATACGCACCTGCGCGTATTTGCCTTCTTTCGCCAGCAGCTGCGCGCCCGTGCCCGCGCTGCGCGCGATTTGTCCGCCTTTGCCTTTGACGAGTTCGATGTTGTGAATCACCGTGCCCAGCGGAATATTTTTAATCGGCACCGTATTGCCCGGTTTAATTTCCGCCTCGGCGCCGGACATGACCGTATCTCCGACGACGACGCCGAGCGGCGCAAGAATGTAACGCTTTTCGCCGTCCGCGTAATGCAGCAACGCGATGCGCGCCGTACGATTCGGGTCGTACTCGATGGACGCCACTTTGGCAGGAATCCCAACTTTTTCGCGACGAAAATCAATAACGCGATATTTTGGGGATGTGCCGCCGCCGCGATGACGCACCGTCAACTCACCTTTGTTGTTGCGTCCCGCCCATTTCTTTTTATGCTGCAAGAGACTCTTTTCAGGTTTCTTGCCTTTGGTGATTTCTTCAAACGTCGAAACGGTTTGCCAGCGGCGTCCGGGCGACGTGGGTTTGTATGCTTTGATTGGCATGTCAACAATGCGGGATTGCGGTTTTTCACGCATTCGCGTACGAAAAACCTGCAATCCATAATGCTCAATGTGCAATGCTCAATGCAAATCTTGTCGTCCTGCATTGCGCATTGTCAATTGTGCATTCTCTAAACTCCCTCAAACAGGTCAATTCTCTGATTCGCCGGAATGGTGACAATGGCTTTTTTCCACATCGAAGTGAAACGCGTTTTACGGCGGCGCAACGAGCGGCGCGCTTTGCGCGGCATCGTCATGACATGGACATCGAGCACATTGATTTTCGGAAACGCGGTTTCGACGGCTTGTTTGATTTGTTGTTTGTTCGCGCGACCATCCACCTCAAAGGCGTACTTGCGATATGTATCGCGCAAGTAGTTGCTCTTTTCGGTCGTGAGCGGTCGGCGCAAAACTTCGTACGTGTGCATGGTTAATTGCCCTCCGACGCGACCGCTTTGGTCTGAGCGGTGTCAAAAAAACTCTCGACCGCGCTCAACGCGGCTTTGCTCATGACGACAATTTCATAGCCCAGCAAATCGCGCACATTGAGATAACCTGTGCGAAGCGTTTTCACCTTGTCCAAATTGTGCGCGGACTTGGCGACGTTCGCGTTGGCTTCCGACAAAAGAATCAAGACCGAAGGTTTGGCTTGCAAACGCTCCAGAATATTTTTCATCTCGCGCGTCTTGACGCCATCCAAATTAAAATCGTCCACCACTTTGATTTGGTTTTCTTGCGCTTTGGCGGCGAGGGCAGACTTTAATGCGAGATGACGCATTTTGCGCGGCATCTTTTGCTCGTACGAACGCGGGTGCGGACCAAAGACCACACCGCCGCCTTTCCAATGCGGCGCGCGTGTGGACCCTTGCCGTGCGCGTCCCGTGCCTTTTTGCTTCCACGGTTTCTTGCCGCCGCCGCGCACTTGCCCGCGCGTTTTGGTGTTTGCCGTGCCCAGACGCGCGTTCGCCATTTGCCGCACATACGCCTGATGCATAACGGCTTTGTTTGGCTCGATACCAAAAATATCGTCGCGCAATTCGATTTGGGCAATCTCGTCGCCCGCCTGATTAAATAATGGAACTTGCATCGTTACATCAGTCATCAGCCATCAGTCATCAGTCATCAGTGGTCAATCATCCGTGCGGAAACGGGTGACTGCTACCGGTCACTGCTTACTGTTTACTGATTACTTTTTCCCCTTGGGTTGTTTGCGCGCCTTTTGCACAAAAATCAAACCGTTCTTTGGACCGGGAACCGCGCCGCGCACGGCAATCAAATTGCGCTCCGGGTCCACTTGCACCACATCCAAATTGGAAATGGTAACGCGCACATTGCCCATCTGCCCCGCGCGGCGTGTGCCTTTCAAAACGCGTCCGGGCGTGGTCGTCGCGCTGCTCGAGCCGGGGCGACGCGTGCGGTCGGATTGACCGTGCGTTTTGGGTCCGCCGTGAAAATGATATTTCTTGACCGGACCGGCGGTGCCTTTGCCTTTGCTGGTGCCGACAACATCCACTTTTTCGCCGACGTTGAAAATTCCAACCGTGAGCTTTTGCCCCAACTTGTAATTGTCAGTTTGGGTGGTACGCACTTCGCGTAAATGTTTCAGCGACGGCAAATTTTTCAAATGTCCGCGCTCGGGTTTGTTTAACTTGCGCGTTTCTTCATAGCCCAACTGGACTGCGCCGTAACCCACTTTGTCTTGCGTTTGAATTTGTGTCACATAGCACGGACCCACTTCCAACACCGTGACCGGGACGACTTGTCCCTTTTCACTGAAAATTTGGGTCATGCCGCGCTTGCGTCCCAACAATCCTTCTGCCATTTCAATTTCTCCCCTTCATCGCATCGAAAAATTTCGCGCGACAGTAGGCAATATATGACGAATGACCAACGACGGATGACGAATGCCTCACAACTTGTTTCGTCCTTCGTCGTTCGTCCTATGTCAAAGTTTTATCTCAATGTCCACACCCGCCGGCAAGTTCAAGCGCATCAGCGTATCAATTGTTTTGCTGCTCGGTTCGAGCACGTCAATCAAACGCTTGTGGGTGCGAATCTCGAATTGTTCGCGCGAATCTTTGTCAATGAACGCGCCGCGAATGACGGTAAATTTTTCAATCTTTGTCGGAAGTGGCACGGGTCCAATGACTGCCGCGCCCGTGCGCTCTGCTGTTTCGACAATTTGTTTCACCGATTGGTCAAGCACGCGGTGGTCGTACCCTTTGAGTCGAATGCGAATTTTTTGTCGAGCCATGTCGAATCTTCAATCTCTGGTCTCCAGTCTCTAGTCTCAATAACCGGAGACTAGAGATTTGAGATTATTCAATCACCTTGGTAATGACACCGGCACCGACGGTGCGTCCCCCTTCGCGAATCGCAAACCGCGATCCCTTTTCCAACGCCACCGGCGTAATCAACTTGACGTGCATCGTCACGTTGTCCCCCGGCATCACCATCTCCACACCTTCCGGCAAGTTGATGTCTCCCGTCACGTCCAACGTCCGTATGAAAAACTGCGG
>JAKOPZ010000118.1 GCA_029778615.1 Chloroflexota bacterium | reverse complement strand
TCAAAACCGCACGCCACCAATTCCGCGTGCGCGTCCACATGCCGCAGCATCGTCGCGTAGCGTTTGTATTCGTGTGCGTACGTCACCGCATCATAGTTTCCGCCGCAGCCCCAATTCTCATTGCCAACGCCCCACAGTTTCACGCCGAACGGTTTGGGCGAACCATTCGCCGCGCGTTCTTGCGCCAATGTCGTCGGCACCGCGCTGTTGCAATACTCCACCCAATCGCACAATTCTTGGACGCTGCCGCTTCCGACATTTCCCGCGAGATACGGCTCCGCAGCAATCAATTCACACAAGCGCAAAAATTCATGCGTGCCTAAACTGTTGTCGTCGGGAACTTGCAAACCGCACGACATGCCCAAACGAATCGGACGCGCATTTGGCATTCCAATTCCATCGCGCCAATGGTAATGGTCGGCGTAACAGCCGCCGGGCCAACGTAACAGAGGCGTCGGCATTGCGCGCAGCGCGTCAAGCACATCGCGGCGAAATCCATCTTGATTTGGAATTGTGGAAGTGCGCCCCATCCACAAACCATCGTAACAGCAGCGTCCGAGATGTTCCGCGAAATGCCCATAGAGACGCGGCGAAATTTTGCCAATCACCGCATTGGTGCGAATCGTAAAACGTGCGTTCATTTGGATTGGAGATTAGAGACTGGAGACTGGAGATTGGAGACTGGAGATTGGAGATTGAAGATTCCGTCTTTAGTCTCCAGTCTCTAGTCTTTATATGCCGCTTCATTCCACCGCAATTCTTTTTTGAAATCGGCGAGATTCGTGTTTTCGTCAATCGTCACACATTCGATGCCCGCCATGTCCGCGAACATTTGCAAGTGTTCGGGTTGGAGCGACAGCGAAAAACCGGTGTGATGCGCGCCGCCCGCGTAAATCCATGCCGCCGCGCCAATTTTCAAATTCGGATGTGGAATCCACAACGCGCGCGCGACGGGAAGTTTCGGCAATGGTTCTTGCGGCGGCACAACTTGAACCGTGTTGAGAATCATGCGAAACCGATTGCCCAAATCAATCACCGACGCGTTGAGCGCGGGACCGGTGCGCGTGTCAAAGACCAAACGCACGGGGTCGGCTTTGCCGCCAATGCCGAGCGGATGAATTTCCGCGCGCGGTTTTTCGTTCGCAATGCTCGGACAAATTTCGAGCATGTGCGCGCCGAGTACCAACATGCCGCTTGCGTTCAAATGGTAGGTGTAATCTTCCATGAACGACGTGCCGCCGTCGAGACCCGCGCTCATCACTTTCATCGAACGCACGAGCGCAGATGTTTTCCAATCGCCTTCCGCGCCAAAGCCGTACCCGTCTGCCATCAAACGCTGCACCGCGATACCGGGCAATTGTTTCAAACCGTGCAAATCTTCAAACGTATCGGTGAACGCTTGAAAATTTCCGTCGCGCAAAAAATAACGCAACCCCAATTCGATGCGCGCGGCGTCTTGCAATTCACTATGCCGCGCGCCGCCTGCGCGCAATTCGTCCGCGACCATGTATTGTGCGTCGTACTCGGCGACGAGATTTTTGATTTCGGCATCGCCCACTTGATTTACAATTTTTACTAAATCGCCGACGCCGTACCCATTCACGGCGTACCCGAATTGTTTTTGCGCTTGCACTTTGTCGCCTTCGGTGACGGCGACGTACCGCATATTGTCGCCGAGGCGCGCGACGCGCAGCGTTTGTGAATCGTGCCACGCCACTGCGACGCGCGCCCACGCGCCGATTTCGTTTTGCACATCATCGGATGCCCAATGTCCGACGACGACGTGACGACTCAAACGCAAACGGCTCGCGATGAATCCGAATTCGCGGTCACCGTGCGCGGACTGATTGAGATTCATAAAATCCATGTCAATCGTCGCCCACGGAATGTCGCGATTGAATTGCGTGTGCAAATGCAGAAACGGTTTCGTGAGCGCGCTCAACCCCGCCATCCACATTTTCGCGGGCGAGAAGGTGTGCATCCAAAAAATCAAGCCCACACAAATTTTCGAATGGTTCGCGTCCAAACACAATTCGTAAATTTCTTCCGGTGTTTTGACAACGGGTTTGAATTCGATTTGAACGGGAATGTGCTGTGAGTGCGCGAGCGCGGCGACAATTTCTTTAGAATCTGCCGCGACTTGTTCCAGCACTTGCGGTCCGTACAAATGTTGACTGCCGGTGACGAACCAAATTTGGTAGGAGGAAAAATCAATCATATCCGCGTGCCTCGTGGAAAATTTTTTCTGCGATCCCTCCCTGTGCCGTCCGCGCACGGCAGCAGGGAAGGATGCAGTTGGAGGAGATGAACGTCGAAAAAAAATTATGAACTGGCGCGCACAACTAGCGCCGGCGGCAGAGAGGTGATTTGCGGCGTACCATTCGTCGGCGTGCGTTCCGCCTCGATGCGCGCGTGCAATTCTTGGACGGCGATGCGCCCGATGTCAATGACGTGCTGATACATCGTCGTTAGCGGCGGCAAGAAAAATTCGGATTCGGGAATGTTGTCAAAGCCGACGAGCGCGATGTCTTGGGGCACGCGCACGTTCGCGCGATGCAGCACTCCCAACGCGCCGAGCGCCATTTGGTCATTGGAGCAAAACACCGCGTCAACTTTTGGCGAAACCGCGAGCAGCCGTTCCATCGCGCGTTCGCCGCTCGCGGGCGACCAATCGCCTTGGGCAATCAGACTCTTGGACGCTTTCAAGCCGGCAGCAGCCAGCGCATCTTTCCATCCTTGCACCCGTTCGCGCGCTTCCCACCACGTCAACGGTCCAGCAATGATGCCCACGCGCGTGCGTCCGCGTTCCAGCAAATGCTGTGTCGCCAACTGCGCTCCGGAACAATTGTCCACGGCGACAATGGACAGACCGGTGCGCGCGCCCATACTCAAAAACACGAGCGGCGGAAGTTGCGCAAGAGTGTTCTCGGTAATCCAGGCGCGGTTCGTGCCAATTTCGGGAACTGCCCAAATAATGCCGTCCACGCGCCGCGCGACGAGTTCGTTCAAAAGTGTATGTACGTTTTGCGCGTCGGGTTGATGCAGCAAATTCAAAAAGAGGGAATAACCAAACGCGTTCGCCTGCTGCTCAATCCCGAGGAGGGTGCGTGAGGGACCGAAATATTCAATGCCGGAAGCGACAACGGCGATGGTGTTGGAGCGTTGATTGACGAGACTGCGCGCGAGGATGTTCGGACGATAACCGAGCTCTTGAATCGCGGCTTGGACGCGCGCGCGCGTGGCGGGGCTGATTTCGCTTTGGTTGTTTACCACGCGCGAAACCGTTTTGGGGGACACACCGGCGTGACGGGCTACATCCTTGAGCGTAACGTGCATAGGCGTCAACTCGCAGAAAATGGCTTTGACAGCGCAATCGTCAACGTTGACGACTACGTTGTCATTACTATAAGTCAAATAAAGGCGCTTGTCAATGGAAATTTGGCTAGCCAGTAGGGCTGGCACAAAGTCAGAAGTGGGTTGAAACAAATTGACCTTCTTCGGTTATGCTTGTGGTTCTCACACCCAAACAGAACCGGAGGAAGGTCATGGCCCAGTATAGCACAGCGAAACTGGATGCGCTCGAACACTGCGACGGCTACGTGTTTGAAATCGATAGTGTCTTGGCAATGCTCATGGAGTTGGACGATTCGCGCCAGGCACGCGGCAAGGTGTGTGCGCTGGCGATGGTGTTGTTGCTGATGCTGTTGGCCAAATTGAGTGGCGCCGATTCGCAGCGTGCGATCGCACAATGGCTCGACGAACGCAAAAGTGAATTGGCAAGTCTGTTGCATCTTTCCAAAGTGCGGATGCCTTCGCGCACCACCTTGCGACGGATTGTGACTTGGATCGTCTCGGTCGAACAATTAGAAACTCTTTTCGGTGCGTTCCTGCAACAGTTAGTCACCACAGGCACGAATGTCATTGTGAGTCTGGACGGCAAAACCTTGCGCGGCAGTGTCGACCTCATGCGTCCCAAGGGGGTGCATTTGTTGGCAGCGTATTTGCCCGAACAAGGGCTCGTCCTGTTGCAGATGGATGTCGAACGCAAAGAAAACGAAATCCCCGTCGCCAAGCGCTTGCTAAAACACCTTGATTTACGGGGCAAAATCGTCACGGGCGATGCCTTGCTGACCCAACGCAAGTTGTGCCTCCAAATTGTCGAGGCGGGCGGCGAATATGTGTTCAAAGTCAAAGACAATCAGCCGCAACTGCACGATGATATTCGGCGTTTGTTTACCGATGTGCCACCCAAACCCGACTTTGTCACCGTGCAGAGTGTCGAGGGTACGCATGGGCGGATTGACAAACGCGTCCTCACGGTCAGCAGCATGTTACAAACCTATTCCGATTGGCCGCACTTGGCGCAAGTCTTTCAAGTCACACGGCGCGTAACCGATCCGCACACAGGGCTACCTAACGAAGAAACCAGTTATGGTGTCACCAGCCTGCAACGCCCTGAAGTGAGTCCAGGGCGCCTACTGCAAATCGTGCATGCGCACTGGGGCATTGAAAATGGTTTACATTATCGGCGGGATGTGACCTTGCACGAAGATCAGTCGCGCGTCCGTTTGCAGCACGCCCCGCAAGTCATGGCCGCACTGAATAATTTTGTGCTGAGTCTTTCGGCGTGGCTGGGCTATGACAATATCCCTCAAGCGCGGCGACATTTGGATGCTCATTTATCAAAAGGTGTGGCTTTACTTACCCGCACTCTCACCTGACTTTGTGCCAGCCCTAAACAAGCGCCGTACCCCCTTGTCAAACACCTGAATTGGGGCTAAAGTATTGGCAAGGTGAGGAACAAGAAAATGAGATAGCAAGAAAAAAATTCCGTCGGCTTTACCTCAAGCCAACTCGGTTCTTTGTTTGGAGAAGGTGATGCTCTATTTTTCTTTGGTCTCGGCAAAATCAAATATCATGATTTCTAGGCGCGCCCGCCACAACGCGAAAACGTGTTGTGAGAATGAGCGCGTTTTGTTTTTTCCATTTTGTACCGCAGTGTGTCCGGAGGCATTATGCAGCTTGTAATTGTGGATACCGCGCAGATTCAACCCTACATTTTCGGCAGTAACCGCCTGCGCGAAAATTTGGGCGCATCTTATTTGGTTGCGCAAGCGACTGAAGAATGGGCATGGAAACATCTGCCCAAACCGAATAATCGCAGCGCACAAAATGGTTTTACCAAAGAACAGATTGAAGCAGAAAACTCGCCGCTGGCAGCCGAAGCTATTTATGCGGGCGGCGGTAATTTTGTCGCGCTGATTCGCGAGAAAGAAGATGCTAACAAGTTTGTTCGTGGTCTTTCGCAGCAAGTCTTGAAAGAAGCGCCAGGGTTGCAGCTGTTGATTGATTGCCATGCTTTCGAGTGGAGTGATTCACTTGTTCAAGCTATCCGCGACGCGTTCAAACGATTGGCAGAACAGAAAAGACAGCGCACCCAAACTGCGCCGCTACTTGGATTGGGTGTGACTGTGCCGTGTCAAGGAACAGGATTGCCTGCGGTGGAGTGGGTGACGCCCATTGACACTGATACGGGATATCCTACCTCTGCGGAAATTTGCGCGAAGTTACGTGCGGTGGATGAGGCAAACAAAGAATTGGAAAAACGCTTTGCTGCCTTGCTCAAAAACAAATTTGAATTTCCGTATGACCTCGACCACATGGGGCGCAGCGAAGGCGAGTTCAGTCATATTGCCATTGTTCACGCTGACGGCGACAGCATGAGCGAACGGTTTCGAGCCCTTGGTGAATCGCGTCAAGATCCGGCAGAGAATCGCAAATATATTGATGCGGTGCGCCAATTGTCCGAACAAGTAAAAGCAAACAGCCAAAGCGCATTGTATAACTTGGTGGACAAATTGATTCGGCGTATTGATCCCAATCAAACGAGTATTATGCACAATCCTGATGGGCACCTCGTTGCAAAAATCGAACTGCGCGCCAACGATAAAAGCAAGCACAAACCCCGTTGGCTGCCCTTCCGTCCGATTGTGTACGGCGGCGATGATGTAACGTTTGTCTGCGATGGACGTTTGGGCTTGGCGTTGGCGGCAGAGTATTTGCGACTGTTTCGGGAAGAATATGCAGATTTAGGCGCGACGGCGTGCGCGGGCGTTTCCATTATCAAGACGCATTATCCGTTCGCGCGTGGATACACGTTAGCGGAAGAATTGTGCCAATCCGCGAAAAAGTATCGCTCGGACAATCATTTAACCAATGTCTGCGCAATGGATTGGCATTTTGCCTTGAGCGGTTTGGCGGGTGATTTGAAGGAGATTCGAAAGCGTGAATATGCGAACCGTCAAGGAAGTTTGATTGCGCGACCGGTTCAAGTTACGAATGAGAACGCGTTGGGGACGTGGAACGCGGTCAAGGAATCGGTTTCTGTTTTCCAGAGCGACAAGTGGATGACGCGACGGAACAAGAGTAAAGCATTGCGCGACGCGTTGCGCCAAGGTCCTTCTGCGGTGGAACGCTTTCGCACGATGTATCTGCGTGGCGAATCTCTCCCTGACGGCGCGCCATATTTCGACGCGCTCGAATTGGCGGATTGGTACATTCCGTTGGAGAAATCATCATGACCTACGAAATCCAAATCACACTGCAAAGCGATGCCACGTTCGGACGCGGTGACGGCGTGGCGGGGTTGGTGGATGAAGAGGTCGAACACGACCCCTTTACCGGGCTTCCGTATTTACGCGGGCGCGCGTTGAAAGGGCTGCTTGTCGAAGAATGCGCGAATTTGTTGTTCGCATTGCCAGAGAGTGACGAGCGCACGGAATTGGTCAAGACCGCGCGTGAATTGTTTGGCAGCGGTGGGAGCGCGGAAGAGGACGCGGGCATGTTGCGCGTGGGGAACGCGACGTTTCCCGAAAAACTTGTCGAGACGGTGCGCGACGCGTTAACGCAAAAGACATTGACCACGAACGATGTTTTGGAAGCGTTGACGACGATTCGCCGCCAGACTGCCATCGAATTGGACGGCGCGCCGGAAGACGGCAGTTTGCGTTCGATGCGTGTGCTGCTGCGCGACACGACCTTGACCGCGCCGTTGCAATTCGTGGGCAAGGTCGAGGAACGGCATTTGCAATTGCTCAGTGCGTGCGTGTTGGCGCTGCGGCGCGGCGGCATCGGACGCAATCGCGGGCGCGGGCGCATCAAGGCGCGTTTGTTGCAAGCCAACGCCGACGTAACGGCAACGTATTGGAATGTGTTCCGCGACGGGTTGGGAGGCAAGCCATGAAAGAGATTTTTTATCGCATCACGTTGTTGGAACCGGGACTTTTCACTGCGTTGGAAGGCGACCCGAACAGCGGCGTGTCGTTTCCGTTTATTCCGGGCAGTGTGCTGCGCGGCGCGTTGATTCACAAGTATCGCGCGAACCATGTGATTGACCCGGCAGCCGAAGCCGCGCGGCAACTTTTTTTTAATGGCAACACGCGGTTTTTGAATGGATATCCTTCCCCAAGTAACGCGCTTGGCCAACCGACGCCGCTTTCGTGGCAGCATGAAAAGCGCGTTGAAGATTCTGCCATGGATGCGGCAGGACAAACACCGGATCCGAAAAAACAGTGGACTGGAGTCAAAAAACCATTTGCGCGCAAAGCAGGCGACACAGCAACCGTCATTGACCCGGAACGGCAATTGACGATTCACATTCAACGCCCGCGCGCTGCTGGACGCCCGAAGCGGAACGATGGCGCCATCTATCGTTACGAGGCGCTCGCGCCGAATCAGGTTTTTATTGCGGTGATTCAATGCGATGTAGATTCCGATGCGCAGGAATTGGGAAAATTGGTATCCGGTGAAGTTTCCCTTGGAGGCGCGCGCACGGGCGCGTATGGACGCGCGCGCATTGAATTGGTCAAAGCGGATGAGCTCGCGCAGATGCAGACACAATCCAAGACTGTATCGCAAGCATCAAGACACGAATTTTATGTGATATTGGAAAGCGATGCCCTGCTGCGCGATGAGTGGGGACAATACACTTGCGACGCGAAAGTTGTGCGAAACGCGATTGCGGCGCGGTTGGGTGTAAAGGATGCGAACGAGTTGGGTGAACCGAAAGCGTGGATGCAAACGCGCTATGTCGGCGGATTCAATCGCACGTGGGGCTTGCCCCTGCCGCAGATGATGGCGATTGAAATGGGCAGTGTGTTTGAATTTGCGATGCCATCCGGTGATTTGAAATGGACCGAGTTGGAGACAAAGGGCATCGGCGAACGGCGCGCGGAAGGTTTTGGACGCGTGGCGGTTTATCAACCCACCGAGCAAACATTGGATTTGAAAAAATGGGAATATCAAGTTGCTGGGCAAGCAGAGAATTTGGATGAAGACAGCGACAAGGTTGCGAGGCAGATGGTCGAACGCTTGATGCGAAAACGTTTGGACGAAAATGTGGTCGCGGTGGCGTACGCGCTCGAAATGGATCCTGAAAAATTAAAGCCGATTCGTCCCGCGCAGCTGTCGCGTTTGCGGAATATCATTCACGACGAGTTGATGTCTTTGGACGCGGACAAGTCCGATGCGAAAGAAGTTCCTGCTCCTGCCCAGTCAGAAACTAAAACGAAAAAAGAAAAGCCGCGTGAAAGAATTCAGAAATATATGACAGATGTGTTGGCGCGCAACACGTCAAAAAAACAATTCACGCACGCGCGCGTGGATGGGATGCGCTTGTCTGATTGGATCCAAGAGTTGTTGGAATTGAAACCGGAACACAAGCGGCTGTCTGCGTTGTTCGAGGTCGGGAGTGTTCCGTCTTTGGGAAAATACACGCCACATGTGACACCAGAACTGAAAGACGAATACGCGCTGAAATTTTTGGATGCGGCGCTGCGGCGCGCGCTGAATGTGAAACGCGAAAAGGAGGGATGAGATGGCAGCTCCACAATGGCATGGCGACGCCTCGCGCAAAATTCTCAAACGCATCGTCGTGGAAGGCGACCTTCTCTTGCAAACGCCGACGCATTTTGGCAACGGCGACAGCACGGACTTGACGGACATGCCGCTGCTCACCGACGCATTGGACGGCAAGACGCCGCTGTTGACGGGCGCGACGTTGGCGGGCGCGTTACGCAGTTATTTGCGCGAACGGGAACGCGGGTATGGCGCGGAAGAAGCGGACGGATTGGCGAGCGTTTTGCTGTTTGGCGGAATGAAAGAAAAAGAAGAAGGCGCGCAAAGTCCATTGATAATTGACGACGCGTTCGGCGAAAATTTTGGCGTCGAATTGCGCGAAGGGGTTCGCATTGACCGCGCGAGCCGCACGGCGGCAGAGGGGAAATTGTATGACGCGCAGGTGTGGCAAGCGGGAACGATTTTTCCGCTGCGGTTTGAATTGTTGATTTGTGATGGGAATGAAGATGCGTTGAAACGCGCGCTGGCGACGGCGTTGGAAGGTTTGCAGAACGGCGAGATTACGTTCGGGATGCGGAAACGGCGCGGGCTGGGCGCGGTCGAGGTGAACGAGTGGCGCGTGCGCGAATACGATTTGTCGAATGTCCAAGATTTATTTGCGTGGATGGAATTGGGCGGCGAAGAATTATCGGGCAAAGCGAACGCGGACATTTGGGGCGCGTTGGGGATGAATGCCAAGAATCCAGTGAAGGACAAGCGCGAGTATTTTGAAATTGACGCGACGTTTTGGTTGGACGGTTCGCTGTTGATTCGTTCGCAAGGCGGCAAGGATGACAGGGGACCGGACATGGCATATTTGCGCGCGAAACAAGCGGACGGAGACGAGATGCCAGTGTTGTCGGGAACGAGTTTGGCGGGCGCGCTGCGGGCGCGGGCGGAAAAAATTGTGCGGACACTGGCGCCTGAAAAAGGAAATGCGGCGGCGGATTGGGTGGATGGACTCTTTGGCACGGATATGGACAAGGTGGACGTGGAGCGCAAAAAGGGTAATGATGTCAAGCCCAAAGCAAGTCGTCTGCGCGTGAGCGAGCAAGTTATCGAGAATGCGGTAACGGATTTGGTGCAGAATCGCGTGAGTATTGACCGCTTTACGGGCGGCGCGTTGGAAACGGCATTGTTTAACGAGCAGCCCGCGTTTGGAGACGACAAGACGACGCTGCAAATAAAACTGGTGGCGCAAAAGCCGCGCAAAGGTGAAATCGGTTTGCTCTTGCTTTTGCTCAAGGATTTGTGGACGGGCGATTTGGCGTTGGGCGGGGAGAGCAGTGTGGGACGCGGGCGCTTGCGCGGCAAACACGCGACATTGATGCAAAAGCCGAATGACGGAAAAACGGGTGAATGGGAAATTACAGAGGAAATTGTAGCGGGCAAGAGCGTCATGCATTTGCCGGACGATATCAAGACGCTGAATGGTTGGGTGAAGGATTTGGAGACTGCGCTGAACGAGTTGCAAGTTCATTCGCCGGATTTGACGAATGAATTCGTCACTACGGAGGTGCAAGCATGAGTGACCCAAAATACAAACGCGACATCCAACCACATCCCGCGACCGCGCGCGTGGTCGCGAATGATTTGACCGAAGATGCTTTGGGTGACCCGCGCGCGTGGTTGGAAGAAAAAAATCGCACTGGGAAACTTGGCGCGAAATTCTTGTTGGCACATGCAGAGGACGGTGTGATTTGGGGAACGTTTGACGATAAAGGAAATCTGAAAACGTCGTTCGAGGCATCAGCGAATGCGAAATATGACGCAGATATTCTGCGTGGCTGGGGACGCGCGGAACTGCGTCAAGAGACATTGTGGCAAGCGCGTATTTTTGGCGACAATGCGGAATTGTTTTTGTGGCGCGATGGCGATGGAAAGTTTCACGCGCGCGTGATTCAAGATGGCGGCGCGTTGGCGGCGGATGAAAAGGGAGTGCGCTTCCAAGAGGCGTTCGACGAGCCCCAGATTTTGTGGGGGACGGACGCGAAAGCGTTGGACAATGACTTTACGTTGATGACGGATGGCGCGCAAGGGATGCGACATGCGGTGCCGCTAAAAGTTGAGAGTGTTGCTGATGAATCCGTGCGTCCGTTGCGCTTGGTGGTGCGGCATTATTTGGCAGATGAGGATTTTGCGCGCGTAGCGGCGAGTCGTTTGGTAGAGTTGAAAGTAGAGGTGGCGAAATGACAGTACGGATTGAACCCAAACGGAAAGAGCACAAAAATCCTACAGACCCTCAGCGCATCGCATCGGCACCGTACAATTTTATTCCGCTGCCCGAAGTAGTGGTGACAGCGGTGGAGAATGCAGAACAACTCCCGCATCACAACACGTATGCAAACGAGGGTTACACCCACACGGGCTATTTCGATGTGACGCTGACGACGAAATCGCCGCTGTATGTGCGCGCACCGTTGACGCTCCAAGAATTTGAAAAACAGGAACGCGGCGACGAACCAAAGGACGATTTTCGCGCGCAGGCGAAAAACAAGGCGGACTTTTTCTATACGCGCAAAAACGATTCGCCGGTGATTCCGGGCAGTAGTTTGCGCGGGATGTTGCGCGGGCTTTTGGAAATCGTGAGTTATGGGAAAATGACGCGGGTGACGGACAAAAAATTATTTTATCGGACAGTGGATGACACGGCAGTGGGTGTGCATTATCGAGACCAAATGGTAGAAGATTTGGGAAACATCAAAGGCATACCTTACTATGCGACGCGAGTCAAAGGTGGGTTCTTTCGAATTTTGGGTGATGGCACGTATGAAATTGAAGAGTGCGCGGTCGCGCGTGTGGACATGAAAGACATTGCAAAAGCATTCGGTAAAACAACCGAATATGATTTGTATGAGCTCAATGGAAATGCTCTCGACCCAACAAAACCCGTGAATCCAAATGTAACGCCGCGATGGGATGTACAACACGCGGATATTTGGTTGGATATTGGTCCTGAGAAAGAAGAATTTTTCAAAAAGAGAACCATACCCATTCGAAGACGCGATGGCACAATGGGAGAACGGTTAATTCATCCCGACCTCTATTTGCGAATGAGCAAGGGCAAGAATCTATCCACAACTTCTGACCCAAACAAAGCAAAAGGAACAATCGTTTTGACGGGTTGGATGCAGAATAAACATTGGGGTTTTGTCTTTGGACCCAAGACCGGGAAAACGGTTGATGTTTGGGAAGAAAGCCAATCCGACGATTGGAGTCGTCGCTTGGTCGAACGCTTTCAAGACGACGACCAAATTTCACAATGGCAGGAAAAAGCATTTCCTCCAGACAAACCGAACGGAACGGAACGCGCTCAAAAGGGATATCTACGCGATGGCGAACCGGTCTTTTATTTGGAAGAGGACGGTCATGCCAAATTTTTTGGACGCGCACAGTTGTTCCGCCTGCCTTACAATAATAGCCCGCGCGATTTATTACCGGAGCAATTGCGAGACCCAATGTTGATTGATTTTGCAGAGGCGATGTTTGGGTTCGTGCACGAGAATAAACAAGCCAAGCAAGGTGAAAAGGCGCGTGCGTACGCGAGTCGCGTATTCGTAACGGACGCAGCTCTGGGAAAGGCGTACGATGAGAAACAATTATGGCTTACAGGGAATATCAAACAGCAAATCACACCGCCAATTTTAGCAACACCCAAGCCAACGGCGTTTCAGCAATACCTCGTACAGTTAATTGACCCGGATAAAAAATGGGATGAACAAAAAAAGATTTTGACGCACTATGATTCACCGACAAAGACGGATGATGGGAAAGAAAGTCCAAAGACGACGATCCGCGGGCATAAACTTTATTGGCATCAAGGTAAGAAAGAGAAAGACAAGTGGACGGCGCAAGCGTTGACGGTGAGTCCACTGCCGCCGCATAACAGCACCCAACACACCCAATTCCGCCCAGTGCGCGATGGCGTGGAATTCAAATTCCGCGTGTTTTTTGAAAATTTGAGCGAAGAAGAATTGGGCGCGTTATGTTGGACGTTGCAACCGTTGGGTGAAGCGAATAAAGACTATTGTCATGCGCTCGGGATGGGGAAACCGTTCGGAATGGGCGCGGTGAAATTGAGCGCGACGTTGCATTTGACCGACCGTAAGGCGCGTTACGGCGCGCTGTTCACGGACAAGGATTGGGCAGAAGGGGAGACGACAGTTGAAACATTGGACCGTCACGCGTTGGAAACGCGCGTTGCGCCGTTCGAACAATATGTTTTGCAAGCGTTGCAGCCGAATGAGCCGGTGCAGCATTTGTATGAAATGCCGCGTGTTGCGATGCTGCTCAAGATGATGGAGTTTCCGGGTTTTGCGGCAGAAAAGGTGTTGGATGGCAAACCGGCGCATCAACAGAATCGGATGCTGGCAAACCATCCGAACACGCGTTATATGATGATCAAAATTCCGGGAGTTCAAAGAGATGGTAATGAGTACAAGGAGCGTCCGGTGCTGCCCGATGTTACGGCGTTTATGACCGGGCAGGAAAAAAAAACAGCGCAGCCCGTAGTGTATCGTGAGGGCACAGAATTGACCGCGACGGTTGAAAATGAAAAGGAAGGTTTTGTTTATTTGGAGATTCCGGCGCAGAACCCCGACAAACGTTTTGGCGTGATTGACCCGGAGGACCGCAAAGGTTTGCGCGTGAATGTTGGCGACGCGCTGCGCGTCAAAATTGTGGGATTCGATGAGGAGGACGGCGCACAAGTATTGTTGTGCGCGCCGGTGTGAGATGCCATACCTTTTGGAAATTCCATTGACGCGTCAGGAATGGCGCAGCGATAAAGGGGGGGGGGAGACGCCGCGCGCGTTGAATGCGATGGTGTATCATTGGCTGGACGCGGCGGACAAACGCGTGGTCGAGTTTGTGCATGACCGCGCGGTGCAGATGAAACCATTCACGGTTTCGCCATTGACGCGTTTGCGCGAGGGCGAGTATGTTTTTCGCGTGACGCTGCTGGAAGATGAATACGGCGCGTTTGTTTTGGAAGGCATTGCACGCGCCATGGAGGAGATGCCGCACGGCGGATATTCGCTGCGGGTGAATCAGGAAATTTTGTACGTGTCGGACGCGCCGCGCGTATTGCATCGCAGTTACGTGGAATTGAAAGACGACGCGCCGCATGACGTGGAAATTGTTTTGGAATTTTTGTCGCCGACGAGTTTTCATGTGAAAGGGCTGGATTATCCGCTGCCGGACGCGCGGCGCGTGTTTGAAAGTTATTTGAAACGGTGGAATGAGTTTTCAGGATGGGTGTTGGAACCGGCGGACGCGCTGCTCGAATGGATTGAAGCGCAGGTGGCGCTGGCGAGTTTTGATTTCCATTCGGCGCTGCATCCGTATCGGGAACATGTGCATACGGGCTGCGTGGGACGCGTCAAGTATGGCGTGCAAAAAAATGCATGGGCAGACGCGGACAAGGTGCATTGGTTGAATGTGTTGGCGGACTATGCGACTTTTTGCGGAACGGGGCGTAAGACGACACAAGGGATGGGACAAACGCGACGCATTGCGAATCGAAAGGTGAATTGATGTGTTTTGGTACGTGCGTGGGAATGCTTTGCAATTCTTACAACGGGCAGGGTTTTCACCGTCTGTCAAACAGGTTTGCGGATGAAAACAGTGATGGGGAATGTTGGCAGAAAGGTTAGGGAAAGAAAGGTTATGGTGGGGAAAGAGATGCGATTTGACGCGCGGTTTGGGGGTAAAAGTGGGTCACGCGTAAAAAGATTAATGACGGGGTTCAAAGAGGGGCGATTCCCGAAAGGGGTTTAAGACTTTTCGTGGGATCAGGTACCGACACGCCTGTGTCCCAAGTTCAAAGAGGGGCGATTCCCGAAAGGGGTTTAAGACGAATAACAACTTCACCCTTGTCATTAACCTGCGGTACGTTCAAAGAGGGGCGATTCCCGAAAGGGGTTTAAGACCGCTATGACGTGGCGACAGGAATCAAGACCACGCGCGGTTCAAAGAGGGGCGATTCCCGAAAGGGGTTTAAGACCTGTTCGATCAAGTCATCTGCGAGCTGTTGGCACCGGGTTCAAAGAGGGGCGATTCCCGAAAGGGGTTTAAGACTTCTTTGGCGAAGTTACAGCGGCTTGCGCGCTTTCTGTTCAAAGAGGGGCGATTCCCGAAAGGGGTTTAAGACCCGATATACTGTCAAGCTGTTCGTATCTGGCTGCACGTTCAAAGAGGGGCGATTCCCGAAAGGGGTTTAAGACTTCAGCTCGTGCCAATGGGTCGGACTAGCAACCCGTTCAAAGAGGGGCGATTCCCGAAAGGGGTTTAAGACCGCAAGTGGCGGTGACGCGTTCGCTGGAATGTCCGCGGTTCAAAGAGGGGCGATTCCCGAAAGGGGTTTAAGACCTAATAATCATCTTCTTCGTCTTCCACCTCTCCTTCAGTTCAAAGAGGGGCGATTCCCGAAAGGGGTTTAAGACGCACTGACCGCCAGTAGCATTGCAATGCCCCAAACCCAGTTCAAAGAGGGGCGATTCCCGAAAGGGGTTTAAGACGCGAGGTCCCAAACATTTCCATACACTGCCAGGAATAGTTCAAAGAGGGGCGATTCCCGAAAGGGGTTTAAGACAAAAATCGCCTTCATGATGCTCCTTTACGGCATCATAGTTCAAAGAGGGGCGATTCCCGAAAGGGGTTTAAGACTTTCGAGCTGTTTTTGATACTGCTCTATATCCCTGGCGTTCAAAGAGGGGCGATTCCCGAAAGGGGTTTAAGACTTTTTTGCAGGGTTTTATTCCTTGTTTTTACCCTTTGGTTCAAAGAGGGGCGATTCCCGAAAGGGGTTTAAGACACAATGAAAGGAGGCATTGTCGTCGACGATGTTACTCGTGTTCAAAGAGGGGCGATTCCCGAAAGGGGTTTAAGACATATACCCGATGATGCCACCGATGATGTTGGCGCCGAACGTTCAAAGAGGGGCGATTCCCGAAAGGGGTTTAAGACACATGCTCGGTGTTTCACGGGAGACGGTGATTCGTAGTTCAAAGAGGGGCGATTCCCGAAAGGGGTTTAAGACGCGTTAGCGCGAGAATCGCGCGACTCTTTCCAACTCAAGTTCAAAGAGGGGCGATTCCCGAAAGGGGTTTAAGACTTTGTTGTGGTCGGGGACATCTCCGAATCGGCTAGGAGTTCAAAGAGGGGCGATTCCCGAAAGGGGTTTAAGACACCGGAATGATGAGCGGCGACCGCAGCGAGCGGTCGTTCAAAGAGGGGCGATTCCCGAAAGGGGTTTAAGACCCACGAGACCGATTGCCAATTTAGGGTTTACCGAAAGTTCAAAGAGGGGCGATTCCCGAAAGGGGTTCATAACGAAGCATCGGGCGAATTCTGCGAGGAAGCACGACCATGCAAACAATTATTGACCTTCTCAACTTCTTGGGTTACGTTTCCACACTCATTGTCTTGGCTGGCGCGTGCTTTGCTATTATCTCGTATGTCAGAGGGATTCTTCCGGTCTGGTGGCGCCTGGGACAGGGACTATCGAACAGGCGAATCGCGGTCTTTGCCGAGGAAGAGTTTAAGGATTTGCACGACCTTCTGGTTGACTCGCGCTTGTTTCAAAAATCCAACATTATTCAAATTGGCAAAACGTCCCTGAAAAAGGCGGAAGCGTGCACTGTATTTTTGATGCACTGGAGTTCATTTGCCACTGAGATTGATGAAATCCTGCGAATGAAGTCGGACACGACCGCCCTCCTTGTCTATGCGCGTCCCGGCGAAATTGACAACGCCACAATGGCAAAAATCAACCAGCATCGAAATACAATTGTCGTAAATTTTCGCGGACGGCTCATGAACGATATTTTGGTGAGCATGATTACAACCGGATACAAACTCAAGTAACGTTTCCCCAATGTCAAATGTAGATTGCAGTAACCCGAACCTTGAGCGAGTACGACAGCAATTCCAAGTTGCCCTCGCCGCCGCGCGCGACTCTGCACCGCAGGAAATTCGCATTGGCATCCAGAGCAAATCCACGCTGCCCTCAGATGACGCGCGCCATCTCTTGCTCCAATTCAATTCTCTTTTTGAAAATGAATACACCCCGCGCGACGGCGCATGGGAACACATCTACCGTGTCCTCACACTTCTTCGTCACACCATTGCCGAAACCGTCGGCAGACGCGCACTCTTGATCGAACCGTATGCCCATCTCACGATTGCATTCATGCTCGGCAATGTCTTTGATGAACCATCGGGTTATTTACTGTCCATCATGCAGCGTAACGAAATCTGGAACGCGCAAATAGCGCCGGATGAAACGTTCGCCGTTGATGCGCAAGTCACACCTGTATTTGCCCTCGCGCGCGACATCGCGCTCGAACTTGCGGTCACTCTCGATGTCGAAAAGCAAGTAACGCAAACAATTCCGCAATTAAAGCGTCCCATTCGTCAACGCATTCAAATACGCGCGCGCGACTACGAGTGCGGCGAATATTGGCTCAACGCCGGACAAGCGATGCAGTTTGCGCGACAAATTCGACGCATCTTGAAACAACAACGCGGCGATGTGAATTATGAGCAAGTGCATATTTTCGGGACCGTTCCGTTCGGACTTGCGTGTTGGATTGGAAGATGGTCAAACGCTGTCGGTCCCTTTCAGTTGTATGAATACAACAATGCCACGCATGTCTATGCCCCCTCGTTTCAAATCGCATAGCCTGACATGAAAAGTAACGCCGCTCGAATTTTGAGCGGCGTTCGTCTTGATAGGTCAAAAGACGTATCAGATTGAATTCTGATTTCTCTGTTTGCCCCATATACATCTTGCGCGGATAGGGTAAAATAGTTGTACTCTCCGAAAGTTTTTCTCCACAAGCATGAAAGGAGCCGCGTATGCTTTTGGTCAACGATTCGCTCCTCGGCAGAATCCAATTTCAACTCACGCGTCTGCGGCGTTGGTTAGCGTCCGAAGTTGGATTGCTTTTTTATGTTTGGTGCTATCGGACTGCAATCCTTGTCGGCATCCTTTGGTACATTTTCCAAGACCAATCGGGTTTTGGAATCAATTGGCGATGGATTCCCCTTGCGGTTTGCATTTTTATCCTCTATCAATTTGTTACCGCTGTGCTGGGCTTGAAACATCAAGCCTGGATGCTGCTCCCCGCAGTCAAGACCGTCCAAGTCACCTTTGAAATTCTCTTTTACACCGCACTCCTTTATCTGGGCAACGACCCCGGCTCGGATATTTATCTTTTGTATCTCGCGCCCTTGTTGCTCGCCGCGCGGTTCTTTCCATTCGGCGGCGCTTATCTTGCCATTGCCGGCGCGGCGGCGGGATACATTGTCGCGGTTGCGCTGCTCACAGACCCGGACCAAATTCGTACCGCGTATGGGAATGCGCCGTTACATCTGCTCGTGCTGACCGGTATTCCATTTTTCTATGCCGTTCGGCGAAGTTCGCGCATTATCGAAGCGTTGCGCGCAAATGATTCGCCCATCAACGCGGCGCTGCTCGATTATCCCGATGGAATGTATATTGTTGACCAGGACCAGCGCTTGTTGTTCGTGAATGACCACTTGCAAAAACGGCATGGCGCGCTCCAAGTGGGAACACATTGCACAGATTATTTTCATTGCGCGCAAGCGTGCGCGTATTGTCCCATTCCAAAATTGCGCTGGTTCCCGGAGCAAAAGGAGCAAATTCGAGAGACCACGTTTGCAGACGAAAAAGGCAATTGCTATCCCGTTCGCCTGGCAACCGCGCGACTCTTTGATGAAGGCAAAAAAGTTCAGGCGGTTACATTTGTCCAAGACCTCTCGTCGGAACACGAATACGAGCGCATCTTGCGCGCAGAGCTTGGACAAGCGCGGCACCAAGTTCAACAAGTTACATCACACAAGGCGCGTCTCTTGAAAACCTCTTTTGAAGTGAGCGCCGCGCTCACAGGCATGCACGATTTGGATTCACTGCAAGAGTATCTTGTCCAAACTGCAGCACAGGTCTCGAATGTCGAGTCGGCGGCGTTGTTCCTTGTTAGCGACAATCGCCTTGTGCGCGTTGCCCTGTGTGGAATGGACTCGTATTGGTTGCCCGAAGAATCATACGGAATGGCGGAAGGGATTACCGGTCAAGTCCTCATTGCTAAACCGGATTCGAAATATGGCGACTATCAACTCGAGAACAATGTGGAGGAGAACCAAGAGGTCGTTCGCACAAATCTTGAACACTACAAAAAGGGACTCAAGTCGCATCAAGTTCGCCATCTTCTCGCTGTCCCATTGAATGGCAAACATCGTACCTTTGGTGTCCTGCGGGTAGTAAATCGTTTGGACGCGCAAGGCAGTGTGTCGGAACGCGGCTTTACCGCCGATGATGTAGAGATGCTTCAAACCATCGCCTCGCTCGCTGCCGTCTCCATTGAAAATGCGCGCCTCTTGAACAAGTTGGAAACGTTGTACGACATTGGTCTAAACATCACGCGCACATTGGATATCGATGCATTGTTCCAAATCATTGTGCAAGGCGCGCGACGCACGCTGCATCGCGCCGACAAGGCAAGCGTGACTTTGATTGATTCCCGCACCGGTTTATTGACCGCGAAAGCCGTCGCCGATTCTGCAAATCTTTCGAGCAATCTTCCGCCCTTGCGCGCAGATGAAGGCATTGCAGGGCGCGCCATTCGGGAACAACGCGCCGTGTATGTACCGGATACAAACTGCGACTCTGAGTTTGTGCCACGCGGCGCAGCTGTTTCAAGTTTAATCGTTGTGCCATTACGGA
Source organism: Chloroflexota bacterium (assembly GCA_029778615.1). Lineage (GTDB taxonomy): Bacteria > Chloroflexota > Anaerolineae > UBA4142 > SHND01 > SHND01. Next base: position 1,232 of record JAKOPZ010000118.1, on the reverse strand, counting down.
CCGAAGCGCGCGTCATCGGCACCTTGAGTCTCGATAGCAGTCAGCCGGATGCGTTCACCCAAGATGACCAGCAGCTTGTCGAGATGCTTGCCGCACAGGCAGCGGCAGGTGTGCGACGCGCCATTCTTTATCAACGCACTCAAACTCTCAATCATGTCTCTCAAGTAATCAATAGCAGCTTGGACCGCAATCAGGTCTTTGAACGAATCTGGGATGAACTGGAAAAAGTCGTAGAATTTGACAGCTCTTCGATTCAACTGCTTGAGGACAACATATTACGCATTGTGGACAGTCGCGGCTTTGACGACGCTCACGCGCTCAAACAAATTACATTCCCGATTGACGACCCGCGCTTTCCCAATTATTTTGTCATCAAGGACAAAAGACCGTACATCATTGACGACGTAATCGCCAGCTATCCCCATTTTTTCACTGAAGCCGAGACATATCATTCCGCGCATATTCGGTCGTTGCTCGCCGTGCCGATTATTTCGCACGACCGGGTGATTGGGATGATGTCGCTTGAGCGAACTATTCCAAACTACTATACGCCCGACGAAGCGACGCTCGCGCTCACCTTCGCGAATCATGTTGCTGTCGCGGTAGAGCGCGCAGAACTTTACGCGCGACTGGACAAAGAGGCGGAACGAAAAGCGCGCGCCAGTTTGCATCGCGATTTGCACGACCTCTTGAACTATATCCATCCAGCCCTCGTGTTGCGTTCGAGTAATTTGTCCAATTTCATCAAGCGTGATTTGTATGATGCTGACCGGGTTCTCCAAGAATTGGATTTGCTCTGGCGCGCTGCCGTTACCACACAAACCAGTGTTGCCCAAATTTATCGGGACTGGGACCATCCCATCCTTGCCCAGCGTGGACTTGTCGGCGCATTGGAACAATACGCCGAGCTATTGGGATTGCCCGTTCAATTTGAATGTGAGACGATAGTGGGCTTGAACGAACAAGTGGAATATGCACTTTACAAAATTGCGCGTGAAGCATTGAGCAACATTCGCAAGCATGCCCAGTTAGAAAAACGCAACGGTACGGTTCAACTCCAATTAAAGCGTTTGGGTAAATGCTTGGGGCTTGCCATATTTGACAACGGGATTGGTTTTGACGTACGGAACGCGCTGCGAGAGACGGATGCCTTCGGATTGCACAACATGGAACATTGGACCAGAACGATTGGTGGAACTCTGGTCTTTCATTCCAATCTCGGGCGTGGCACT
>JAKOPZ010000117.1 GCA_029778615.1 Chloroflexota bacterium | reverse complement strand
GTATTCCTTTTTTGACCAACCCTTTACCAAAAAATAACACCGCCCTCTCATCGCGAGAAGGCGGTGTTTCACTGGCAGTGAAAAATTTTTTTGCGCGGCTAACGGCTCACTGCTCCCACAAATCCTCCGATAACGACGCCGAGCACTATCACTAGCGCGAGGAATACGATAATCAAAATTGCCAACCCCAACGCAACCGCGCCGATACTGCGCGCGAGCGAAAAATTTTGCGCGACGCTTGTGGCTTTGACATAGACTGCCGCGCTCCATATCGCAATGACGAATCCAAACAGTCCGTTTATGCTGGAAAGAATTGGACTGTTGCCCACCGTTGCCAGGAGATTCAGTAGACTCGTCAGCGCGGAAAAAATTTGCGGCGCAGCGGCGAGCGCGGAAAGTCCTAACATTTGCGCCATGCTCGCGCGTCCGCCCAGCCAACGCGCGGCGAGTTGAAACAGCAGCCCCGCAAACAGCATCCAGCCCGCCCACCGCCAACTGAACGGCGTCGCCAACACATTGCCGACATATTCCAGAATGGCGACAACCGGACGCGCACCTTCACCCGCGCGCGGCGGCAAATTTTCCAAATCGTAAATCATCGAAGCGATTTCGGCGGGATACGGTTGGAACATGGCTTTGAACGCGGGCGGACCGTTATAGTTGCGTTCAAACGCGTCGTTCGCGATTTGAACCACTTGCTCTTTGCTCATTAACGGTGTGACCACCCGAATCGCGCCTTCAAGCGAAGCGAACGCGCCCGCGACCAATGCCGCAATCAACAGAACCATAAAGCCGCGTTGAAACACATCCGAACGTTCGCGCAAGGTGACAAACGTTTGTTGGCGCAAGGTCAGCGCGCCGATGAATAATTCTGTGAATTTCATTGCGCGCCCCCTATCGTTCGAATCACCGGCACGAGGAGTGCGAGCGCAGCACAGCCAAGCAGTAGGAGCAGAACGACCAACAAGAGAATTGGAAACAGCGCGCCCCATATCGCGCGCCGCGTGGTCGTGTTGTATGCCACGCGAATCGCGACGACGTTGCAAATGAATGTCCAGAGCGCGATGACCGCGCCGCTGATGCCCGTGCCGGGAAACAAAGTCAACACGCTGAGCAATTGCGGCGACGATGCCAACGCGAGCGGCGCGAGCATTTCCGAAAAAGACGTTTCGGGATTCCAGCCGCGCGCGACCAGATGCACCAGCGCGCCGTAAATGAACCAGCCGATGATGAGCCCAAGTGGCGTTGTCAAAAGCGTCAAGCCGAGCGCCGCCACGCCGCCTTCGTTTCCCGGATAGCCCAAAACTGTCGTGCCAAATTGGTCCCACCAACGATTATAGGTTTGCAGAAAACTGTCCTGTCCCGCGAGACTGAAATTGTTGAAAAACGGCATCGCCTGTAAATGCACCAGCACCGTATTTTTAATTGCGTCGAGCGACGGCGCCGTAGCGAATCGCAGCCCCGCGCCCAAAATTCCCGCGAGCGCAACCAACACCCCAATCACCGCGAGATACACCAAACCATTGCCCAACGGATTTTTCCGTTCGCGTTCGTACGCATACGCGGCGTGTTTCAAAAACATGGCGCCGAGCCACAATTCCGATACGCGGACAATTTGCGCGCGCACGCTTTCCGCCGACGGAAGTTTTACTTGCGAAAGAGACTGATTCATTCCACCTCCATGTGCATTGCCAGTCCGATTATCAGTTGACATGGCGCGTGTGTCAAGGGGCGAACGCAATGTAAGCGTCCTTTTTTTTGGCGCGCACCCTTTTTGCGCGTATAATCCAATTGTAAATGGATTGGTGGTCCGCGCTGCGTGCAAGGAAGCTCGTCGCGGCTAGAGAATTGAGACGAGCTATTTATGCGAATTGGAATTGACGCGCGGTTGGTCTTTTATCATCAGGCGGGCATCGGTCAATACATCATCCGTCTGACGCACGCCCTCGCCGCGCTCGACACAAGCAACGATTACTTTTTGTTTCAAAGCCGCAAAGACCGCACGCGATTGGTGCAAGCGCCCAACTTTCACCGCCGCGTGTTGTGGACGCCGAGTCATCATCCCCTCGAACGCCTGGCAATGAGCGCGGAAATGCTCCCGCACCCGCTCGACGTGTTTCACAGCCCCGATTTTATTCCGCCGCGCAAAACACGCGCGCCCAATGTCATCACCGTGCACGACCTCGCGTTTCTCTTGTATCCGCGTTTTCTCACGCCGGACGCCGCGCGCTATTACGGGCAAATTGACCATGCCTCGCGCAGCGCCGCGCACATTATCGCGGTTTCGCAATCCACCAAACGCGATGTGACGCGCCTGCTCGGTGTGCCCGAAGACAAAGTCTCGGTCATCTACGAAGCGGCAAATGGTTCGTCCCAGCCGATGGACAAACAGCAAGCACAGCGACGCGTGCATGAAAAATTTGGCATCGCCGACGAATTTATTTTATTTGTCAGCACCATCGAGCCGCGCAAAAATCTGCCAACTCTACTCGCCGCATACAGCAAATTGATTGACCAGTACAAAAGCGCGGCGCGGCTGGTCATTGCGGGACACAAAGGTTGGTTGACCGACGAAGTGGACCAGGCGGTTGAAAAATATAAACTCGCGGACAAAGTGTGTTTTCTCGGCAGTGTTCCAAATCAAGATTTAGCATACTTGTACAATGCCGCGCGCGTCTTGGCGCTTCCATCGTTCTATGAAGGATTCGGTCTGCCGCCGCTCGAAGCGATGGCGAGTGGAACGCCGGTAATTGTTTCCAACGTTTCCTCATTGCCCGAAGTGGTCGGCGACGCGGGGTTGCTCGTTGACCCGAATGATGTGGATGGCTGGACGGTTGCACTGCATCGCGTCTTGTCCGATAACGCATTGCGCGATGAACTTGCTGCCAAAGGATTGAAACGCGCCGCGCACTTTTCGTGGGAACGCGCCGCGCGCGAAACATTGAATGTTTATAATAAAGTAGCGGGGAAATGAGTAGCAGGTAGCAGGGAACAGCTGTTCCCTGCTACGGCTACTTGCTACTTGTGAAAATCCTCTTTCTCACTCCGCAACTCCCCTTTCCGCCGCATCAAGGCACGACTCTCCGCAACTTTAACATCCTCAAACAACTCGCGCCGCGCCACGAAATTCATTTACTTTCGTTCGGCGAGTTGAGCGAATTGAACAATTCACCGTTGCGCGAATTTTGTGCGCGCATAGAACTCGCGCCGCATCCGACCCGCAGTACAACCCAGCGCGCGTTCGAAACATTTTTCCATCCGCTTCCCGACATGGCGCGCAGATTGCACTCGCCAATCCTCGCGCAGAAATTACAGGTACTGCTGAACGAAAACAAATATGAGGTCGTGCAGATTGAAGGGATTGAAATGGCAGAGGTATGGAAGACCGAGATTTCTCGCTCCGCTCGAAATGACAAGTCTCTAATCTCCAATGTCCAATCTCCAGTCTCCAAGCTCCAATCTCCAATCTCTGTCTTTGACGACCACAACGCCGAGTGGACGCTCCAAAAGACCGCGTATGAAACCGACCGCCAGAATCCAAAACGCTGGCACGGCGCGTTGTATTCGTGGATCCAATTCAATAAATTGAAACGCTTTGAGCGCGCGGTGTGCTTGAGTGCGAACGCCGTCGTCGCCGTGTCGCAACAAGACGCGGACGCAATCGCCTCGCTCGATTCACGCATCAAACCGATCGTCATCCCAAACGGTGTGGACTGCGAATACTATGTGCCGTCCGCTGAAGTGTGCGCGAAACCGCTCGCCGAATTGTCGTGTGTGTTTACGGGGAAAATGGATTTTCGTCCGAACGTGGACGCGTGCGTTTGGTTCGCCGACGAAATTTTACCCGCGCTAAGAAACGACGTTCCGCTCGCGCACGTTTCGTTCGTCGGACAAAAACCGAGTGAAAAAGTTTTGGCGCTGAAACAGCGCGCGGGCGTCGAGGTCACGGGCTTTGTTCCCGACACGCGCCCGTACATCGCCGACGCGGCAGTATTCGTCGTGCCGCTGCGCATGGGGAGCGGCACGCGGTTAAAAGTGCTGGAAGCGATGGCAATGGGCAAAGCGATTGTGAGCACGTCGTTCGGCGTTTCAGGCATCGAATGTGTGAATGGACGCGATGTCATCATTGCGGATGACGCGCGCGATTTCGCACACGCGATTGCGATGCTGATGCGCGACAGGGAAAAAGCGCGCGCGGTGGGCGAGAATGCGCGAAAATTAGCGGAAGAAAAATATGATTGGAAAAAATTGATTCCGCAGTTTGAAACGATTTACGCGCAGTGGCGACAATGATATAATTGTGTGCGATAGAAAGGCGAGGCGCAAATGGCACGCGTGAATTTGTCAGAACCTGAAGTGAAAACTATTCCCAAAGAAAAAATGACGTGGGATGAATTTCTCGCGTGGACAGATGAAGATACGCACGCCGAATGGGTAGATGGAGAAATCATCATGACAATGCCTGCAAGCGTTCGGCATCAAGATATCAAGTTTTTTCTGATGTCGCTGTTGCACAAATTTGTGCGAGTTAACAAACTCGGCAAAGTCATTGACGCTCCGTTCTTGATGCGCTTGCCCAGCCATCCAAGCGGACGCGAACCGGATATTCTCTATGTTCAAACCAACAACCTCAAGCGCCTGCATGACGCGTATCTTGAGGGTCCGGCTGACCTTGTCGTCGAAATCATTTCTCCCGAAAGCATTGCCCGCGATCGCGGCGACAAGTTTGTAGAATATGAACAGGCAAAAGTCAAAGAGTACTGGCTGATTGATCCCGTTCGCACACGCGCCGAATTCTATGTGCTTGACCGCAAGGGGCATTATCGTTTAGTAGAACCCGACGAAAAAGGAAATTATCATTCTCAAGTGGTCGAAGGATTTTGGATTCATGTTGCTTGGTTGTGGCAGGACCCATTGCCACTGGAGGAAGATGCGCTCAAACAAATTCGCCGCAAAAAGTAACCAATGGCTGGAATTTTCCAGCCATTTATTTTTTATTGACACCCTCGCACAGACGTTCTATAATTCCATTTCCATTCGGTTCCGTAAAAGAGTGAGCGGATTCAAACCAAAGGTGAATCATGCCAGAATTTAAACTCGTCTCTCCCTTTCAACCCACCGGCGACCAACCGGACGCCATTGAAAAACTCGTCAGCGGCTTGAACGATGGAATGAAATATCAAACCCTGCTCGGCGCGACGGCGACGGGCAAGACATTCGTCATGGCGAGCGTCATCGAACGTCTCCAGCGTCCCGCGCTCGTGATTGCGCACAACAAAACGCTCGCCGCGCAGCTGTACGCCGAGTTCCGCGAGTTTTTTCCACACAACGCGGTCGAGTACTTTGTTTCGTACTATGACTATTATCAGCCCGAAGCGTATGTGCCTTCGAAAGATTTGTATATCGAAAAAGATTCGAGCATCAACGACGAGATAGACCGCTTGCGTCTCGCCGCGACGAGTTCGCTCTTTTCCCGCCGCGATGTGGTCATTGTCGCGTCCGTGTCGTGCATTTACGGCTTGGGTTCGCCCGAAGATTACGGGCGCGTGGTGATTTCATTGAAACGCGGCGAGACGCGTCAGCGCGACAAGGTGCTGCGGCATCTGGTTGAAATTTATTACGAACGCAATGATTTTGAATTGGGGCGCGGAAAATTTCGCGTGCGCGGCGATACGTTAGAGGTCGCGCCCGCGTATGGTGAGACCGCGTATCGCGTCGAGTTTTTCGGCGACGAAATTGACCGCATCACCGAAATTGATCCGCTGACGGGCGAATTGCTCCTCGAACACACTTCGATTGATATCTATCCCGCGAAACATTTCATCACGCCGCAAGAAAAATTGGCAAAAGCGTTGGAGGACATTGAAGCGGAATTGAACGAGCAATTGCGCGTCTTCCGCGAACAAGGGAAATTGCTCGAAGCACAGCGCATCGAACAACGCACCAAGTACGATATTGAAATGATGCGCGAACTGGGCTATACGAGCGGCATCGAAAATTATTCGCGCCATCTTTCCCAGCGCGCGCCCGGTTCGTCGCCGTGGACGCTGCTCGATTATTTCCCCGACGATTATTTAATGTTCATTGACGAATCGCACAATACGATTCCGCAAGTGCGCGCCATGTACAACGGCGACCAAGCGCGCAAGTCCACGCTGGTGGATTTTGGTTTTCGTTTGCCGAGCGCGTTGGATAATCGTCCGCTCAAGTTTGACGAGTTTGAGCAAAAAATCAATCAACTGATTTTTGTCAGCGCGACGCCCGCGCAATTTGAACGCGAAACCTCCGCGCAAATCGTCGAGCAAATCATTCGTCCGACGGGATTGATTGACCCGCAAGTGCTTGTGCGTCCGATTAAAGGACAGGTGGACGACCTCGTCGCGGAGATTCGCAAACGCGTTGGCGAAGGCGAGCGCGTGTTGGTGACGACGCTGACGAAACGAATGGCAGAAGACCTCGCGGATTATTTGCACGAACTCGCGTTCAAAGTGCATTATCTCCATTCCGAAGTGCAAACGCTCGAGCGCATCGAGATTCTGCGCGATTTACGGATGGGTGTGTACGATGTGATTGTGGGCATCAATCTTTTGCGCGAAGGTTTGGACTTGCCCGAAGTTTCACTCGTCGCGATTCTGGACGCGGATAAAGAAGGATTTTTACGCAGCGAAACTTCGCTCATTCAAACAATTGGACGCGCGGCGCGCCACGTGAACGGCACCGTCATCATGTACGCGGATAGAATCACCGATTCGATGCAGCGCGCGATTGACGAAACGAACCGCCGCCGCGCAATCCAAAAAGCGTACAACGAGGAACATGGTATCGAGCCGCAGGGCATCGTCAAAGAAATCAAAGACCTCACCGACCGCGTACGCACTATGGCGGAATCGCGCGGCGAGTACGTGCCTGAAAAAGGTACGCTGCCGCTCGACATGCCCAAGAGCGACGCGCAAAAATTGATTAGCGATTTGGAAAAGCAAATGAAGGATGCAGCGGGCAAATGGGAATTTGAAAAAGCCGCAATGCTGCGCGACCAAATCATGGAATTACGCGCAATGCTCGATACGCTCGATGAACGTCCCGAATGGCAAAAGGTGATGCAAGATGAGGACCATTGGGAGATTCAACAGCTGCGCGAGAAAAAAGCAGAATATGATGCGTCAAACGTCAAAACGTCTACTGCTGGTGCGCCGCCGAAACCGGTGCGTGCGCGAACGCCGGGGCAGCGGAGACGATAATTACCTGATTTTGGGTTTGACATGCCAAATTAGAAACGTACAATTTATTTGTGCATTGAATGAACACCGAGTCAAACTCGTTTGAGTGGAATGACGCCAAGGCGGCAATCAATCTTCAGAAACACGGAGTTAGTTTTGAGGAAGCAAAAACTGTTTTCGAAGATGTTCATGCCTTTGTTCAAGAGGACGACCTCCATTCAGACCAAGAGCCGCGCGCCGCACTGATTGGTTATTCGAATCGCAATCGGATTTTGATTGTATTCTTTAGTCATCGTCCAGATAATGTGATTCGAATCATCAGTGCTCGCAAGGCAACGCCAAGAGAACGCAAGGTTTATGAAAACGCATCGCGCAGTTGAGTACATTCCCAAGCTGGATGATTACGACCTGCCGTCAGAGTACCCCTTTGACGCTGCCAAGCTGAGACCGAACCCGTATGCTTCGCGTCCCAAAGCGAAAGCAAACGGGCAAAACAGCGCGTCGCGCAAATCCAAAACCAACGGCTCGCGCGCATCCAAAACCGTCGTCGCCAAACGCGTGTATTTGTATCCGCATCAAATCAAAATCTTGAAACGCGTGGACAAGAATTTCAGCGCGGCAATTCGCAAATTGATTGACGAATACAAAATGTGACCGCGTTCTCGCAAATCTCCACTGACAAGAATCTCAAGCGCGTCGTGCTGCTGTTGTGGCTCGGCGCGCTTGAATTTCTCTTGGTCACACTTCCCACCCTCAACCAATTTCCTACCTTGAGCTCGGACGCGCGCGCCTAGAAAGCACCCAAGCGCCGTTGCACGCGATTGGGTCTTATCCCTCATTTTGTATTCGGCTTGAACGAAGAATTTTGGCGCGTGTTGAAAAATTGTATGGAACCACAAACAACGTTTCGCGGTACGTTTACGACGCGATTCCAATTTTTCGTTTGTGATGGAATACGCCGCGAGCGCGAATTCATTTTTGCGCGGGTTGCCGCTCACCACAATATGGATGATAATTCGCATGCGACCATACCCGATTGAGTGATTCCATTTTTCTAATTCAAGGTGATGCAAACCATGAACTCGTATGAACGCCTCATGCGTCGTCTGCGCGGCGAACCGATTGACCGTCCGCCCAACCTCGACATTATCATGAATTTCGCGCCGCACTATATCGGCGAGACGATGAAGCCGTACTATCTCGATTATCGCGTCCTCGTCGCGTCGAATCTCGCGGTGCAGCCCGTCTTTTCATTCGATATTGTGCAGGCGATTTCGGACCCATATCGCGAAGCGCATGACCTCGGCTCGGAAATCGAATTTCCCGACGACGGAATGCCGATGCTGATGCAGCCCGCGATTCTCGATTATGCTGATTTGAAAAAATTGAAATATGTCGCGCCGGAAAACGGCAAACGCATGAGTGACCGACTGGAAGCGTTGCGCTCGTTCCGCGAACAAGTTGGCGGTCAAGTTCCCATCATGGGTTGGGTGGAAGGCGCACTCGCGGAAGCGGCGGACGTGCGCGGCATCAATGAACTGATGGTGGATTTGGTGATGGAACCCGCGTGGGTGGAAGAATTGTTGGAAAAATGCTGCGAGGTGGAAATTGCGTTTGCGCGCGCACAGGTCGCGGCAGGCGCGGACATTATCGGTTTGGGTGACGCGGTGGCGTCATTGGTCAATGTCGAACATTTCCAAAAATACGCGCTGCCATACGAAAAGAGGATTTTTGACGCGGTGCATGAAATGGGTGCACTCACGCGATTGCACATCTGCGGACGCACCGCGCACATTACCGAATACATGGTGCATTCGGGCGCGGACATTATTGATATTGATTGGATGGTGGATTTCAAACACGCGGCGGAAACGATTGATGACCGCGCGGCGGTGTGTGGAAATTTTGACCCCGTGACGGTGATGCTGCAAGGCACGCCTGACGACGTGCGCGCGGCGACGTTCAAGTGTTATCAACTTGGCGGCGCGCGCTGGCTCAGCGCGGGCGGCTGTGAAATTCCCGACGGTACGCCACACGCGAATTTGTACGCACAGGCGGAAATGCTGCAAGAAATCGGTGCGAATTAACCTCTGCCAGAATGCAAGGTAATACGCCGTATTTTCGCAACGGCGCTTTTTTGAAATAGACGACTTTTTATTCCAAGTCGCCCATACCGCCCATTCCCATTCCACCCATTCCCATTCCACCCATTCCGCCATCATCGCCCATGCCGCCGAGTTCGGGCATGGACTTTTCAATCTCTTCGGGACTCTCTCCCGATTCGAGACGCCCAACCATTTCGTCAAACTCGGGACCCATTTCTTCGCCCATCTCGCCGCTCATCTTTTTCATAAAGCGCGCGAGGGATTTCGGGTCGTTCTCGTCCACATCACCCAACGCGGAAGGGTCTGCCATCGCGTCGAGCCGCGCTTCTTCGGATTTCACCGTCGCGAAACGCGAAACGAGACGCGAAAGGTTTGTGCTGTCACAGCGCGGACAATGCGGCGTGTCATTTTGTGCCGCCGACATTGTGCGGAAAAAAATACTGACGCGGCGTTTGCAATTGCCGCAGCGATATTCATAAATGGGCATAATTCCTCACCGATAGCAGATGGCGTATCGCATAGCGCAATCGCACATCGCGGAGTGAATTCTTAACTCATGTTACGCAGAATTGTCATTTCGAGCGGTCTTGCGAGAAATCTCGGTGGAAAAAACCGAGATTTCTCACAGAGTTTACCCCGAAGGATGGAGGGGTTCGAAATGACATGCGTAAGGTGAATTCTTAATTTGGCTGAAATTATATTCGACACGCGTGAGAACAAAAATTGAACGGCAATGCCTTGTGGCTTTATTCTTTGTTTGCATTGTAAGGCGACTGCAAAGTCCCTTGACAAGGATATGTCGTTTCGAACGCAGTGAGAAATCTCGTTTGTCACGAAAGGTTGAGATTTCTCGCATCCGCTCGAAATGACAATTGGCGCGACTTTGCAGTTGCCTTGGTTTGCATTGGTTTCACATTGTAACCGACGCACAAACTACGGTAAAATGGTTGGTATGTCCGAGCGCCAGGAATTGAATGAACTTGTTTCGCAGCTCGACGACGCGCAAGTTTCACGCGTGCGCGCGTTCGCCGAAACGCTGCTTCACGCGAACCGCCAGAATGATACGGTGTGGAGTTATGATTTTGCGGAAAAATTTTCGGAAGCCAAAGTGAGCGCGCAGCGCGATCGCGCGGGAATGGAAGTCAAAGTGGGGGACGCGACGTGCGATGGCGTGACGAAACGCGCGTTGTGGGAACATCCGCCGTTGGCGGGCGCGGCGATTGTGAGCTATGCGGTGCCGATTCCGCGCCAGCTGCGCGATTTGAAACTTTATTTTTCTGCCGGGATTCGCGACGGCGCGCAATTGCCCAATGACCGCTTTGTTGCCTTTCGCGTCGTCGTCAACGGTTGGAAATTGTGGAGCGTGGTAAAAAATACGCGCGCGTGGGATGAATATATTGTCGCCATGCCCGAACTCGGCTCGGATATCGCGCGCATCGAATTTCAAACGGACGGTCTCGGCGACCATCGCTGGAATTGGGCGGTGTGGGGAGAACCCAAGTTGATTGCAGATTTATGATTTCAGGTTTGTGATTTATGATTTTTCTGGAGACTGAATTCCAATCCCAAATCATAAATCACAAATCACAAATTTCCAAGTGGATTTCACGCTGACCGAAGAACAACGCGCGATTCGTGACCTTGCGCGCGAATTTGCAAAAAAAGAAATTGCACCGTACGCGTCCGAATGGGACCGCACACGCGAGTTTCCCGCGCACGTGTACGAAAAAATGGGCGCGCAAGGATTGATGGGCTTGCCGTTTCCCGAAGAATACGGCGGCGCGGGCGCGGACGCCATTGCCACCGCGTTGGCGATTGAAGAAATTTCTCAGGCGGACGGCTCGATTGGTCTCACATACGCCGCGCACATGGGACTCGGCGCGACGCCGATTTTTCTTTTTGGAAATGAACAACAGAAACGCGCATGGCTCACGCCGCTGGCAAAGGGGAAAGGACTTGGCTCGCTCGCCTTGACCGAACCATCGGGTGGGAGCGACCTCGCGGGTTCCGTGAAAACCACCGCGCGGTTGGACGGCGACGAATGGGTGCTGAACGGTTCAAAACTATACGTCACGTCGGGCCAAGTCGCGCGTTCGATTCTCGTGTTGTGTCGCACCGAAACCCTTCAGGGACATCGCGGCTTGTCGCTCATCATCGTTCCGCATGACGCGCCGGGACTCGTCATTGGCAAACTCGAAAGCAAAATGGGTCTGCACACATCGCTCACGACGCAGGTATTTTTTGAAGACTGCCGCGTGCCGCGCGAAAATTTGTTGGGCGAACGCGGCGCGGGCTTTCGCTACACGATGCAGGTTCTCGACGGCGGTCGCATCGGCATCGGCGCGATGGCTTTGGGCTTGGGCGAAGCGGCGTTGCGCGCGTCCTTGCAATACGCGCAAGAGCGGTTCGCGTTTGGCAAAGCGATTGCGGAATATCAGGCGATTCAGCACATGCTCGCCGACAGCGCGATGGAATTGCAAGCCGCGCGATTATTGATTTACAAGGCGGCGGCGTTAAAAGACGCGGGCAAAAAATTCAGCGTCGAAGCGGCACAGGCAAAATTATTTGCGACGGAAGCGAGTGACCGCGCATGTTGGAAGGCGATTCAAATTCACGGCGGCGCGGGCTATCTCACCGATTTTCCCGTCGAGCGCTATTACCGCGACAATCGCCTGTTGCTGATTGGCGAAGGGACGAGCGAAGTGCAGCGGATGATTATTGCGCGTGCACTGCTCACGGACAAGCAGTTCGCATAGGATTTGTTGGCGCACGCGCGGCAAAGACAAGACCTCGCAGGTTTCCAAAACCTGCGAGGTCTTGTCTTACGGCGAGGTGTTCGTATTGGATGCGGGCGGATTGGTGTTTACTGTCGGAACGACGCCCGGACCCGGTAACACAATCGTCGGCGTTGTGCCTTCGGGCGTGAAAATAATTTTGTCTGTCGCTTTGAGCGCGCTTGCATTCGCCGTCGCGATTTGCAATTGCAGATAGGACGGGAATTGCGCGTACATCTGCGCGAGCGCCAAACTTTGCGCGAGGTCCGCTTTGGCTTTTTCGGCGGCGGCGGTGGCTTTGGCTTTGTTGATTTCCAAATCTTTTTGTGCGGCGAGCAAGTCATTCGCTTTTTGTGTTTCAATCACGGCTTGCTGCGCGGCGAGCTTGTCCTTTTCCAACTGCGCCAAAACGGTTTGCTGTTTCGCTTCTTCTTGAATGCGCGCTTGCGCGACCGCGACTTCACCGCGCTGCTTTGCCTGTTCCGCGAGCGCTTGCGCTTCGGCGCGCAGTTTGTCCTGGTCCGCCTTTTCCGTTTCCAAACGACTCTTGGTAATTTGGTCGAGCAGAGCTTGCACTTCGGCGCTCAAGATAATGTTCGGCACGGTGACGTTGTTGATTTGCAGCGCGTAATTTTGCGATAGCCGCGAAAGTTCGTCGTCAATGCAATTCCGCAGTTCATCGCGCGCGGAACCGATGACATTGTTTTCAAACGTGCGTTGTCCCACGCACACTTTCATCGCCTGCCGCGCCAACGCTTCGACGCGCGCTTTGGCAGCCGCATCCGAAAGATAGATTTCGGAATACGACGCCCAGTTGTTGCGAATCAAGTCCGCCTGCGCGATGGTGGGACGAAAAATATCGCCGTTGACGATGACACCCACGCGCTGCTTGTCGCTGGTGATAATTTCGTCATCTTGTACCGAGAACTGGATGGCGCTCTGGTTCACCGTTTTCAAATCCACATACAACCCCGCGTCAGTGTACAAGCCCGGACCCACGACGTTCACAATTTGTCCGTTGCGAAATTGGACGCCGACCTGATTTTGTTCGACGCGCGCGAGAAAGTAGAAAAAGCGCGTCGCTACAAAACCCATAATCGCCAGAATCACCAACACAATCAAAAGCGTAAAGAGAGAACGCGGCAAACGCATAGGAAATCGCTCCTTTGGCGGCAAAAATTTGTCGAGGGCACTGCCTCTGCCCGAATCGTCGGGCGGTCTGCGTGAAGGAATGTTTCTCAATGGACTCACCTCAAACCCGGTTTGCGAGAATCTTACCGTCTCGAGTCTATACGTGCAAAACGGGGGGACGATACAACGAATAGAAAAAATCTCGAATGGCAGAGTTCGCGTCAAGATTTTATCATTTAATGCCGCGCCGCTTTCGATTCATCCAACATCAGGTGCGGCGGCTGTTCCGTTTGGGGCGGTGTAAATGCTTGGCGTTCCCGTTGGGGGCGCGTGTTGAAATAGGTGATGATGGCGACGCCCGCAATAATAATTGCCGAAGCGATTAACGTAATCGGGGTGATGGATTCGCCGTTCACCGCCCAGCCAAGGACAACGGCAACAACCGGATTCACGTACGCATAAGTGGAAACTTTGGCAGGCGTGCTGACCTGTAGCAAAAACACATACGCGGAAAAACCCAGAAACGCGCCAATCAAAATCAAATAGGCGAGCGCGAGCCACGAGACGGTTGTGACATGCGCGAATTCAAAACCTTGCCATTCGCCCAACACAAACGACATACCAAACAAAAACGCGCCGCCCATCAACATTTCCATTCCCGTCAGCAGCAGGGGCGATTCGGGCAGCGGCGTGTGCCGCGAATAAATGGACCCGATTGCCCAGCACAACGTTGCTGAAATCAAAATCGCGATGCCAAGCGGGTTCAATGGGCGGTCGAGCCCGAGCGCGGAAGGACCGATTAGCAATAACATTCCGAGCAAGCCGAGCGCGATGCCGACAAAAACACTTGCGCGCGGTTTGATGCCGTGCGGGCGCAGCCATTCCAACAACACCATCCATAGTGGCACAATCGCGACGAGCAGCGCGGCAAGTCCGGTCGGCACCATCGTCTCTGCCCACGAAACACTGCCGTTCCCCAGCCCCAAAAGGAAAATGCCAATGATGGCAGCAGAGCGCCAATGCACGAGTTTGGGCGCGGCATTGCCGCGTAAACGCATGACCCCGTACAGCGCAATGCCCGAAATGGTGAAACGAATTGCTGCCATGATATGCGGAGGCATGGACTGAACGGCGAGTCCGATGCCGAGATACGTGGAGCCCCAAATCAAATAAATTGCGGCGAACGCCGCAATCACCAGCCCGCGCGGCGACGCGTGCTTGCTGCTCATGTTAACGCTTCCGTAGAGAATCGAGGGGCAGATAACCGGTTTCCTTTAACGTGTCTAACGCGATATTTGTGCGCGTGGAACGAATCGCTTTGATTTTGGAAAATTTTTCGCGCAGTAATCTGCCGAGCGCGTCCGTATTTTCCACGCGTACTTTGACCAGATAACAATCTTCGCCCGCCATGTTGTGCACTTCCATTACTTCGGGAATACGCGTCAACGCCTTGCCCGTTTGCTGACTGGCAAAGGGTTCTTCGGTGCGAACGAAGATAAACGCGACGAGTCCTTTTTCCACGCGTTTGGGGTCGAGGCGCGCGGCATACCCTTGAATAATTCCGGCCTGCTCCATTTTCCGGACGCGCTCAAAGACGGCGGTTTTGGTCAAACCCACGCGGTCGGCAAGCGCGGCGTTGGACAAATGGGCGTCCTGCTGAACAATATCCAGTATTTTGGCGTCTGTGTTGTCTATCATTCAGTAAATCTCCTCTTTTGATGAACGATTGAAATTATAATCAATCCGCGCGTTTTTTCAAATTGCGCGGCGCGCCTTGCCAGCTGCAAAAAAAAGCGGCGGGAGCATCATGCTCCCGCCGGTTTTGATTCGACAGAGGATTCACTTTTGCGCGGGCGTCCGCGTTTGCGTTTTGCTTTGTCTTTTGGCGCCGCGCGCGGCTCCAGGTCCGGAATGTACGGCTGGGGCGAAGTATAGAGGTTGATGCGCTCGTTCGCGATTTCAATATAGTCGGGTGAAATTTCATAGCCGATGTAATGCCGCTGTGTCAGCCGCGCGGCGATGGCGGTGGAGCCGCTGCCCATAAACGGGTCGAGCACAACATCGTCCACGTTGCTGTACAACAGAATCAAACGCAAAGGCAAATCGAGTGGAAAGGGTGCGGGGTGCGCAATGCCTTTGGTCTTTTGCTGCACCTTTTTGCTCTGCGTGCCAAAGTGCCAGATGCTGCGCGCCGTGTCGCGGATAGCTTTTTTCGCGGTGCCGTTTTTGTGCCAAATACTGCGCGTCCAATCCACAAATTCTTGATTCGTGATGCCGGTGTGGTCTCCGCGCGTCCATTCGGGTTCGAGGCGCATGGTGTCTTTGGAAAAGACCATGATGTATTCGTGCGTGTCGCGCAAAGTCGGATTCGACGCGCGCGCGAAACTGCCCCACGCGGTCGAGACGCCCGCCGTCGCGGATTTGTCCCAGAGAATTTCGCCGCGCATGAGAAAACCCAAGTCAATGCACTGTTGAATAATGAATGCGTGAAGGGGAATGTACGGATTGCGTCCGGTATTGGCGATGTTGATGGCGAGCCGTCCGCCGGGGACGAGCACGCGCTGACATTCCTGCCAAACGATTTTCAAGAACGCGAGGTAATTGTCGAGCGGTTCGCGGTCCTCGTAATAGTTGTACTTTTTGCCGACGTTGTACGGCGGTGAAGTGACAACCAGTTGTACCGAATTGTCGTCGAGTTCTTCCATCGCGCGACAATCGTTGTTGTAAATGACATCAAGTTCCATGGCGTCCTATGGAATCACGCAAAGGCGCAAAGACGCCAAGTGGGTTTGGCATTTTGCGCGATTTACGCAAGTGATGGTCTCCGCGCGCGAGAACGCGGCACAAGTGGGCTGTGCCGCATTCTCAAAAATTTCGCGCGTCTATGTTATTCACATGTGCGCGGATTCTAACATAGCCGCGCGCGCCGCGCAATAGAACTGATGTTTTTGGATATTTCGTGAAAGGATTTGTGGGATTTAGGAGTGAATGTATGTGCCGTCGTTCGATTCTGTTTGGAGCGAATTTACGATGGCATCCAATTGTGCTGCAATAACAAAAATATCAAGTGACGGAAAACGTTTCACCAACTTTACACTCCGCGCCAACTTGTCCAACATCCCCCCTGTCACATCAACCCCATGTGCTTTGCCGACGTGCGCGCGAATTTGCTCGAACGTTTGCGGCGTGATTTCTCGAATCAATTGTGCGTCAGGATTTGTGTTGGGGTCGGCGGTGTAGATGCCGTTCACTGCTGTCGTGTAAATAATGCGCGTCGGCTTGAGAATCGGTGCGAGAAACGCAAAGAGCGCGTCGGTGGAAGCAATCGCCATGCCGCGTGTGTCGTCGAACGCGACATCGCCGTAAATGAGCGGAATGAGATTGTGCTCGAGCGCGTTTTGGATGTTTGTTACGTCGAGCGCATAGATTTCGCCGTCGCGGGTGCGCGCGGACGCGGAGGGCTGGATGGAAACGACGGGAACGTCTTCTTGTAAAAAAATATCGGTGACGAGACGATTCAAACGTTGTGCGGACGCGCCCGTTTCGGCGTACGCGCGCCAGTTATCTCTTTCACCAAAGCCAAATTTTTTCGCAGTGAAATGCCCGAACGAGCCGCTGCCATGTCCGAGCAGAATTTGCAAATCTGGATTTTTTCCGCGCGCGGAGAAAATCGCGCGCGCGGCTTGCCGAATCACATCGGGTCTCGGCGTCGCCGCGCGCGTTTTATCGGTGATGGCAGAGCCGCCGAGTTTGAGCAAGACGAGGGACATTTCCATATAGGGCAAAGCATTTTCTCCAACAACCGCGCAACACGTCAGCTCTGTGAATGAAAATGCTTCGCCCTTACTGACCGACGATGGATGGCGGCGGTGCGGGCGTTCTATCGCCCAAATCCATATGGTCAATCTGGACTCCCGCGAGACGTAGATACTTCATCGCGAGTTTGTCGGGATAGTTTCCTGCATAAACGACGCGCACGAGTCCCGCGTTGATTATCATTTTCGCGCACGTGTGGCACGGTTGATGCGTGGTGTAAATTGTGCCGCCTTCGAGTGAAACGCCGTACAACGCGGCTTGGAGAATCGCGTTCTGTTCGGCGTGCAGAGTTCGCACACAATGCCCGTCCACAATTTCGCATCCTTCGTCCAAACAATGCGGCAGACCTTTCGGCGCGCCGTTGTAACCTGTCGTCAGAATGCGTTTGTCCTTGACAATGATTGCGCCCACTTGCGCGCGCAGGCACGTCGAACGCGTGGATACGTCGAGCGTGATATTCATGAAATACTCGTCCCAGGTGGGTCGCATGTGTCGAGAGTCAAAAGTCGAGAGTCAACAGTACAAGTCGCCGTCAGCGATTGTTGACTCTCGACTATTTTCTGTTGACTAACCTGTTCCAAACTGTCTGTCCCCCGCGTCGCCCAAGCCCGGCATGATATAGCCCGCAGGGAAGGCGTCTTCTTCGGTGGTGAGGCGTTCGTCAATCGCGCCGAGATAAATGTCCACGTCGGGATGTTCGCTGCCGAGTTTGGCAATACCTTCGGGCGCGCCAATCATGCCGACGAATTTTATTTTTTTCGCGCCCCACTTTTTCAAAAGCGTGATGCACTCGACGGCAGAGCCACCGGTGGCAAGCATGGGGTCGAGCACCACACACACTTCGACGGTGGGCGAAACGGGGAGACGGTTATAGTACGCGACGGGTTTCAAGGTGCGCTCGTCGCGATAAAATCCAATGTGCCACACTTCGGCAGGCGGCATCATTTCCCAAAATCCTTCGACCATGCCGAGTCCCGCGCGCAAAATGGGAACGAGCCCGATTTTTTCTTTCAAGCGATAGCCGGTTGTTTCTTGCAATGGGGTCGTGACAAGACTTGGTTCAATCTGTAAATCAGCGGTCGTTTCGTACGCGAGTAGGATAGCGACTTCGCGAATGAGTTCGCGGAATTTTTTCGGCTCGGTGTGAATATCGCGCATTTTGGTAATTTTGTGCCGAATCAGCGGGTGATTGCTGACGTGAACGCGGTTGTTCATGGGTGAGACTCCTTTTGGGTTCGGAGATTAGGTGATTGAATGATTGAAACGATTAGGTGATTGGGTGATTGGGTGATTGCGCGTGAGTATAAGCGAAAATGAGTGGACATGAAAACAGGCAGTCGAGTATGAAAATTTTACTGACTACCTGTTCTCTGATTACGGATAACTGACCACTGATTACTTTTTCACTTTCTTTGGCAATGGCTTGAATGATGCGATGGGCAATTCCATTTGTGCATCGTCATCGTCGTCTGGAACGCTGCGGCGAGGGGGAACGCTGCGGCGAGCGTTCGCTACGTTTCGCGCCGGTTTTTCTTTTTTCGATTCCGCTTTGGATGATTTCGCAGGCGCGGATTTTTTTGGAGATGATTTTTCTTTCGTAGGTTTTTCTGCGCGCGCTTTTTTAGGCGTTTCTTTCTCTACCTGTTTCCGTGTCGCCGCTTTCGCCTCTGCTTTTTTCTCTTTCGCACTCCCGTTTTCCGATGCGTGTCCATTGCTGCTCGCCGAAAGTTTTTCGGGTTTGCTTTCTTTCCTGTCCTCCGGCGCGGCTTCGGCTTGTCCCATCAAGGATGTGAGACGCGCAATCGCATCGCTGTCTTTTAAGGTGACGAACGATTTTGCTTTGCCGCTGCGCGAACTTTTTGCGATGTTCTCGGCGCGGACGCGTACGTTCAAGCCGCTTGACGCGATAAACATGACATCTTCGTCAATGGCGGCACTGCGCGCGGCGGCGAGTTCGCCGGTCTTGTTGTCGGGCGCGAATACGGTGACGCCGCCCGTGTAGCGTCCTTTGGTGGGAAATTCTTTGAGCGCGACGCGTTTGGCAAAGCCGCGCGCGCTGGCAACGACGAGCCACCCGTCGGGTTGCACCACGTCGAGCGAAATCACTTTGTCGTTTTCGGCGAGCTTGATTGCCCACACGCCTGCGGATGCGCGCCCTTGTACGGGAACGGTGTCCTCTTCAAAACGCAATGCTTGACCCTGTGCGGTGGTGATGAGAAATTCACCCCCCCCTTGTGTCAAGTACGCCCATCCAAGTTCTTGTCC
The DNA here is from genome assembly GCA_029778615.1 of Chloroflexota bacterium. Taxonomy (GTDB): domain Bacteria; phylum Chloroflexota; class Anaerolineae; order UBA4142; family SHND01; genus SHND01. The sequence continues at coordinate 56,750 of JAKOPZ010000117.1, read as the reverse complement.
TTCTTCCAGATTGATGACGCGCGTGCCGCCGGCTTGAATGTTGGACAATTCTTCGAGAGTGGTGCGCTTGATTTTGCCTTGCGCGGTGGCGAGTGTGACAAAACGATTTGCGAGGTCGCCGTTAAAGGCGAGAACGTTGATGAATTTTTCGCCGCTTTCGAGTTGATTCGCAAGCGAAACGCCGCTCGGATTGCGCGCGACATCGGGAACGTTGGTCATCCGCATCGGCAGCGCGCGCCCGCGATTGGTAAAGAGAATGAGATTGTCGGTCGTGTTGGCGGTGAGCAGAGAAATGGTGGGGTCGTCGCTGCGTTCGCTGACGCCGTTCACCGCGTCGCTGCGCGTGCGGCGATATTGTGACGTGGGCGCTTTGCGGAGAACGCCGTCGCGCGAAAGGGTGACGAGCGCGATGCCTTCTTCCGCGCCCGCGACTTCGGCTCCGGCTTTGAATTCCGTTTCGGACGTTTGGGCAATGAATGTGCGGCGCGAATCGCCAAAGCGTTCTTTCAAGTCCGAGCATTCTTCTTGAATGACGCCGAGAATTTTTTTCGGCGAGCGCAGCAACTCTTCCAAGTATTTGATGCGCTTGCGAATTTCCGCGAGTTCGTCCTCGATTTTCTTGCGTTCCAACGCGGCGAGGCGGCGCAACTGCATGTCGAGAATCGCGGTCGCTTGCAATTCGGAAAGTTTGAAACGCTTCATCAAACGTTCGCGCGCCTGGTCGGCGTCTTGCGATTGACGAATGGTGCGAATCACTTCATCCAAATTGTCGAGCGCGATTTTCAGACCTTCGAGAATGTGCGCGCGCAATTTTGCGCGTTCGAGTTCAAACTCGGTGCGGCGCGTAATGACCGTTTGCCGATGTTGCACAAAAAGTTGCAGCGCGCGTTTGAGCGACATGACGCGCGGTTCGCCGTCCACAATGGCGAGCATGTTGACGCTGAACGCGGTCTGCAGCGCGGTGTATTTCAACAACGCGTTGACGACGGGTGTCGCATCCACGCCGCGTTTGAGTTCAATCAACATGCTCATGCCTTGACGGTCGGATTCATCGCGCAAGTCGCCGATTTCTTCAATCTTTTTGTCGCGCACGAGCTCTGCAATGCGTTCGATGAGCGAAGATTTATTGACCTGATACGGAATTTCGGTGACGACAATGCGCGTGCGTCCGCCGCTGATGGGTTCGGTGTGAATCTTGCCGCGCACGACGATTCGTCCGCGTCCGGTGGCGTATGCTTCTTTGATGCCGTCGGTGCCGAGAATGATGCCGCCCGTCGGAAAATCGGGACCTTTGACAAATTGCATCAAGTCGTCGGGTTCGATGTCGTCCACTTTATTCCAGTGGTCAATTAAATAATTGATGGCGTCGCAAATTTCGGAAAGGTTGTGCGGGGGAATGAGCGTCGCCATGCCGACCGCGATGCCGTTGCCGCCGTTGATTAAGAGATTCGGCACTTTGCCCGGGAGTACGCTCGGCTGTTTGAGCGTGTCGTCAAAGTTCGGATAAAAATCGACCGTATCCATATCAATATCGGCGAGCAATTCTTCGGCGAGTTCGGTGAGACGCGCTTCGGTGTACCGCATTGCCGCCGGCGGGTCGCCGTCAATTGAACCAAAATTCCCTTGCCCATCCACCAATGGGTAGCGCATCGTAAAATCTTGCGCCATGCGGACGAGCGCGTCGTACACGGATTGGTCGCCGTGCGGATGAAAACGTCCCAACACATCGCCGACGATGCGCGCGCATTTGCGCGTGGCGACATTATGGCGCAGACCCATTTCGCCCATTTGATACAAGATGCGGCGCTGTACCGGTTTCAGCCCATCGCGCACATCGGGCAGCGCGCGCGCCGTGATGACGCTCATCGCGTAATCGAGATAGGCAGTCTGCATTTCGTCGCGAATATCTGTTGCTTTTACAATGCCGATTTCCATAAGCGGATGAAATATGAGATGTGCTGCGCGACAAAACGAAGGTTTGTCGCGCAGCAAAGCAGTATGAACGTGATAAACTCGTGCAGCATTAAACAAGCTCTTTTGCGTCAAGCGCAAGGACTCGGCAAGAAAGCGGTCTAACAGCAACACACAGTCACAACAAGTTGGTTAATGATGCACAAGTGCGCGACGCATTATACTCAAAAAGAATAGAATGGCTAGGACTTGTTCTGTTTTGGGCGCAGCGGCGCGTGCGGAACCGTGTTCAAGGTTGACACGCCCCACAATCCATATATCATACCAACTTATTCAAGTCTCTGGTTTGGAAGTTGAAAGGAGGGGGGAATGAAAGATTTTCTCAAACATCAATCGCCGCGACGCGTTGCTCTCAAAATCGCGCTGCCCGTTTTGGTAATGGTGGTGCTGCTCTTGTTGACCACCGCGAGTTTCTCCACGACGCCTGCGCTGGCAAATGGTGTCGCGCCGACGGCGAAACAACTGGCGCGCGCACAAGAACCGGACGCGCAGGTCGCGCGGATTACGATCAATCCCAAGAAAAAGATTGGCAAAATTCCCGCGAACGTGTTCGGGTTGTGGGTGGGCAATTCGGGGCACGACCGTCCGGAGCCGATGTATTTTTATCGCACGCCGGAAGGCAAAGCAAAACTTTTAGAGTTGGCTCCGGGAAACCTTTACTATTCTACCGATATGGATAACTGGGCAGCGTCCTATGACCCCTTTAACGCCCTGCCGCGCGTGTTTCCCAATTGGATGGATTCGACGGAATTTATTTCTTTGAATCAAGACCTTGGCTCAGAACCGATTCTTTCGGTGAACATTACAAATATGTGTGAACAGGCGGATGTGAATTTGCCGCCGTCCTCCGGGAATGTGAATTGTCAGCTGTCCACGTATGACCAAGCTGTAAGCTGGATTGCGTACTTGAAAAGCATCAACGCGCCCATCAAAAATGTTGCGCTCGGTTTGGAGCCGTATGCGGGATGCGCCTACTGGACCAAAGGCATCAACTGCACGGACAAGGCAGGACGCCATCGCATTTCGCTGCCGCAGGAAGAGTACGCCGCGCGCGCCAAGACGTGGGCAAAAGCAATCAAAGCCGTCAACCCCGCCGCCAAAATCGGTGTTCACTTGCAGCCCAACACGTACCTCTGCAAAAGGACAATCGAGCTGTTTGAATCCGACCCGCAATTTAGCGGAGACGTGTCCGACCTCGACTTGTCAAGCGAAGCTGCCGCCGCCGCGTGCGGTGACAAAGAGTGGGACCAAGTCGTTTTGAAAAAAGTCGGCAAGTTCGTAGATTTTGTTCTGGTCCACCAATACTTTGTGCTGCGCTCGGAGGTGAGCACCGAAGCCGCCGGACAAAAGTATTCTTACTATCAAGAACAAATCAACATGCGCGTAAGCAAGAACGGGGTCACCGCGTTTCCGTCGCAAATTCGTCAAGAACTTTTAAAGTGGGCGCCCAAGAAAAAGAATGTGCCGATTGTGGTGGATGAGTTTAATGCCTCGTATGCCGCCAATCTGAGATTCACCCAAGAGCAGATGTATACGATTCGGCAGTCTTTGTATACCGGTCTCGCGACAGGCGAATTGTATTTGGACTTGATTCAGCCGGTGCAGACCGCGCAAGGCAGACTCAAAGGCGCGTCCTATACTATTCTGCTCGGCATGTTTATACCGCAGTTGACGCTGACGCGGATGGCGAATCCGCTCGACCCCGAATCAACTGTCTACATGCCGTCATGGCACGTTCTCTCGATGCTCAAGCCGGTGCAGGGCAAAAATGTTTTGACGGCGAGCATAATCAACAATCCGCAAACTGCTGTCAACCGCCCCGCGCTGTCTATGTACGCTTTCGGGAAAGGCAAACAAGCGTGGCTGGTGGTGTTTAATCACCATACCAGAGGCGTTAAATCCAAAATCAGTTTGCCCGGCGCGAAAATCAAGAGCGTGAATGGGAGCCAACTCGGGAAAAATGCCGGCGGCTTTTTGGGCATGAACACCATCGCTGCACCGAACGCGATTACGCCGCAGTCTGTCACGGTGCCTCGTAAAAAAATTGCCAAGGGCACGGTCAAGAGTTTCAAATTTCCCGCGCATTCGTTGACGGTTCTGCAAATCCAGATGAAATGAACCTTTCTCAAGCGTGCTTGATGAGCCAACGCCGAAAAGTGAAATTGCTTTTCGGCGTTTTCATTTTCCCCGTTAAATCGGTTTCTGCGAATATAATAACGCGCAATGCAAAACACTTTTTGGGCGCGCGCGCGCGTCTGGGTTCCGGTGTTATGGCTCGCGTTCGCGCTCCGCATGTACCAGCTCGGCAACAAGAGTTTGTGGGGCGATGAAATCGCGCAAGCGGCGTGGTCGGCGTGGGACTGGGCGCGGCTGTGGAAAAATTTTCTCGCGCCGCCGGACTTTATTTTGCATTTCGCGCTCGTTCACCTGATTCAGAGTTTGGGGACCGACGAATTTTGGGTGCGCCTGCCTTCGGCATTGACGAGTAGTCTCGCCGTTCCGATGACGTACGTCCTCGCGCGGCGATTGACCAACCGCGCGACCGCGTTGACGGCAATGTTGTTGATGGCAGTCGCGCCGTATCAGATTTGGTACGCGCAAGAAGCGCGCATGTATGCGCCATTGTGTTTGTACGCGCTGGTCTCGCTGTATTGTTTTTTGCGCCTCTTGGCTTTGCCGCGCGCGGGATGGCTCGTCGGGTTTTGGCTTGGCGGTGTGCTCGGGCTCTACAATCACTTGTTCGGCGTGTTCCCGTTGGTGCTGGAAGGCTTCAGCGCGTTCGGAATTTTGGCGGCTGCGTGTTTGCGCGCGCGCCGCGTGCTTGTGCCGCGTTGGTTTTGGTATGTCGCGAACGGCTGGTTGTTGATTGGCGCGTCCGCCCTGCCGCTGCTGCCGGGCGTTCTGCGTTACGCTGTCCCGCAAGCCGACGTCGTGGTGCCGGGCGAATTTGTGCCCTCGCCGCCGTTTCAACTGTCGCTCGATTTTCTCGCACTGCTCGTGCGCGAATTTGGTTTGAGCGCGGGAGAATTTTGGCGCACGCTCGTCGGCAGTCTCCTCGCCGTGTTCGGTTGGCTCGTGTTGGCGCGCACCCATCCGCGTTCCTTTTTCGTTAGCACCATCTGGTGTATCGCACCGCTCGCGCTGCTCGCGTTGTTACAACCGCGTCATGGCGTGGTGCCGCGCTATTTGATTTTTCTACAGCCGATGCTGCTGTTGTGGATGGCGTATGGGGCAACGCATCTCGCGCACATATTCGCGCATCGGTTCGCACAACGCGCAGCGCCACGCGTGCAATGGGCAAGCGCGCTGGCGGGGCTCTGTATCTTGGCGTTGTGGATGGTTCCGCCGTTGAGCGCATTGTATCGCCGCGCGAAAAGCAACGATTGGCGCGCGCTCACGACATACATTGTCACACATGCAGAGCCGGGGGATGTGTTGGTTGGCGAAAAGGGAACGTGGGTATGGAATACGTTGACGTACTATGCGCCGAATATGTTGGCGTTCAGCACACCGCCCGCCGGTGTGGAAACATTGCGCGGCACGGTGGCGGAGGGGCGGCGCATGTGGTACGTTTCGTTGGGCGAATATTTTGATGCAGAGAGTGCGCGCTATGCGGAAAAAAATCTGCAAAGAATTCCCGATGCCGCGTGGCAGCGCGCCGATTTAGAGTACACCCCGCGCGACGAATTTTCATTCATTCAAGCCGAATCGCCGGCAACCCTTTATTTTTCGGGCGGAGACATTCCCGCTGAAATTATTTATCGCGCGCGTCGTGGTGTTGCGAACCGGGGCGTGCCGCAACTGCGCGTCGAACCAAATGAAACGGTGGCGGCAAAATTGAAATTGACGGGGACGTCCGCGCGCGCGTTGGAAATTTCGCTCAGCGCGTCAAGTCAGGCGCAATTTGAAATCAAGGTGAATGGAAAAATTTTGGCGCAAGGGCGCGAGAAAAAAGCAGAGCAAGGCGACCGCGTGCTGCGGTGGAGTGTACAGGACGAACCAGAGGTTATGTTGGTAGAGGTTCGGAATTCAAGTGACAAGGTTCCTTTGTTCCTCAAATCCATTGCATTGCGAAACGAGTAGGGCAGTGAAGGTTTTACGCGGATTGTTTTTCTTGCGCGACTTGGTCCAACATCTCGCGTGCGCTGGCGCGATTGATTTCCGTTTCCGCGCCAAGCATTCCCGCGAGTTCTTGAATCCGTTCTTGGTCTCGTAAAACGTGCGCTTGCGTCACCGTGCGGTCGTCCACAATCGTTTTGCGAATGTGAAAATGCGCGTCGCCGTATGAGGCGATTTGCGGCAGGTGCGTGATGCAAAGGACCTGATGCGCGTTGTGTCCCGAACCGTTCAGCGCGACGGTCAAGCCCCACAATTTTTTCCCCACCACGCCGCCGATGCGTCCGCCGATGCCCTGGTCAATTTCATCAAAAATCAAAGTGGGCGTGCGGTCTGCCGCGCCCAAGACCGCTTTGAGCGCGAGCATCATGCGCGAGGTTTCACCGCCGGACGCGATTTTCGCGAGCGGTTTCAACGGCTCGCCCGGATTCGGCGAAACCAAAAATTCCACTTTATCAATCCCGCTTGATTCAAACGCGAACCGTTCGTCGCCCACGTACAAGCCGTGCGCGTCTTGAACGTGATTGCACGCGACGCCGAATTTTGATTTGGGCATTCCCAAGTCCTGCAATTCGCTCTCGATGGCGCGAGACAACGTTTCCGCCGCCGCGCCGCGCGCCTGCGATAATTTTTCCGCGAGCGCGCCGGCTTCGCGCAAGAGACGTTCTTCTTGTTCGCGCAGTTCGTTGATGCGTTCTTCCGAATGCGTGATGGCGTCCAATTCTTGCTGGGATGTTTTGCCAAACTCGAGCACCTGTTCAATCGTGTCGCCGTATTTGCGCTTCAGACGAAAAATGAGGTCGAGGCGTTCTTCGATTTGTTCCAAACGTTTGGGATTGAACTCGATGCTGTCCCGATACGCGCGCAGCGTGCGCGCAAGGTCGTCCATCAGCGCGCCCGCGCTTTCCGCCTGCTCCAACGTGACTTGGATTTCGGCGTCGTATTTTTCCAGACCGCGCACGGCTTGCAGCGCCTGATTCAACAAATCGAGCGCGCCCTTTTCGTCTTCCCCACCACCGTACAACGCGTGATACGCGTCGTCCGCGAGCGTCGCACGCGTTTCCGCGTGCGCGAGTAAATCGCGTTCGGTTTTCAATTCTGTATCTTCGCCGACCTTGAGTTTCGCATCGTTGATTTCTTGTAATACAAATTCGAGGCGGTCAATTTTGCGCGCCGTTTCGCGCGCGTCTTTTTGCAAATCGCGCAGCTCTTGCCGCACCTTGCGGAGTTGGCGCACGCGCTTTGCCACTTCGGCGCGCTGTTCCCACAAATTGCCATAGCGGTCCAACAAATCAATGTGCTCTTTCGGGCGCAGTAACGAAAGATGTTCGCTTTGGCCGTGAATGTCCACCAGCTTGTCGCCGATTTGCTGAAGTACTGTTCCCGTTACCGCGCGTCCATTCACGCGCGCGGTCGCGCGTCCGCCGCGATGCAGTTCGCGTGCGAGAATCAAGGTATCGTCTTCGAGCGCAATGCCGTTTTCGTCCAGCGCTGCCGCAAGCAATTCGCGCGCGATGGGGTTCAAAATAAAAATGCCCTCGACGCGCGTTTCTTCGGCGCCCGCACGCATCAATTCGTTTTGTGCGCGTCCGCCGAGCAGCAGTCCGAGCGCGTCGAGAATGATGGATTTGCCCGCGCCCGTTTCACCCGTGAGCACATTGAACCCCGGCGCGAATTTCAACTGGAGTTCATCAATGATGGCGAGATTCGTGATGGTGATTTCGGCAAGCATAAGATTGACCAAGACGAATGACCAACGACGAAGGGTGAACGCAAACGCGAATTCTTGCGCCGTTCGTCCTCCGTCGTTCGTCGGTTACACTCTCAAGCGCGCATACACAGTGCTGACGGCGACGGCGAGAAAAATCCAAAAGCCGATGTTGAGGGCGAAACGCGCCAAGATTTCGGGACGCCCCGCCAGTAAAAACGGCAGCGCGGGCACCAAAAATGCCGCGAGCGCGCCGAGCACCAACGCCACGCATGTCACCAGCGCGAGATAACGCCCGCGTCGTTTGGAAATGATGCGGCGAATGGCTTCGGAAACGATGCCGCCCGCAATGGGTCCGACAAAAATTGCGATGATGATAGAAAAGAATCCGAGATTGAGGAACGACATGACCACCGCGCCAATGCCGCCCAGAAAAAGCGCGATGACGAACGCGAGGATGTAATCGAATGCGCTCGCGTTGTAATAGCCCGCGCGCTGTAAACCCAAACATTCGTTACAGCGATAGCCGACAGGTGTGCGCTGGACACATTTCATGCACACAGGTTTGCCGCATTTGTTGCACCGTAGCAGCGTTTCCGTTTCGGGATGATTCACACAAAACGTTTTCGTTTGTGACGATTCGGTAGCAATAGCCATTTCGGTTTTGTCCGCGCCGCGCAGGATGTTTCTAGAACATCCATTCGGCGGATATTTTAGCACAGAACGCGCGCGCCAAGGCGGCGCGTGTTCTGCAAAGTGAAGCAGTGGTTAGTGTTGCGCGCGCACCATCGCTTACATCGGCGGGCGCAAGATGATAAACGCCCACGCGGCGAGCGCCAAATAAGGACCGTACGGAATTGCCATGCCGAGCGCCAAGCCGCGTTTACGCAAGAGTTGAAGCAAGATGGCGACGAGTGCGCCAACGCCGCCCAACAGAATGGCATAAATCAAAACGTAAATGATTTGGGGAAAACCGACCAGCGCGCCCAACAGTCCCGCCAATTTCACATCGCCCAAGCCGAACGCGACCGTCGTAATTTTGTGCGTACGTCCGCGATTGACGACGCGCAAAAAAATAATGCCCAAAAGATAAATCGCATAGGTGATGGCATAGCCGACCGCCGCGCCCAACAGCGCGAACAAAATCAAGTTCCAACGAATGGTTTCAAAATTCGTTCCCGTGCCGCCCAAAATAATCGGCGCGACCAGCAGCGCGAGCAAGGTGCACGGAATCGAAACGACATTCAAAATCAGCTTGTGTTCGATGTCTATGACGACAATCAAAAGCAAAACTGCCGTAAAAAAACAGACCGCGACCAAGTACGCATCGAACGCGAAACGCGACGCGAGCAACGCGAACGCGAGCGCGCATGTAATTTCAACCCGTGGCGCGCGCAAACGGAGCGGCGCGCCGCATTGATGGCAGCGGTCGCGGCGCAGGGCGAAACTCAAGATGCCGAATTGTTCCGTGCGCGTGCGCGGCGCGTCACAGTACGGACAGCGCGGCGTTTCCTGTAACGAACGGCGCGGCGGCGGCGGCAAATTGTCCGCCGCGCGATTGACGACGATGCCCGCGAGGACGCCGACAAGGGCGAAAAGGATGGGAAGCATTTTTACTTTTTCGTTTTCTGTGTACTATCAAAACATGCTTTCGTCTGAAAATCGTCTCACCCGCCGCTTGCCGCTCGAACAACTTTCGCTCTTGGTGGGAATGGACACGTTGGGTTTGACGCTATCGCTGCTGCTCGTTTTGCCCGAACGCAAAATCGAATTCAATTTTCTCGGCACCGACGCTTCGTTTATCTTGGCGGGTCCGTGGCTTTTTGCGATTCTGTTGAGCGTAATGACCGCCGCCGGAGTGGAATCCATCATGCGCGCGCATCCGCGCGTGCATCTTTCGGAAACGCCTTATACGGCGATTTTGTGGATTCTGCCTTGTGTTGTCGTCGGCGGCACCGCGTTGACTCTGCCGCTGCTGCGCGACGCCCTGCCGCTTTCATTTGTCACGATTGTGGGCGCCGGAATTTTGCTCGCGCTCGTTGTGCTCGGCGAATATCTTACCGTAGATTTGCAAGACCCCGCGTATGGCTTTGCGCGGCTCGGTCTCAATCTCGCCGTCTATCTCGCCGCGCTCGCACTCTATCAAGGCATTTATTCACTCAAGCTGCGCAGTATTCAATCCGCGCCGTTGATTGGAATCGTTGCCGCGCTGCTCGCGCTCGAATTGATTCGGGTGAGCGAATCGGATGTGCGGCGCACCTGGCTCTATGCCGCAACGGTAGGGCTCGGACTCGGCGAAGCGATTTGGGCGTTGAACTATTGGAACGTCAACGCGTTGATCGGCGCGGTCACCTTGCTGCTGCTGTTTTATGTCCTCACCGGATTCGCGCAGCAGTATCTGCTGAGCAAACTGAATTGGCGGCTCGCCGTCGAATTTGCCATCGTCGCGGCGTTCGTCATTTTTCTTTTGCTGCGTCAAACTTGACGCGCCGTCGTTAACCACATCGCCGCCGCGATGATGATCCCCGCGCCCAAAATTTGCAGCGGCTCGAGCGTTTGCTGAAAAACCACAAAACCCGCAATCCCCGCGACCACCGGCTCGATGGTGGCAATGACGCTTGCCACGCTCGCCGGTGTTGAGCGCAATCCCAAATTGAACAACGCGTACGAACCGAGCGTGGGTCCCATGCACAATCCCAACAGTGCCAACCACGCGCGCGGTTCGCGCAGTGCCGTGTATCCCGCTTCGCCCATCCCCGGAATTTGAAAAAATTGCAAGGGCAGCAAGAACAATGTACCAAACACGAGCGAGTAGGTGACCGTCGTCCACGGCGACGCGCGTGTGGCGAGATATTTTGAAAAAATGGTAAACAGCGCGTAGGCGAATCCTGCCGACGCCGCAATCACCACCCCGACGCCGTTTAGTTGCAGCGCGTTCGCGTCATACGCGCGGGCGACGAGCGCGCAGCCGATAAAGGCGGCAAGCACCGCAGAAATTTTGCGCGGCGTGAGCGGCTCTTGCCACAAACGCCATGCGAACAGCGTTACAAACACGGGCGCGGTGTACAACAAGACCGATGCGGTGGCGACGTTCGTGAGAATGACGGCTTCTGTATTCAAGACATAAAAAAACGCGACGCCGAACAATCCGAACAAGGCGTAAATCAAAACGAGTTCGCGATTCAAGTTGAGCGCGTCGCGTTTCCACAACGCGAGCCCGAGCACCAGACCGAGCGCCGCAAACCCCGCGCGCAAAAAACCAATCGTCAACGCGGACATTCCGTACGTGAAATGCAGAATGGAAAAGAAAATCCCGATGGTGCCCCACATGGACGCCGCGCCGAGAATAAACGCATAGCCGCGCACGGGAATTTTGATTGGGGATGGTTGATTGATGATTTCCGTTGTCCTCGCGATGCTTGCCGCCAAACAAAATCATAACGCCGAAATCATAAATCAATTTGCGTGCCGAGATTTAATTCTTGCGCGCGCTGCAAAATTGCTTGGGCGATGGCAGCATCCTGCACCGCGTTGCCGACCGATTTGAAAAAGGTGATTTCGTCCGCGCGCGTGCGTCCGTCTTTTTTGCCGCCGCTGATTTCGCCCAGTTCGCCGTAAATGCTCGCTTCGGAAATGACTCCTTCTTCCATCGGAATCAGCAGGTCGCCCGCCTCTGCCAACGCGCCGCTGTACGCATCTACCACAATTTTGTTGCAGCGTTTGATAAACTGCGAATCCACTTCGCGGCGGTCGTGTGTAAAAGTGCCCACCGCGTTGACGTGCGTTCCCGCCTTTACGTCCGCGCCGTTGAACAACGGAGTCGCCGAGGTGGTCGCACAGTAAATGATGTCCGCTTGTTGGACGGCGCTCGAAATGTTTTCGGGCGAATTGTCTAACACGCGCACATCGTTCGGCACGTTGTCGCGTCCGCGCAATTCATTCGCCAACGCGTGTGCCTTGTCCAACGTTCGGCTAAAGAGATAAATGGTCTCCAAATTGCGCGCGGCGGAAATCGCTTGCAGCGCGGTGCGACCTTGTACGCCCGCGCCAAACACCACGCCAACGCGCGCGTCGGCACGCGCCAGCAAAGCGGTTGCCGCGCCCGCGCCCGCCGCTGTGCGAAGCGCGGTGAGCGAACTGCCTTCGAGCAGCGCGAGCGCGCGTCCCGTTGCGGCGTCGAGCGCGACGACGACGGCGTGAATGAGCGGCAGTCCGCGTGCCGGATTGTCGTAATGCACGCCGACAATTTTGACCGCCAGCGCGTCGCTCTTTTTCAGATACGCCGGCATAAACAACGCAATGCCGTTGTGCGCCTCAAGCGGAAGGTTGAGACGCAGCGGCACGTTTGTTTCGCCGTTCGACAATTGCGCGAACGCGTCTTGCATCACTTGAATCGCATCTCTCATTGAAATCGCTTGTTGTACGTCTGTGCGGGTGAGAATACGCATGAGGACTCCGGGAACAAGAATGCACCATGGTCAATGCACGATGCACAATGGACAATGGACAATGGTCAATGCACAATGCACGATGCAGAATGCAGAATGGACAATGCACAAGGCAGAACGATTTTATTCAAACGGATTGATTGTCTAATTCCAAAAGCGCGCCCAACAAAACTTGGGCGCCGCGCGCAATTTCTTTGGTCGTTGAAAATTCGCGCGGGTCGTGACTGATGCCGCCGCGGCTGGGAATAAAAATCATGCCGCTCGGCGCCACGCGCGCAATGTGCGCGGCATCGTGTCCCGCGCCGCTCGGCATTTTTAGCGCGTCAATATTTTGCCGAGCGCAAACGCGTTCGAGCACGCCGACAATTCTTTCGGAAAATGCTACCGGCTGCTCATCGGCAAGGGTGTGATTTTCAATTCCGATGCCGCGCCGCGCGGCAATGGCGCGCAGCAGCGCGCGAATGCTTTCCACACATTCGCGTTTCGCGTCCGCCTCCGCGCTGCGAATGTCCACGCGCAACTCGACGCGTCCGGGAATCACGTTCATCACATTCGGTTCGTTCTGAATCACGCCGACGGTGGCGATGACGTGACGTTGTGCGAATTCGTTCGCGGTGCGTTCCACGCCGAGAATGATTTCGGCAGCGCACGCGAGCGCGTCGTGCCGCATATTCATCGGCGTTGTGCCGGAGTGATTTTGTTCGCCGGTGAGAACGAGCTGCCAACGCGTCGGCGCGGCGACGGCGGTGACGATGCCAATTTCTTTGTGCGCGCGTCCCAGCACCGGTCCTTGCTCGATATGCACTTCGAGAAACGCGCGCACGCGCGACCAATCGTAACGCGACGCGTCAATATCTTTTTGCGTCTCGCGCAGCGCGGTGCGTTCGGTCGCGATTTTGCTTTCCGTCTCCCAACCTTTTAATTCTTGAATCGCGCGCGCTTGCAGCACTTTGGAGCGGTCGCGCGCAAACAATTCATTTTTGGAAATCGGCAAGCCCGCCATCACGCGACTGCCAAACCCATAGCCCGCGCCAAAACGCGAGGATTCTTCCATGACAAAATTGATGACGTCGAGCGTGCAGCGCAAGCCGCCGTTCGCGTGCAGAACGCGCGCGCATTCCACCGCCGCGACCATGCCGACAATGCCATCATATTTGCCCGCGTTGACGACGGAATCAATGTGCGAACCGCACGCGAGAATGGGCGCGTTCGCATCGCGCCCGCGGAGTGTGCCGATGAGGTTCCCTACCGCGTCGCGTTGAATTTCCAAACCCGCGTCCTGCATCCACGCGCGCAACAGATTTCGCCCCGCCATATCCTCGCGCGTAAAAGCGAGTCGCGTCACGCCGCCCTGCGCCGTGCGTCCGATTTCGGACAATTGCTCGATGTGCTGCGCGAGGCGGTTGGCGTCTATTTGGTTCAAGAGTTCGGTGGTTGTTTCAGCCAACTGATAAAAACGCGAATTCACGCGAGTTTTAACGAATGAGGCGATGAACTGCATCGCACGTTACTGCGATTCGCGTAGATTCGCGTTTCAATTGTCATACAAATGCGCGGTATTCGTCTTGAGAAATTGCGCGTTGCCTCGTTCGCCGCGCAGTACGCTGTTTTCGACAATGACGCGCCCGCGTTGCATTGTAAGTTCCACCGCGCCGGTGACGGTGCGACCTTCATACAAGGTGAATCCCGCTTTGGAATGCTGATTCGTGTTGGAAATCGTCCACGTTTTGTTTGGGTCAAACATCACGAGGTCGGCATCCGAACCGACTTGGAGCGCGCCTTTTTGCGGATACAGTCCAAAAATTTTTGCGGGCGTTTCGCTCAGTGCCGCGATCAATTGCGTGAGTGGTAATTTGCCGTCATTCACCGCGAGGTCGTAGCAAACGGGCAGCATCGTTTCGATGTGCGGCGCGCCGTACTGGGATTCAAAAAAGTTGGCGGTCTTTTCTTTCGGCGCGTGGTCACTGCCAATCGTCGTAAGCGTTCCTTCGCGCAGTCCTTGCCACATCGCGTCATTGTCGCGCGCGGTGCGCAGCGGTGGTCCGATTTTCGCGAGCGAACCGAGCGTCTGCGTCGTTTCGTCGGTGAGCGCGAGATATTGCGGACAAGTTTCGGCGCTGACGCGCCAACCGTTTTGTTTTGCGCGGCGCAGCGGTTCCAAATTTTCTGCCGCGCTGTTGTGGACGATATACACCGCGCAGTCCATGACATGCGCGATGGCGATGGCGCGGTTCGTGGCTTCGGCTTCCAACAGCGCGGGACGCATCGCGGTAAACATTTTTTTCGAGTCGAGGTCGGCGCGATGGAACTTGTCTTCTAAATAATCGGTAACCAGTCCGTTTTCGCAGTGAACGTGAACGAGTCCGCGCTTTTGTCCGACGACATCCATGAGCGCGGTGAGCCAATAATCGTCCGTCATCCATTTCAATTTCGCATAGGTCATGAACACTTTGAATGAAGTGACGCCCAACGGGAACGCGGCGGGCACGTCTTGAATTTGATGCTCGACATCAAAGAGTCCCGCGTGCATTCCAAAATCCAAGAGTGAGTTAATCAAGCCGTCGTCGCGAAACGATTCGAGTGTGGGGACGAGAGACTGTCCCGGTTTGACGTACGCGTAATGAATCATTGTCGTCACGCCGCCGAACGCCGCGCTGACGGAGGTATCGTATTTGTCATCGAGATAAATGGGGTGCACGTGTGCGTCAATCATGCCGGGAAAGATGTAGCGGTTGGAAGCATCAATGACGCGGGAGGCGGGCGGCAAGGGATGGGGTGCGTTCGTCGTTCGTGCCGGGTCGTTGGGCATGACCGCCACAATTTTTTCGCCGCGAATACCAATGTCCGCGCGCGTGAGAGCGCCATTGGCGACGATTTGTCCGTTGCGGATGAGTGTGTCAAAAGGTTCGGGATTCATTGTTAAAGCGCGTACAAGTGTGGTATCATAATTTATGACGCACTGCGTTATGAATAGCAAGTTTCAATTTTTTCAAGGAGCGGAGCAATATGGGTTACATTGTGCGCGATTGGATGAGCAAACCGGTGATTGTGATTGATGCGACGACGAGTGTGGCGCACGCGATGACGTTGATGCGGCGGCGGAACATTCACAGTTTGGTGGTGGATTACAGCGAAAATAATGTCGTCGCTCACGGCATTGTGACGACGACAGATATTCGGGACAAGATTGTGGCGCTGGAACGTGACCCCGCGCATACGACGGTGGCTGAAATCATGACCTCGCCCGTCCACACCGCGCTGCCCACTTGGACGCTGCAAGAATGTTCCAAAAAGATGCACGATTTGAATATTCACCACATGCCCGTTGCCGATGGGGACGGGACGTTTATCGGAATTATTTCGGCGACAGATATTTTTTCGGCGGTCGAAGAAGCGGGCTGGGATGCGTTAGGTTGATGATGCGCTAAAGCCCGTTTGTGTCCAACAGCGGCGGACGCGGGCACGTGCTTTTCACGGCGAGCGCCTTGTGTTTTTCCGCCGACTTGAGCAGCGCGGTCATAATGTCAACGACGTGATAGGTGAGTTCGCCGGTGCAGCAGTACGGTGCTTGGGTGCGAATGCCGCGCGCCATGTCCGCCACGCCGAGCCCGCGCAAATTTTCTGTAAACGGCAGCTCTACCGGAATCTCGCGCCAATCCGCGTCGTTCTCGCCGCGCACCAAAATTTTTCCGCCGAACCAATTCGGGTCGGGCGCGACCAGCGAGCCGGTGCTGCCATAAATTTCAATGCGCGGCAGCTGCGAATGCCACACGTCGAACGAAGTAATCAGCGTGGCGAGCGCGCCGTTTGCAAATTCCAAATTCCCCGCGACGTGCGTTGGCGTGTTCACCGGAATCGCGTGTCCGTCCTTGGCGATGCGTTCGGGAAACGATGCGCGCGCGAGGCAAGAAACGCGTTTCACCGGACCGAGCAAGTTGATGAGCGCGGTGAGATAATACGGCGCCATATCGAACAAGGGACCCGCGCCGGGTTGATAAAAGAAATCGGGATTGGGATGCCATTTTTCGGGACCGTGTCCGAGCATGAACGCGGTCGCGGCGACGGGTTCGCCAATCGCGCCGTCGTCGAGCAGTTTGCGAATGGTTTGCCACGCGCCGCCGAGAAAGGTGTCGGGCGCGCCGCCCACATGCAGCCCGCGCTTTTTTGCCGATTTCAGAATTTTTTTCGCATCCTTTTTTTTCGTGGCGAGAGGTTTTTCGGAATAGGGATGTTTCCCCGCTTTGAGAATCGCGCGGCTCACCTCCGCGTGCGCGTCGGGGATGGTGAGGTTGACGACAATCTGAATGTCGTCGCGCGCGAGCAATTCCGCGACGCTCAATGCTTGAATCTCGAACTGTGCGGCGCGTGTGACCGCGCGCGGCATTTCCAAATCCGCGCACGCGACGAGATGCAAATGTTCAAACGTTTTCAGATTTTTGCAATAGATTTCGCTGATGTTGCCACAGCCGATAATTCCGACCCCCGTTTTATTTTCCATGCGCGAATCCTCGCTGTGTGAGATAAAAGTAACTTTTTTCAACTGCTTGGAACATATCGGTCGCGCAGCGGTCCAATTCCACAATCCACCAGTCCGCCGTATTCTGACTTGCGCCTGAAATGGCGCTCATATCCACAACGCCTTCGCCCACGGCGGTCATGTCCGCGTCCATGGTCGCGGGACCATCTTTGATGTGCAACAGCGGCGCGCGGCTGCCGATTTCTCGAATCATCGCGGCAGGGTCAACGCCCGCCGTTTTTGCCCAATACACGTCAATTTCAAAACCGACTGTGGGTTGGAGCAAATCGAGCATGTGCTGGTACACAAACTTGTCGCCGATGCGCGCGCATTCTTGCCAGTGATTGTGATAGTGCAGTTCCAACGCGTTGCCGCGCACAATCTCGTTCGCGGTGTTCAATTCATCGCAGGTCGCGCGAAGGGCATCCATCGTCGCGAATTTTTCGGGCGGCATCCACGCGCACACGACGCGTTTCACATCGAGCGTCTTCGCGGTGTCAATGGCGAGCGTGATATTTTCGAGCAGCGGCAGCGGCATGTGCATACTCGAAATTTGCAGCCCGAGCGCGTGAAACAAATTCGCCGCGTCTTGAGGCGATTGTCCGTACATGCCCGCCGTTTCGACGCCCGCATAACCGATGGCGGCGACGCGACGAACGGTGCCTTCAAAATCTTCCGCGAGTTTTTCGCGCAGGGTGTACAGTTGGAGTCCGAGGGGTGGATTCATAGTTATGCCGCCTTTGCGCGCTGCAATCGCTTTGCGCGTTGTAATTTTTCTGCGAGCCAAAGATTTACGAGCGTTTCGGGCAGCACACCATTGATGTGTGCCTGTTCTTCAATCTGGGAATACACCTCAGGGTCAACAGTAATTCGATGACGCCGTTTTGCACGGACGATGAATTCAACCTCTTTGGTCTGGTCCCAATAGTCGGCGAGACTATGGGTATCCCAAAACTCACCGATTTCTTCAATTGAGCTTGCTTTGGAAATGCTTGTTCTATTTCTTGCCATGTCGTCTCCATTCGTTCTTGTCCATCGACCTTGCACTCATTATTAGCGCAACCTTATTTTTTTTGCGAATAAAGAAAACCACAAGATATTTGCCCGCATCAGTTTGTCCAGTTGCGGAAAAGACATCCTCGCCTTTCCGTATTCCGTCTTCGACTTTTCTGAACTTGGGGTGATTGAAAAAAATTTCTTCGACTTTTTCCGGCGTCAAGTTATGTTTCGTTTCTATTTTATCAATAATCGTAGGTAACCAGATAAAATCGTCAATGAACATGATTTACCTTTGCCTTTTCACCAACCGTTCAATGCGTTCCAACGCTTCTTCCAAATTCTCCATCGAATTGCAGTACGACATGCGCACAAAGCCCGCGCCGCTTTCGCCGAACGCATCGCCGGGCACCGCCGCGACATGTTCTTGCATCAACAGTTTTTCCGAAAACTCATTGCTCGTCAAGCCCGTCGGACGGATGTCGGGGAAAACGTAAAACGCGCCGCGCGGCTCAAACGTCGGCAGCCCGATGCTGTTCAAGCCCGCGAGAATCGTTTGGCGGCGCAAATCGTATTCGTTCACCATATCGCGCACATCTTGTTCGCCGTGCCGGAGCGCTTGCAGCGCGGCGTGCTGTGCCATTGTCGGCGCGGACATGATGACGTACTGGTGCACTTTGCGAATCGCCGCGAGAATTTCCTCGTTGGCGCAAACATAGCCCACACGCCATCCGGTCATGGCATAGCTTTTGGAAAAACCGCCGAGCAGAATCGTGCGCTCGCGCATGTTGGGCAGGGAAGCAAAGTTGGTGTGTTCAATGCCGTACACGAGGCGGTCATAGATTTCATCGGACATGACGAGCAAATCATATTTTTCCGCGAGCGCCGCAATCTCGAGCAAACGTTTTTTCGTCATCACCGCGCCGGTAGGATTGTTGGGATAGCCGATGAAAATCATTTTCGTGCGCGGCGTGATATATTTTTCGATTTCTTGTGCCGTCACCTCGAAATCATTTTCGACGAACGTCGGAACGACCACCGGCGTTCCGCCTGCCATGACCACGCTCGGTTTGTACGCGACGAAACAGGGTTCGACAACCAACACCTCATCGCCGGGGTCGAGCGTCGCGAGCATCGCGCATTGGAGCGCTTCGGAAACGCCGACGGTGATGAGCACTTCGTTCTCGGGGTTGTAACGCACGCCGTACAACTCGAACAATTTGTCCGCGAGCGCGGTGCGGAGTTCGAGGGTGCCGCTGTTGGAGGTGTAATGCGTTTCGCCGTGCAAAATGGAATCAATGCCGGCTTGGGAAATATGCGGCGGTGTGACGAAATCGGGTTCGCCGATGCCGAGCGAGATGACATCTTTCATCGTCGCGGCAATGTCAAAAAAGCGGCGAATGCCGGAGGGCGGGATAGACGTTACTTTGTGGGAAAGACGATTTTTGGGCATATGGAGATGAGAGATTGGAGATTGGAGATTATTCCGCAAAATCAATTTCGCTCGAATCGCCGACGTTTAATTTTTCAAAGCCGCCTTTGACGCGTGCTTGCGAACCAATCAATGACCATTCCAACATTGCGCTCGAAACCTGCGCGTCTTCGCTGATAATGCAATCGCGCAAAATGGAATCTTCAATCACCGCGCCTTCGGAAATGGAAACATTGGGTCCGACGATAGAGCGCCGCACTTGGGCACCGCTGGCAATGTGCACGGGCGGAATAATATGCGACGCTTCCGTTTCGCCGACAGCTTTGCCGTTCTTGCCGAGCAGATAGCGATTGGTGTGCAGAATCGCTTCACGCGTGCCGCAATCTTCCCACACCAAAATTTTTTCGGCTTCTAATTTCGCGCCCTGTTCAATCATGCGCTGCATCGCGTCGGCGAGATAGAATTCGCCTTTGGTCTGGATGTTGAGTTCGAGAATGTCGTCAATCGCCTGCATTAATTTCTGCCACGCTTTGAAATAATAGACGCCGACGACGGCGAGATTGGAAATGGGTTCTTGCGGTTTTTCGACAAAGCGCGTGACAAATCCATTTTCCAATGTCACCACACCAAAGCGGCGCGGGTCGGGGACCTCGTGACAATAAATCAGACCATCCGATTGGACACGCTGCAAACGCGTCCAATCCGTTTCCCAAATCGTGTCGCCGAAAATAATCAACACATCCTGGTCAATGTGCGGTTTGGCAAGATGAATCGCATGTGCCTGCCCGCGCATTTCTTCTTGCACGACAAAGCGCGCGTTCAAGTGCGGATATTTTTCCTGAACGTACTTGGCGATTTGGTCGCCGAGATAGCCGACGATGAAAATAATTTCGTCAAATTCCAAGTCAGACATGCTGTCCAGAATATGACCGAGAACGGGTTTGCCCGCGACGTTCACGAGTGGTTTCGGGCGGCTGTAGGTGTGGGGACGCAGGCGCGTGCCCAAGCCCGCTAAAAGAATGATAGCTTTCAAAAAGAGACTCCGCGTTGAGTGGTTTTGAAATGGATGGCAGCGGAACCGCGTTCCGTTGCTGCTCATTTCTTTTTATCTGGTTTTCCAATTCCTTGTATGATGACAACAAATTCGCCTTTGAATGGATTGGCGTTGAACGCGCGCACGAGTTCGGACAAAGTCCCGCGCACAATTTTTTCATCGGGCAGGGTCAAATTGCACGCCACCGCCGCGCGGCGCGCGTGTCCAAACGCGTCGCGCAGAGCATCGAGCAGCGCGTCGAGACGATACGGCGCGTCAAGGAGAATCATTGTTTCGCGCGTTTCTCCCAAATCGTCCAACGCGCGCGCGCGTTCCGCGCGTTTTTGCGGGAGGCGTCCCAAAAATCGAAAACGCGGTGCGGGAATGCCGCTGGCGACGAGCGCGGCAAGAATCGCGGACGCGCCGGGAATGGGCACCAGTTTTATTTTTTCCGCGAGCGCGCGCTGCACCAACTCTGCGCCCGGGTCCTCCACCAGCGGCGTGCCGTGGTCGGAAATCAATGCCAGCGCATCGCCCGCGCCGAGCCGCTCGACAAAAAAATCAATTTCTGCCGCGCGGGTGTGTTCATTCAATTCGTATAACGGTTTTTCGATTCCCAAGCGCGCGAGGAGTGTGGAACCGGCGCGGCGCTCTTCGCAAATCACCGCGTCACATTCGCGCAAAACGCGACGCGCGCGCAGGGTCAAATCGGCGGCGTTCCCGATGGGTGTGGCGACGAGATACAAAGTGCGTTTGTTCACAGCGCGCGGCGGATTGTATCCCCGCTTAATAGTCGTGTCAACCAAAAATCTTTTTGGGGTGCAATTGACTTGGCGGCGAAGAATGTTCGCAACGCATTGCGATTCGTCCGCGATTAGAAATCGCCGCAACGAGAGCGCCAAGTCTGTCTGCACAGACCAAAACCTGAACGTGCGTAGGCACGTTTCGCATATGGGTTGCGGCGAATTCTATTCGCCCGAACGTGGTGACACAGTACATCACAGATTTGGACGCGGATGAACGCGGCTAAACGCGGAAAAAGCAAAAACCAATTTAGAAATCCGCGTTCATCCGCGAAAATCCGCGCCCAAAAAGTGAAATTGTGATGTACTGTGTCAAGACTGTTTTAGGCGAATTGGAATACATGCAACTCGGCTCGCACGGCGTATAAAGAGTACTCAATGTGCAACTCTTTCGCGGGACAAATGTCATTTCGAGCCGTCTTTGCGAGAAATCTCATTCGCGCCTTGCGAGATTTCTCGCTCCGCTCGAAATGACAAAAGTGTTGCACATTAGGTAGAGTGAGTCCTTTTGCATTACTCTCTTGAAAATGTACGGCAAATTTCTGCGATGCAGTTCATCGCCATTTGCCCTACAGCATCCCCATTTTCATTCGACAGGGGTGTATCGGGATACATCTTCAACTCTGCTGAAAACGGTTGTCTGCGCCGACCCGGCTCTTAATATGAATCTTTACCCTTGTTCTATATGATACGGGCGGGGTTTGGCGTGTGTGCGCAACGGGCGCGGCAAAGGAATTTCCGAGCTCGTGTTTTGGGGTCTAGTCCCGCCAGACTTTATTTGTATCGGTCTTGGCACCAAAGATGTATTGACAAATGCAAAGTCTGGCGCATAATCCGTAATGCTGGATTGTATTTGCAAACTTGTCGGCAGCTTTGGCGCTGCCTGATAGTTTGTCCGGAACTCTCGCGCGGTGACAACCGTTTTGAGGAGAAAACATTTTTTTGGGGGAGGACTCATGTCTGCTTTGATTTTCCCAAGTGCCCGCCACGAGCGAATGATTGTCGAGCCATTAAAAGACGAAATCTTGATTTATGACCTTGAACGCGACCAGGCGAGCTGTTTGAATCCCACCGCCGCGCTGGTTTGGAAATTTGCGGATGGGAAAACGAGCGTTTCGGACATTGCCAAGAAAATGTCGCGCGAATTAGGTACTATGGTTGACGTGCGTGTGGTGTGGTATGCTTTGGAACAACTAAACAAGAAACATTTGCTCCAAGAAAGCGTCATCGTTCCCGCGCAATACAATCACATGACCCGCCGCGACTTTTTGGTCAAAGCAGGAATCGTCGGCGCGGCTGTGGCGATACCGGTGGTGATTGCGTTGGCAGCGCCGAGTCCCGCGATGGCGGCACTTTCGTGCGGTGGGGCTTGTACACTTGGTCAGTGTGTTGGATCCCAAGATGGTTGCGTCTGTAACGCTTCGAGTTTATGTGAACCGCCATCATAAGTACTTCTGGTTCATTGCAAAAGCTCTATAGACAGCTTGTGGTATTTTCAGTAATACTTAACTCGACAGGAGTCGCTGCAATATGAGCGGTCTTGCTGTCGAGTTGCAGTTTGTAATAAGGTTGCGGCTTTTTCGATTTTGACAAGCTTTAAAGCAGCACAGCGCCATGAAAGGAACGGAAGTGAAAGTTCTCGGCATTATTTTTCTCTTGATGATTCCCTTGTGCATCATTTGTATTGGCACGCCTATCCAGTTACAAGCCGCCCCGAATGGCAGTTCTGGACAAGTACAGGTTGTCGAATCTACCGAACAGCATATTGTTTTGGAATTAACCACTCCTTCCTTGAACAAGAGTCAACGCATATTTAACGGTGCGACCTTTCTTGAACTTGAGGCACAAGGTGCGGGCAAAACAGATGTAGTTGGCAAACCGCAGCTGCCTATCTTTGGCGTACTGCTCGCTATTCCGCAGCGCGCACGGATCCAGGCAAACATCACGCAAGACTACGCTATCAAGGAAACCCTTGTCTATCCCGTTCTGCCTTCCCCTCGAACCCGCGTTGTTCAAAATTCTCCTGAAGAGCTTCCACAATTTGTGGGATTGGACTATGTTCCTGACTCGGCTGCTTATGCTTCTGCCACGCTTTATCCGTCCGAACGGGTTTCAACTACTGCCCCCGCGCAGTGGCGCAGTCAGCGTTATATTCGCGTCCAGTTGAATCCATTTCAATACAATGCCGCGACGCGCGAATTGACCGTCCACAAAAAGATGCGTCTGGAAATTAGTTTCGGTTTGGGCGCAAATGCGCAACAAGAACTGGTCGGAAGTGTGGTGAATGAAGGGGGCTTTGAAGCGATTCTAAAGCAATCGTTGGCGAATTACGATTCGGGTCGCGCATGGCGAACGCCGCAACGTCGGACGACGAATATTTCACCTACCGAACGCGCGGCGGGTGCGGTGAACTCCTTTAAAATTTCGGTGAATGCAGACGGAATCTATAAGCTAACATGCGATGACCTAATCGCCAAGGGGTTCGATGCCAACAGTGTGAATTTAGATACGCTCAAGCTCGCGTATCAAGGAAACGAAGTTGGAATTGAAATAGTCGAAAATGGAAATAAGAAGTGCGAGAACGGAGAATATCTTTTGTTCTTTGGACAAGCACCGAGTGACTACACAATTCCTTATAACGTATATTGGTTGACCTATGGTGGTAGCAATGGAAAACGGATGTCAATACAGAACATTAGTGGAGGAACAACTCCATCCAGCTATACCAAAACTCTTCATATTGAACAGAACGCTGGCTATATTACGTATGCCCCGTTCATTGAAGACGCAGATCATTGGGTCTGGAAGTTTGTAAATCTTACCGCGACTGGTTATACAGATGTCACAACTAGCTTAACTGATCTTGCTCCAGAAACGATGAATGGCGTATTGCGTGTATTCATTCAATCGGGTGCTGAGGCAAATCCTTATTACAACTTACAATCAACATTATACTCGAATGGTACGCAGGTGAATCAGCAGGATTGGCTCTCAGGTACAAGTCTCTTGGAATCTACAAACGTTAACAATCTTGTCAGTGGCACAAACACGTTTCGCATCCAAGACCGACCCTATCCCAGCACTGGGATTTTGGTTTTCCTCAACTATTTGGAGCTCGACTACCCCGCTCAATTCATCGCATCAAGCGACATGCTCCGCTTCAAATATTCCGATGCGGGAACGTGGCAGTATCGGATTCAGGGATTCACCAATTCCAATCTCGTCGCATACGACATTACCGACCCCACGAATGTTGCAAAATTGAATATCAGTGCGTCCGCAAATGGCGGAACATTTGACGGCATCTTTAGTGACCAAATCAATAGTTCGCACGAATATGTTGCCTTAGCCACATCGCAGTTCAAAACACCCATGAGTGTTGTGCAAGATGCGCCCTCGAATTTGGCAGACCCCTCCAATGGCGCGGACTATATCATCATCACCTATGGGGCATGGAAAAATAATTTGCAGCCGTTGGTCGCCCAACGCGCCGTGATGGGACGCGTCAAAATGATTGATGTAGAAGACATTTATGACGAGTTCAATTATGGAATGAAGAGCGCCGAGGCGATTCGCAATTTTCTGGAATATGCGTACGCCAATTGGCAATCGCCCGCGCCTTCGTATGTGCTGCTAGTTGGCAATGGAAATTTTGACAATGGCAACAACGAGCCAACCTATATTCCCATTTATATGAAACTCGTTGACCCCTGGATTGGGATGACAGCCAGTGACCACCGTCTCGTTACGCTCGACGCGGGCAGTGATTTGCCGAGCATGGCGATTGGACGCTTGCCCGCGCTTTCGGCAACCGACGTGGACAATATGGTCGCCAAACTGCTTGATTATGAAAACGTCACCACGACAGGTGGATGGCGCAGAAAGGTCATGTTCATCAGCGATAACACCTACGAGTCGAATGGAACGATGGACCCGGCGGGTGATTTCTTTGGCTTTTCAGAAGAAGTTGCGGGTGACCCGTACTATGTGCCGGCTCCGCTGACGAACAATCTCGAACGCATCTACTATAATCCTTGCACAAATACCGCGAGCTATCCCTGGTGTTCCTATCCGTACACCACCTACAGCAATGCGGGCACCGCGCGGACCGCAGTTTTGGATGGAATCAAAGACGGGCGACTCATTGTCAATTATGTCGGACACGGCGCGGTCACCGCTTACGCAAATAATTTTCTCAGGTCTGCCGATGCCGCATCATTAATTCCCACATCGGGCGAACCGCGCTATCCGTTCATGATGCCCATGACTTGTTTTGATGGATACTTTCATGCTGGCGCATCAACAAGCATCGGTGAAGCGATGGTGCGGCAAGCGGGGGGCGGCGCGATTGGTGATTTTGCGCCAACCGGTTTGGGCGTCGCGAGCGGACATGATTATTTGGACCGCGGATTTTTTGAAGCGATTACGCAAAGCGGCAAAGTGCGCGTGGGGCTCGCTACCGTCGCGAGCAAAGTTTATTTGTATACCCAAACGGGCGGCGGGCACAAGGACTTGCTCGATACATTCAACTTGTTGGGTGACCCCGGCACGCTTTTGAATTTGCCCGACGCATTGCAGCCACCGGCAACCAACACGCCGACCATTACTCCATCGCCGACACAAACATTCACGCCGAGCCGCACCTCGACACCGACGCGAACATCAACGTCCACCAACACACCAACCAATACGCCGACTGCGACGGCAACCAACACGCCAACCTATACGCCAACGGCGACAGCAACCAACACCATAACACCATCACCGACCGCGACAGCAACGGCGACTGCGACGGCGACCAACACGCCGACCGATACGCCGACTGCTACAGCGACCAACACCATTACACCATCACCGACGAACACGCCGACCAACACGCCAACATTCACCCCGTCCAACACACCGCTGCCGACGAGCACGTGGGACCCGCTCAAGACGTGGACGCCAACCGATACACCAACAAATACCGCGACGCCGACGAGCACATTTACACCATCGCCGACGCCAACCAATACGCCGACGGTGACGCCTTCGAGTACGCCGACGTTGACCGCGACAGCATCGCCAACTCACACGCCGACCTTGACACCAACCAACACGCCAACGCTGACGCCGAGCAATACGCCGACGTTGATTCCGACCGCATCGCCAACCAACACACCAACGTTTACGGCAACGGCACTGCCTTCGAACACGCCAACGTTCACGGCGACCAATACGCCGCCGTTCATTCAAGTGCCAACCGACACGCTTACGAGCACACCAACTCCATTGCCACCCGACACGGCAACGAGTACTCCGACCGATTTGCCATCCGACACGGCAACGAGTACTCCAACCGGATTGCCCTCCGAGACGCCGATGGACGCACCGACGAATACACCAACGCTCACGGCAACCTTTACACCTGCGCCGTCGTTGTGTGTGGACAAGCCGGACAAAGCTTTGCTGCTCACACCACCCAAGGACAAAGAAATTTCGAAAAAGCGAGTCCGTCTGACATGGAGCGGAGATTCGTGTACCACCGATTTCCGCGTGATTGTGCGCGCGGACGCCAAAAATGGTCCGCGCATCTACAGCGCGCTTCAATCCGAAACGTTCTTTCGCACGGCGAGACTGGAATCCGGACACACGTACTATTGGCGCATCAAAGCGTGCAATGAATACGGCTGTCGTCCGAGCGCATGGTGGATGTTTAGCGTGCAATAAAAAAAAACGGAAGGGTCGCTTGATGCAAACCCTTCCGTTTTTCATTTCCACCGCGTGCGATGCCGATTCGTTTGGATTACAAATTCCCCGGACGTTCCATGCTGCGTTCCGGCTCTTGGAGCGCGCGAAAACCGAATTGTTTGTACAAGCCGTGCGCGTCACGCGTCCGCAAATACCACCAGCGTAATCCTTGCAGCCCCGGATGCGCCAACATGCACTCTATCAACCATTTCCCCAAACCCTTGCCGCGTTCTGTTGGCACAATAAACACATCACACACATAGGCAAAAGTCGCGTAATCGGTGACGACGCGCGCCAAGCCCACTTGAACGCTTCCGCCTTTGGGAACCGAACGATAAACTCCGAAATTTTCCGAATGCTCAATGGAACGCAGAATCACCTCACGCGCGCGCCCTTTTGCCCAGTACGCCTCGTTCTGCAAATAACTCACCACGAGTTCCATATCCAACCGCGCGCGGTCCGTGCTGATGGTGTATTCGTCGCGCTGCCATTCCATGTTTACGTCATCTTGACCACGATATCGGAAATGATATTGGCGGCTTCGTCGCCGCGGTCCGCCGCGTTCGACAAATGGCGGTACACTTCGCGGCGCTTGAGCATCAGCATAATGTCGTCGAGCGTTTTCGGCTGTTGAAACAATTCTGCGAGCGCTTCGCGGTACAACCCTTCCGCGCGGTTCTCTAATTTTTTCGCGCGCGTTGCGTGCGTGAGCGCGAGCTGCGGACGGTCGCGCAGTTGCAGTACGCCGAGATGCAGTTCCTCCGCCGCTTCGCGCAAAATTGCCACCATCTTGCGCATCAGGTCGGTGGGCGCCAAACTAAACAGCTGGATTTCGTCTACGGTGGTGTACGCATAATCCAACACATCGTCAATGGTGCGCGACAGCGCAAACAAATCTTCGCGGTCAATCGGCGTGACGAACGCGCGATTGAGGTCGTCAATCAAAATACGACGCAGCTCGTCCGCCTCTTTTTCGATTTGTTCCACGCGCCGCGCGTCGTTAGCGTCATGTGATTGGAAAAACGTTTCGAGCATTTCCAAGCCCTCGCGCGTTTTGTCCGCTTGCGCGGCGAGATGCTGCAAGAAATTGTTGGGACGGGAGCGAAAAGGATTCGAGAGTCGCATAGTTCAAAATACGCGCGCGAGCACCAGATACAACAGCGCCGAAAAAATAAAAACCACCGGAATCGTCACGAGCCACGCGGTCATGATATTTCCCGCCACACCCCAACGCACGCCGCGCAGTCGTTCCGCCGCGCCAACACCCATAATCGAAGTGCTGATGACCTGAGTCGTCGAAACGGGCGAGCCGAGGAGCGCGGTGACAATAATGATGAGGGCAGAGGAACCTTGTGAACTGAACCCGTGAATGGGGCGCAGGCGATAAATTTGTCCGCCGAGTTTGCGAATGATGCGATAACCGCCGGTTGCGACGCCGATTGCCAACGCCGCCGCCACGAGCGCAATCACCCACGTCGGCACTTGGAATGTGGACTGGATGCCCAACAGTACGAGACCGAGTGTAATGACGCCCATGCTTTGCTGACCGTTGTTGGTACCGTGACTCATCGCCAGCGCGGCAGTGGTGAAATAATGTCCGTTTTGAAACACCACGTTCACGCGCGGCGTCGCGTTGCGCACGAGCCACAACAACAGTTTCATCCCCGCGTAGCCACCGACGAAACCGAGCACCGGCGCGAGCAGCAAGCCGAGCACAATGCGTAACAAGCCGCCGACGAGAAAAACGTTCCAGCCCGCCGCCGCGAACGCCGCGCCGCTCAAGCCGCCCACCAACGCGTGCGTGGCACTGGATGGAAAACCCAAATACCACGTGGCAAAATTCCAAACAATTTGCGAAACCACCATCGCCAGCAGCACGTTCAAATCAATCGCGGTGGCGTCAATAAAATCGCGTCCGATGGTCGCGGCAATGGCGGAACCAAAGAGGAACGGACCAATGAATTCAAAAATGACGGCGAGCGCAATTGCAGTGCGCGGGGTGAGCGAACGCGTCGAAATGGGCGCGGCGACCAACGTTCCCGAATTGTTAAAGCCAATGACAAACGCATACACCAACATCAACGCGACAAACAGAAAAAATAAATAGGACAATGCGCCACACTCACGTGTTAAATTTTCTTAACAAAATCATTCTACTACAGAATTCGCAAAATGTATTTATTCTTTTACCCACACACTCGCGTACGCGTCCGCGTAAACCTGATGCCAATGTTCCGAACGCGCCAAAGCTTGGACGAGCGCGCGTTCGGGCGGCACGAGCACCCAGCGCACTTTATATTTTTCCAAAATGTTTTCCCAACCTTCGCGCGCATTCACCACCTGCAAATATTCGCGCACCAACGCTTCGCCGAAAAAATCATTATCGCCGTCAATGAACACGCGTTGTTTTGGAAACAAACGATATTCCAAATAACCGCCCCACGTGTATTCATTGAATACATTGCCCGGCGGCGGATTTTTTTCCAAATAATCCACCGCGCTCACGGGAAACGCGCGATTCGTGAATTGATTCCCCTCGTCGCGCGCGTCAAGATGGATTCCTTGCGCTTGCAGAAAAATGAGCAGCGCGACAAGCGCGACGCCCCACCCCCAACCCGCGCCGCGCGGCGCGACGCGATCCAGATTTTCCAGTCGTGTACGCACAAACGCGGACGCGTTCACGACCCACATTTCCGCAACCGGCGCCGTTACAATGGCGGCGACCACCGCATAATTGGCAATGTTGCGCGCGGAATACAGACCGAACGCGGTCCACGCGCCGAGCAAAAGGAGAGCCGTCCAGCGCACGCGCGTTGTGAATCGCCCAAATAACAGAATTGCAAACACAATCCACGCGCCAAAGAGCCAGGCGCTGATGTTGTGAAAATTCGGCGAAAGATATTCCACCGTATTGTCCACCAAAAAACGATTGCCCATGAATCCGAAAACGTGCTGCACCAAACCGATGCCGAACGGATTGACAAGCGACGCGACGAAAACGACGCCAAGCGCGCCGATGAACATTAACACGTCCCGCAGTTCGCGTTCCAATAGCGCGCCGACGATGTACAAGCCCAAAACAAAAAATCCCAACACAAACGCGCCGTTGAAATTTGCCCAAAGGACGGTAATGGGGAAGAGAAACCCAAGAGGCAACAACCGCGAAATTCGTAGGGAACGTTCGCCGTAACGTTCCGCATCGCCGTAACGTTCCGCATCGCCGTAACGTTCCGCATCGCGGGGCGGGGACGAAACGGCGTTCGTTCCGTACGATGTCGGTAGGGAACGTTCGCTGTAACGTTCCGTGTCGCGGTAACGTTCCGTGTCGCGGTAACGTTCCATGTCGCGGTAACGTTCCATGTCGCGGTAACGTTCCGCATCGCCGTAACGTTCCGCGCCGCCGGATGGGAACGAAGGCGGGGACGAAACGGCGTTCGTTCCGTACGATGCGCGCCGCCGATACATTTCAATGCACAAAATAAAAATCGTAAAACACAACAGTGTAAAAAGATGCGGACGCGGGAGTTGATGAATCATGCCCGTCCAGTACGCGGCGAACGCGGCGAGAAACGCGAGCGGCGCGCTCACGCCCAACGCGCGCAATCCGATGGCGAGCACGAAATAAATCATCGCGAGCAGCAGCGCGGTGAGCCACGCGACGCCGTTCAAACCCGCCGCGCGATACGCGAACGCGTACACCACTTCGCTCAGCCATTCGTGCAAGACGAGCGGTTCACCGTAGCGTGTATGCGAAAAAACATCTTGTGTCGGAATGGTGCGCGTGTCCAGAATGTAATTGCCGACGGTGAGGTGGCGCCCCAAATCGCCGTCGCTGTTGAGCATGTCGGGCATGAAAAAGAGCGACATGTAAAACACGAGCAGGAACAAGAGCATTTCGAGCGAAGGCAAAAGCGCGCGGCGGAAAAGTTCGGACATGTTTGGATTAAAGCAGAATTGCGGCGCGCGCGCAATCCCCCTATTCACGCGCGCCCAAAACCGATATAATTTCGCGCAATGAAATCCTCAACGCTCTCGATTTCCGCGCTTGGCGCGTTTCATTTGACCCTCGACGCCAAACCCGCGCCCAAGTTCAAATACCTCGACGCGCGAGAATTGTTGCTCTATCTGCTGACGCATACGACCCCGCGCGCGGGCGTTTGGCGCGGCAAATCAAAGCAAGAAATCGGCGCGGCGCTGTGGGGGGATGTGTCGGGCGCGCAGCTCAACGCGCGTTTCAAGGCGCGCTTGAACGATGTGCGCCGCGTGTTGGGCGCGCGCGAATGGGTTGTGTTTGAGCAAGAAGAATACAGATTCAATTTTGAGGGCGCGTCGCATTTCGACGTGCGCGAATTTGAATTGTGCTGTGCGCATGCGGAAACGGCGCGGCGGGCGGAAAATCTCGACGCGGAACGCGCCGCGCTGCAGCAAGCCGTCGCGTTGTATCACGGCGATTTTATGCAGGACTATCACACGCGGCGCCGCCAAGATTTTTCGGGTGAGCGCGAGTGGCATTTGGTCTTGCGCGAGGAATTGCAAAACAAATATCGCCGCGCATTGGAACGGCTCGCGCACATTGAACTGGACGCGGCGCGTTTTGATTTCGCCATCGAGTGTTTGCGAAAACTCGTGGCGCTCGACGAATATGATGATGGCGCGCACAAACAATTGATGCTCGCGTTGGCGCGGCAGGGCAAACGCAGTCAAGCGCTGCGGCATTATCAAAACATTTTGAAAACGCGCGCGGATGTTGCGCCCGATGCGGAACTCGCCGCGCTGTTTGAAAAAATCAAGCGGAATGAAACTTTGGGTGATTTGGACACAGGGAAACAGGGAAACAAGGGCGCGGCGTTTTTGAGCGCAGCAGAAAAAATCCCCCCCCCCTTCCAGGTGCCCGCCGATTTGCCGCGCTTTGTCGGACGCGTCGAACAATTTGAAATATTGAAATTCGTCGCCAGTCAACAGTCAACAGTCGCCAGCAACCAGGCATCCGTCATCCGTGACCAGTCTCCAGTCTCTAGTCTCCAGTCTCCAGTCTCCGGTCTCTGTCTTGTCGGCATGGGCGGCATCGGCAAAACATCGCTGGCAATTCACGCGGCGTATCGTCTGCGCGAACAATTTCCCGACGGCGTGTTGTGGGGCAATTTGCGCGAGAGTGAACCATTGGCGATTCTCGCGAGTTGGGAACGCGCATACGGTTGCGATTTTAGCGGGTTGCCCGATTTGAACGCGCGCGCCGCGTCGTTCCGCAGTTTGATGCACGACAAACGCGTGTTGGTGATTTTGGATGATGTGACGGATGCGGCAGACGCGCGTCCCTTGCTCTTGAACGGCGCGCAGACGCGCACGATTTTTACCACGCGCAGCGCCGACATTGCCGCCGCGCTCGACGCGTTCGTGATTGAAATGCCGGTGCTGCACGCGGAAGAAAGCGCGGATTTGCTCACACGCATTTTGGGCAATGCGCGTGTCGCGGGGCAGGAAACATTTGCGAATGAAATTTGCACCTTGCTCGGAAACTTGCCGCTCGCGCTCGACATTACCGCGCATCG
The DNA here is from genome assembly GCA_029778615.1 of Chloroflexota bacterium. Classification (GTDB taxonomy): domain Bacteria; phylum Chloroflexota; class Anaerolineae; order UBA4142; family SHND01; genus SHND01. The sequence goes on along the minus strand of JAKOPZ010000117.1, from coordinate 24,448 downwards.
TCTCGTCTCGCGCCCCACGTGGACGTTGCGCGAAATGGTGGAACGCTTGCGCGCCCAGATGCGGCGTTTGGATGAATTGCAATTGGCGGACCGCGCCGTGCGCGCAACGTTCGCATTGAGTTGGGACGCGCTGAATGAGGCGCAAAAAATTGTACTCGCACATGTCGGCGTGTTCGACGCGCGTTCGTTCACGGCGGATGCGTTGGCGTATGTGGTGGAGGTTGACACCCTCTCGGCGCGCGACATTCTCGATGCGCTCGTCGCGTTGTCGCTCGTCTCGTTGGAGAGTCACACGCGTTATCGCCAGCATCCACTGCTCGCCGATTTCTCTCAAGAACGGTTACGGGAACGGGTGACGGGTGACGGGGAAAATCAAAAATCAGAAATCAAAAATCAGAAATCCTACGCCCGTCTCTGCGAATACTATCTCTCGTTCGCCACGACAAATCGAAAAAATTATCTCGCGCTCGAAGACGAGTGGGACAATTTGAATGTGGGCATTGAAATCGCACATGCGCAAGAAATGTGGCAAGCGGTGATTGATTATGGCGATGTGTTGACCGACGCGTGGTTTGCGCGCGGACGTTTCACCGATGCGCGAAAAAATTATCCGTACGTGATGCGCGGCGCGCGCGAATTGGAAGAGCAAGACCCTTACATCAACGCGTCACTGAATTGGGGCAAAGCGTGCATTGACCAAGGCGATTACGCGGAAGCGGAAGAACATTTACAACACGGCTTGCAGACAAGCCGCGAAGTGAATGATGAATACAATATTGCGAACGCGTTGTTTTTGCTCGGACGCGTTTCGGTAGAACGTTCGGAATATGACGCGGCGCAAAAATTCTTGGAGGAGAGTCAAGAAATACGCGAACGAATCGGAGACCGCGCGGGAGTGGCAGAGACGTTGTATATGCAGGGGAGAATAAAATCCCTGCTGAATGATTTTGATGCAGCCATTGAGCCATATATACGCGCATTACAGATTCAAGAGACTTTGCCTGTTGGACGTCCATTGATTATAACTCTTCGATGGTTGGCAATGAATGAAGGTCGTCGTAGTAACTTTGGTGCAGCGGACGAATATTCAAAAAGAGCGTTGTCCCTTTCAGAGCAAACGAACGATGTTGGGGAGCTGGCAGCAACCTATTATGGCATGGCATTCTTATTCAAATCTCAAGCCAAATACAATTTGGCGAGAGACTATGCAGAAAAGAGTCTCCAGTCTTTGCGGAAAATAGGAGATAGAAAAATACAGGCACACATCCATTTTCTTCTTAGTGACCTCGCTGCTATTCTTGGAGAAAATGATAACGCCCTTTCAGAAATTGAACGTTGCTTGGGTATTTACTATGCCTTGGGCGACACACGAACTATAGCTGCTGCCCTTTTGGATAAGGGAGATATACTCCACAAGCTTGGACGGTCAGAAGAGGCATGTTCGGCTTGGTCGGAAGGATTTACGTTAGCTAAGGGAACAGCAAACCCTTATCTTGACGTGCTAAGGACTAGAATTGCAAGCAACTGTGATAATAGATTAAATTTGCAAAAACGCATTGAGACGCCACCTTGAAAGTCGCATCAAGCACTCAATTCCGAAACACAGTTCAAAAGGAGGTTCGCATGCGAAATACTTTGTCCTCTGTCGGCTTGCTCCTCTCACAACAAGACAAGCGCACCTTGTTGTTGATCTTGACAGGTGAATGGCTCGAATCTTTATGCTGAGATCGCGCCCAAGTCCAAGTGTGGCTCGTGGTGCATGGATTACAACTGCCGTTAGCAGGTCTCGTCGCGCTGGCGGTACTGTTGCTGACCGACGGCATGTCGGGGTTTGCCGTTCAAGCCAGTCGCGCGGGTGTTTGGCTCTTTGTCATTTTTTTCAGCGCGCTCGATTCGCTCACGGGGATTGGCCGCGGGCTTGCCATCGAGTTTGCGCGCGGCTTGCCCCCCGAACAACGGCAGACCATCGCTTTGCTGGTGAACGAATTTCATTTTTCGCCCATTGCCCTTGTCATTGGACGTTTGGCAATGTTGGGGTGGATCATCAGTGTCACTTGGGCCACTCTCGCGCTTGGGCAAAGAAACGCGCCGCGCCTCGCAGTTGCCTTTCTAGCGTTCACACTGATTTTTGCAATTCATGTTCCGCCGACGGGTCCTTTGGGACTCTTGTGTTTTTTTATTGGCGCGGTGTTACTAACTCAGCTTACGCCGTAGCTGTCATTTCGAGCCGTTCTTGCGAGAAATCTCAGTGGAAAACCGAGATTTCTCACAGAGTTTACCCCGAAGGATTGAGGGGTTCGAAATGACATGCGTAACATCAGTTACTAAAAATGAGATCTAACAATCCATTGATCTGATACCATTACACTACTTGGGTGGCATGGCACACGGTCCTTCTGTCGTCCAGCCGCCTGCGCCAAAGACGGGGAGCCAGGTGTTCGATGGGCGCGTGGTTGGATTCATCACCGTATCGAAATCGCCCGCGTACATTTCGGGCAGCGGTGTCTTGTCAAACGTGTCGGACTCGAAATAATTCTTTTGCTGGATTGCCCACTCCTTCCAATCTTGCGGTAATGAATCGGGATTCTCTGGTTGCGCGGGCGCATGCACCAAAAAGGGATTCGACAAATGACCACTCTCAATGAGCTTGGGCAGCACCAGCCGCCAAGAGTTCCAGCGCTCAAGAAACTCGTTCACCGCTTGCGCGTATTCTTTGGCATTGCCAAACCACTCGCTCATTTCTTGCACTGCTTGCTCAACGTTATCTGACCATCCCCAAAGCGTCTTGGCTGGCGGCGCATCTCGAAACACAAAGCGTAGTGCTTGGACCGCTTGCGCCACTAATTCCTCTGCGTGAAATTTTCTCCGCTTGTCCTCTTTACTCAATTCCTTGAGTTGCTCATCCGTCAGTTTGCTCAAATCCTTTCCACTCACCGTACTCAAATTCAATTCCCGCGTATGCCACGCGATGGTATTGCCGACAAGGGTCGCCAGTGCTCCGTCCCTGAATTTGAGTTCCAAGTCCGTCGCGTCGTCATCATCCTTGTCGGGAGTCTCGCTGAACAGAATTTTGTGGTCGCGCAATTTCCGTTTCCATTCATTGAACAGCGCAATGGCTTGCTTTTGTACCTCCCCCGCGTCGCGCGCCAAAAGTGGCACAGTTCCTTTGGTCAATTCGCCGAGTGCCTTAATCATAAGCACGGGACGAATCAATGGCGTGGGGTGCGGGTCGCTGTAGTTAAAATCCGCAAACCCTCTGGTCGAATGTTCCAGCGCAAGTTCCATTGCGCTGCGGATATACTCGGGTCCTCCAAACAAGACACCATACACATCGGCAAAAATTTCCTCTGCCCACGGCGGCGTGGGCACGCTTGTTGGCTCGGGAGCATATTGAAACGGATAAAACAGTTCGCGCAGATTAAGACGCGGCGCGTTCACTTGCTTGACCCAATCGGGCATGTTCGCCCCTGATTTTGGCGACGCATCGCCGGTCTGCGGAAACGAATGCCAAAAACGGAAATGCCCGACTTCGTGCGCGATGGCAGAATTCTTGCGTCCACTCGCCGTGACGGACGACGGAATTCCAATGAACACAACATTTGCATACGGCACCACGCGCGCCTGAACCGAATTGGTCAAATACGTCAAGACAAATTTGTCCTCCCGAAATTCGTTCGCCACTGTCTTGGCTTGCCAAAGACACGCTTGGGCAAACGAATCTGCCGAGACAAAAAAATCTTGCGCCGCGTCATCCGTGACATCTGCTTTCTCTGCGGAGTCTAAAGCTCCCTTGGGTAAATTGATGGAATGACGCTTTTGCCCTGGCCCATATACTGTGTAATGCAAGAGCCGCTGTTCCGCCGCATTCTGAATCACGGCAATGTCCGCCGCAATTTGGTACAGGATGGTGGCGAGAACATGCTCGGCGGGATATTGGATTTGGTCAGTCCCTTGCGCGATTTCTTGATGCAGCACGGGATAGCCCAAGTCCGTATGCTTACCTGTAAAGCCATAATAAAAAAACAAGAATTGTCCTTTGGCAAACCATTTCAAACGCTGTACCAGCTTGTAGATTTCCTTCTGGCGGGGCCAGCCGAGACCATCCGCTGGGAGTTCATATCTCTTTTCAAAGAGCTTTAACACATCCATCAAGGCGTCGAACTGTTTTTTGTAATCGCTATAATCTGCCATAGCACTCCCTTCTCCCTCCGAAAAATTTTCCTCGCGGAATTGCCGCACACTGTAGCACAGAACCCTGCGCGCGGACAGAGCCCTTGTGCTCGCCGCGCCTTTTTATTTTCACACGAGTATAAGGCGAAAAGCGCCAACGCAACCGATACAAAAACCGATACAACGCGCGACGGAAAAATTTTTCCGCCGCGCGATTTTTTACAACCGATATATCGCCACTTTTACAACTCCCGCGTGATACGGTGAGCGCAACATCCAATTTGCAGTCCTATCAGGAGGAAAACCATGAACTCGTTTGTCACTTTTGGACGTTGGCTCAAAGCACAGCGGCGCGCGAATGACCTCACCCAAAATGAATTGGCGCGCCGCGCGTACTGCGCCGAAATTACCATCCGCAAAATCGAGGCGGACGCGTTGCGCCCTTCGCGCGAACTGGCGGAATTGCTCGCCCGCGCGCTGGAGGTCGAAGCAGCGGAAGCGTCGGAATTGGCGCGGCAGGCGCGGCGGCGCGATTAGCGCGTAGCCGCACAAAAGAGAAACGGACGCGTGCGCGCGTTTATATCGTTTTTCGTATCGCTCAAACTCTTTTATTGCGCGTCCGTTTCTGCTTTAATGACGACAACTTGTTTAGAAAGCGAGTGCGTATGTCTGAATCTATCACTCTCACTTTTGGCGCTTGGCTAAAACTGCGCCGCCGCGTCTGCGATGTAACGCAAAAACAATTGGCGCGACAGCTCGGCGTTGCCGAAATCACGATTCGCAAAATCGAAGCCGACCAATTGCGCCCTTCGAAACATCTGGCGGATTTGATGCTGGAAAAATTGGAGGTGCCGCGCGGCGAGCGCTCAAGTCTGGTGCAGCTTGCGCGGCGAAATGGGCATTCTTTGCCATAGCCCTTTTGTCGAGAGGGCTGAAATTTTGTATCGGTTTTTGTATCGGCAAAGGTCTTTACTTCCGCGCGTGTTTATGCTGTACTATGTGCCTCATTCGTACAGCAATGGAACCGAGGATGTGCATCTCGCACACCTCCGCCGAATGAAAATTTGGGTGAGTGTAGGGCAAATGGTGAACCTTGTCCGCAAGGAATTTTGCCGCACCTTTTTAGGGGAGTTTGCTATGCGCCGTTGGCTCGCCCACAACGAATGAAAATGGCGAGCGCATAAAACGAATGAATTCGCTACTACGGTTTATTTTTGGGAGACCGCAACATGAAACGTCTTTTATGGCTGGTCCCGATTCTTTGCGTTGTCCTTGCCGCAGGGCTGAGCGTTATTACGGCCAACGCGGCACCGAATGGAACGACAACGCTCAGTGCAGGACAAACGCTGACCATCAAAGCAAACACCTGTAATCTCAAAGTGAAAAAAGAGACGCCCGCGCTCGTGCAAGTTGTTTGCAAAGCTGCCACGAACCTCTCTGCGCCAAGTGAACGCAATCCTTTCGCGAAAGTGATTTTGAACGTTGGACAAAAGCAAAAGGTTTTGGCAAACCAATGCGATTTGCGCGTCACAAAAAAGTCTGCGGCGGTGGTCAAGGTGAAATGTGTTGGGTCGGCGAACGCATCGCCCACTGCCACCAAAACGGCGACACAAGTTGTCGGTGCGACAAATACACACACACCAACCAGAACGGCGACACAAGTTGCGGGGGCGACAAACACACGCACGCCAACCATGACGGCGACGCGCACGCCGACTGCAACTGCCACCCAGACAAGTGGCACCACCATCCGCGTCTCTGTTTCGTCAAATGGCACGTTGGGAAATCGCGACTCTGATGGCTCGGCAATTTCCGCGAACGGACGCTATGTCGCCTTTGAATCGGATGCGTTTAATCTGGTCACAGGAGATTCCAATGCGAAACGCGACATCTTTGTCCGTGACCTGCAAACGGGCACAACCACGCGCGCGTCCGTTTCTTCAAACGGCACGCAAGCGAATGACTCCTCATACAGCCCTTCGATTTCGGCGGATGGACGCTATGTAGCTTTCGCTTCGGTGGCTACAAATCTTGTAGCCGATGATACGAACCAAGCGGCAGATGTTTTTGTCCATGACATGCAGACCGGCACAACCGTCCGCGTATCACTCAATTGTGATGGCACAGAGACGGTGGGATTCTATTCCGACCAACCCTACATCTCCGCAAACGGGCGCTATGTGGCATTTCACGCATGGGGCGACCTCATGGGATGCGGCGATAGCAATGGAAATGGCGATGTGTTTGTCCATGACATGCAGACCGGCACAACGACACTGGTCTCGGTCTCGTCGGAAGGTGTACAGGGAACTGCACCGCGTTGGGGCGACTCGCAATATCCTTTCATTTCGGCTAACGGACGCTTTGTCGTGTTCTCATCCGGCGCGACAAATTTGGTGGATGATGATACGAACCTCATCTGCGATTATGACAGCGTGCCTGACTATGATACATGTGACGATATTTTTGTCCACGACATGCAGACGGGCGAGACAACGCGCGTCTCGGTTGCCACCGATGGCACGGAAGGGAACGATCGTTCCAATACATCCCCCTATGCTTCCATCTCTGATGATGGGCGCTATGTAGTCTTTAGCTCGGATGCCTCAAATCTGGTAGCCAACGATACCAACGAAGCCCGCGACGTTTTTCTCCATGACCGTCAGACAGGCACGACCACGCGCATTTCGCTTGACCCCGATGGCAATGCCTTTGAAGAAAGCGCATCTATTGGGCAGATATCCGGGAATGGGCGTTATGTGACGTTTACCGCGGGCAATCACGACCAACCTCCGCCCTATGACAATTTAATTGATAACTATGCTTTCGTGCGGGACCTCCAGACCAACACAACGACGAAATACTCACTTGCAGCGGATGGTTCGGATGCAGGTCCTGACGCGTACGGCACATCTATTTCGTCGGACGGACAGTATGCTTTATTCTGGACCGATGCTGCATCTGATGGGAATGGATATCGTCAGGTATATATGCGTAAGCGATGGTAGAGGTTTGTTGACCGCAAATCTCAATGGAAATCAGTTCAATCGCGTCGTTGCGCTTTGAACATGGCTCAAAAAAAGAGTGCAACCATGAAAACAAATACCAAGCAAATTCTCGTTGTCGCTTCCGTCGTGATGGCTTTGGCACTCATGCTGTTAGCACAATCGGGGACCGCGAGCGCCGCCGGGATTTCGTGTTCTTTGATTGATGAGATTCCGCAAGCCGAATGTCAGGCGCTCGTCAGTTTGTACAATGATACGCAAGGCGCGAATTGGAGAGACAATTTTGGCTGGTTGGCAAACACTCATCCGTGCAACTGGCTCGGCGTGGAATGCGAGGCCGGGCGAGTGCGCGCGCTCTATTTGGCAGACAATCAGTTGAGTGGAACGCTGCCGCCAAGTTTGGGACAACTGGGCGCGCTGCGAGAGCTGCGGCTGGAATCGAACAGTTTGAGAGGAAGTTTGCCGCGCGAATTAGGCAATCTGCAAAATCTGGTCAGCTTGACCTTGCAAAGCAATCAGTTGGACGGACAAATTCCTGCCGAACTGGGAAATCTCGCCGCATTGCAATTATTGAGTCTCGCCGACAATCGGCTGAATGGCGGTATTCCCGAATCGTTCGGAGAGCTTGCAGCACTCGAGCGACTTTATCTTGACGGCAATTCACTGTCCGGCAAAATTCCTGCGGCGTTCGGAAAGCTAAGCAAACTGCGCGCGATCAATTTGGACGGCAATTCCATTACAGGCTTATTGCCCTCAAATCTCCAAAAGCTCCTCAAAAATGAAATCGAGCTCAAAGCGCAAGCCGAAATGCAATCCGCACTGACAACGATTTTGGACCGCCTGCCCAAACCGGGAAATTGCGGAAGTGACTCTATAGATTCGGCTACCTTGAACATAGACGCGCGCGAAATTACGGTGGTTGCAACAATCACCGCGTGCCATTCTTGGGGCGAACACAAGTGTTGGAAAGATTTGAATCCATTCAAAGACTGCGATTACCGCGTGCCGTACGAATCACACGCCAAAATCATTTACAATCTTGAAACCAATCGGTTCTCTGGGAACTGGGACTTTGGTACAGTCCATATTTGTCCACTGCCCAGGTGGTTCGAATGGTTCGATTTCGAGTGCTTTGATGTCTTTGACGCAAAATTTGACCTCGAACGACTTCAGCGGGCAATCAGTGGGGACATTGCTGCCGCGCTCGAATTGGTTCCCTCACCCAAGTTTATCCAAACCATCACTCACAATGAGTACGAGCGCATTCGCCAAGAAATCTATGACAAATATGGCGGAGCCGAAAATGTTTATTTTGCTTCGCGACAGTTTGTGAATTGGGCAAGTCCGGCCAAGTTTCTGGAGTGGGGAGTCGAACTCGTCGTAACCGAAGGCGCGGCGAGCGCGAAAATCATGGCGGAGATAAAGAGCCAAGCCCTCTTGGAGGCGCGAGCATTTGGACGATGGTTGGCTGCCAAGGGAGTTCAGAATGCCACGCGAATCGCGGGCGAACTCTTGTCGGGCGCACAAGTCAACTGTGGGAAATATCCTCACATCGCAATGGCGTGGCAGCCGATTTCATATACGGCAGTGAACAAGGTGGGGGGTCAAGTATTCGGCTTGACGCGGCGTTCTGTCAATCATGGCGCGTTCTATTTTGTGTGGACGCAGAAGGCGTGCGACAAGCTTGACCCACCCAACCCAAATCCGAATCCCAATCCCAATCCGAATCCCAACCCGAATCCCGTTGACAACAACGTTGACAAAAAGTGTCCTGCTCCTTCGGGCGTCTGCGTTACCAACATTGTCATTTCGCCGAGCAACCCAAAACGGAACCAAACCGCAACGTTTACATTCACTTTTTTGAACTCGAGCGGCAAGCCGCAAAACTACAAGGACTTGATAGTGCTCCTCATCTATGGCGAAAACGCTCCAGACAAGAAAAGAGGAAAATTTTTTGGAGATTCTTTACACGATAACAAAGGGACGCTTCAAAGCGGAATCAGTTACGTGAATGTTTCGCATGTGCCGGTGACAGGTGGGCGCGGCGGACCGTGTGAAAAATATTATGCGCAAGCGGCGACCTGGTTCGCGCCGGGCAAATACGAGGCATATCAAAATCTTGACGGCAAGCCGTTGTCTGTGCCGTTGGAGGTGTGCCCGTAGGTGTAAACATCTCTTGAGACGAACGAAAATCGCCGCGCGAACTGCGCGGCGATTTTTTATTTCCGTGCGAAACTATCCTTTTGGCGATTGTTCAAGCAGAATGCGAGTGCTATAATCTTTGTTCACTCGTCTCGATTTTTGAATGGAGGTCCTATGCACGGCGGTGGTGGTTGGTGGCGGTACATCCAGTACGACGAAAAAGACAAAACAAATATCTCGCTTCCGTTGTTGAAACGCGTGGCGCAGTTCGCGCGCCCGTACGCGTTGCAGTTGACATTGCTGCTGTTTGCGATTTTTGTTTCTTCATTGATTGGGCTGATTCCGCCGCTCTTGTATCGCGGCATCATTGACGACGCGCTCGGCAAAAATAATTTACAGCTGTTGATTTACTATTCGCTCGGACTCGTCGCGATTCCGCTGCTTGATGGTCTCATTGGCATGGGGCAGCGCTATCTTTCGTCGCGCGTCGGCGAAAGTGTGATTGCCGATTTACGCAAAGCGCTGTACGCGCACATGCAGCAAATGTCGCTCCGTTTTTTCACGAACGTCAAAACGGGCGAATTGATTTCGCGGCTCGACAATGATGTCATCGGCGCGCAGCGCGCGGTGACGGGCACGTTCATCAGCATCATCACCAACGCGGTGAATGTGGTGCTGATTCTCGGCGTAATGATTGCGCTCGATTGGCGTCTCACCGCCCTCGCGCTGATTATTTTTCCCTTGTTTCTCTTGCCCGCGCGGCGCATCGGTCTGACACTCCGCAAATTGGTAAAGGAACAATATCAACTCAACGCCGAACTCGATTCGCAATTGTCGGAAACGTTGAACGTGAGCGGCGCGCTCCTCACCAAACTGTTCGCGCGCCAAAAATACGAAGTGAAAAAATTCGGCGACTATTCCGAAAAGCTCGCCGATATTGGCGTGCGTCAGTCCATCGTCGGGCGCGTATTGTTTCTCATTCTCGGACTCGTCGCGGCGATGGGCACGGCGATGGTTTATTTCGGCGGCGGCGTGTTGGTCTTTCAAGGCGCGTTCACCGTCGGCACCATCATCGCGTTCGCCGCGTATCTTGCGCAATTGTACGGACCGATTACCGCGCTGATTAATTCGCGCGTAGATTTGGCAACGTCGCTTGTTTCGTTCGAGCGCGTGTTTGAAACGCTCAACATTCCCGTCGAAATTCAGGACAAGCCCGACGCGGTGGAATTGAAAAACATTCAAGGCAATCTGCGTTTTGAAAATGTTTCCTTTTCGTATCTCGCCAAAGACGAACACGAGAATCAAAATCCGTACATGCGCGAGTTAATGGGCGAGCCGCATTTCCATCCCAACGCGAACGGCAACGGCGCGAACGGCAACGGCGCGAACGGACATGTCCACGCTGAGGACGCTGAGGAACACAGCGCGCGGATTGTGCCCACGCGGCGCTGGGCGCTGGAAAATGTTTCGCTCGACATTCGCGCAGGGCAGCTCGTCGCGCTCGTCGGTCCGAGCGGCGCGGGCAAAACGACCATTACATATCTCATTCCGCGTTTGTACGACCCGACCGAAGGACGCATCTTGGTTGACGAGCACGATTTGCGCGACGTGACGCAAGAATCGCTCGCGCATCATGTTGGCATGGTGACGCAAGAAACGTATTTGTTCCACGATACTGTGCGCGCGAATTTGCTGTACGCAAAACAAGACGCGACGCAGGCGGAAATGGAAGTGGCGGCGCGAGCGGCGAACATTCACGATTTTATTTCGAAATTGCCCAAAGGGTACGACACGGTGGTCGGCGAACGCGGCTATCGTTTGAGCGGCGGCGAAAAACAGCGCGTCGCGATTGCGCGCGTCATTCTCAAAAATCCGCGCATCCTCGTACTCGACGAAGCGACTTCCTCACTCGATTCCGAATCGGAAGCATTAATTCAAGACGCGCTGAAACCCCTGATGCACAACCGTACGAGCGTCGTCATCGCGCATCGCCTCTCGACCATTCTCGCAGCGGATGTGATTCTCGTCGTGGACGGCGGACGGATTGTCGAACGCGGCACGCACGCCGAGTTGTTGGAACAAGATGGTTTGTACGCGCGCTTGTATCGCACACAGTTTCGCGAACAATTGCGCGTCCAAGACGCGAACGTTTGAAAACCCGGCGCGTCGCTTGCCGCGAACGGAACGAATTTCCGCCTCTCATCGTTTTTGAATAAACTTGTAAGAGGAGCCCGGCGTGTCGTCGTTGAAAATTCCGTTCCAGTGGTTCGCGCTCGTTTTTGTTCTTGGTTTGGCAATCTTGGTCCGTTTGCCGAATTGGATGGCAATTCCTCCGCTCACGGATGAGTACAAAGAAGTGCAGTGGGCGATGACGATGTTGGAGGAGCGACGTTACCCGCTCGTCGCGGTGGACTCGTACGACGGACCGCTGTTTGCGTATGCGAACGCCGCGCTGTTGAAAATCTTCGGCTATAGTCCTGAACTGCCGCGCGCGTTTGTATTCGGGATGGGCGTGTTGACAGTGCTTGCCGCGTTCGCGTTGGGCAAAACGCTGGCGCGCGGCGATTCCCGTGTGGGGCTCATCGCCGCACTTTTGCTCGCCGTCAATTCGTACCACATTTTGTTCAACAGTCACGTCGCCTGGTCAAACTGTACGACGCCGTTTTTTACCACGCTGTCACTCTATGCCTATGTGCGCGGGACGCGCGGCACAAAGCATTGGTGGCTTGTCCTCGCCGGACTGTTGTTCGGATTGGCAGTCCAAACCCATCCCTCCGCGCTTGCGCTCGCGCCCGCGTTCGCAATTGATTTTTTGTGGAATTCCAAAACGCGCGCACAGTTCAAATCGTTTGCCCCGTACTTGGCGGTGGGCGCGGCATTTCTCGCCTACAGCCCGGTGCTGTACTATAATTTGCTTTCCCCGGGTGGTTCGTTGAACGCGGCGCGTCAACAACAGTACGCGTTCGAAAGTGCCCCTTCGCTCCAAACGGTTCTCGGAAATTTGCGGCTCACTATGTGGACGGTCGCGCAAGTGGGTAGTGGCGTGATGAGCGAGCAGTTGGGTGACGCGGCAGCCGTGCTCGCAACGTTTGCGTTTTGGATTCTCACATTTGGCGCGGCGGTGTGGCTCGCGCGGCGTGGCGAAAAATTGCCTCTCATGGGGATTGGCGGCGCGATTTTCTTTTTCGCCACCTTTAATCGTTTTTATGCGCTGCCGGACAGCGCGCGTTATTTTGAACCGCTGCTGCCATTGGTCTTTGCCGCGTGGGGCATGCTTTTGATTTATGTTTGGGAACGCGCGGGCGCAGCAGAAAAAATTTATGTGTATGGGGCGCGCGGCGCGTGGGCACTCGCGCTGGGTGTGGTATGTGTTGTGCCGTTGATTGGCTTGCAGCAGTACTATGACGATGCGCTCGCCCAATCCAAGACCAACAATGGCATGTTGGATATTGTGACCTATCTACAAAATGATGCCGGTGTGCCTATATTGCTCGACCACACGTTGAATAATGTACGCACGGGGCGGGGCGGCGCCGTCGCGAGCAATTTGATTTATCTCTTGCGTCTGACTCATCAAAAATATCAATTAGTCTCTCTGGCGGATGATGGGGCGGTGGACTATGTGCGAAACATTCTGCGTCCGTATGACCGCGCCTATCTCATTACCTACGCCGACGCGGCGGCGCGCATCGGGCGAGGCATTACGACGCCGGTGGTCGTGACGCGTTTTCCGTGTTCGGGGTGCGGAGACCCGCCGGAATGGGGTTTGTATCATTGGGAGAATTTGGACGAACGAACGAGCGTGCCGCTCACGGTGGCGCAAGCGGGGAACCCTTGAGATTTGCGTCGCACGGCGAAAGTGTCCCTTTGGCACGTTGACGCCATTTCTAAATGAGGTAAAATTTTGGTCACTCCGCGCGCGGCAAAAATGGACTTGTGCCGCGCCAATTTCACCCACGCCTTTTGTTCGTAATACATACGCAGCAATGTCCTTCCACGCTGCCAAAATTGAAACTGTTTCGACAACGGATACGCGCGACGAGTATCGCCTTGAGCGTCACCCGCGTCCGTTCCTTTCAGAATGTTTGATTCCATTCAGCAAGTGCGCGATGCGCTTGCCACACAGCAATATATTGCGACCGAAGAAATTTCAACCGTCGTTTATCTGGCAGATAAATTACAGAAACCTGTTCTCGTCGAGGGTCCTGCGGGCGTTGGCAAAACCGAACTCGCGAAAGCGTGGTCGGGCGCGGTGCAGCGCGAATTGATTCGTTTGCAATGTTACGAAGGGCTGGACGAAACGAAAGCATTGTACGAATGGGAATATGCCAAGCAGATGTTGTACACACAGCTGCTGCGCGATAAACTCGCGACGATGCTGAACGATACGCGTTCGCTCGCCGAAGCGGCAGACCGCGTGGCAAAAGAAGAGGATGTTTTCTTTTCCCAGCGTTTCCTTTTGCCGCGTCCGCTTTTGCGCGCGATTGACAGTGACCATCCGACACTGTTGTTGATTGACGAAATTGACCGCGCCGACGCCGAGTTTGAAGCATTTCTCCTGGAAGTGCTGAGCGATTTCCAAGTCACCGTTCCCGAACTCGGCACCATCAAAGCGAAACACATGCCGCTCGTTTTGCTCACCTCCAACAACACGCGCGAACTTTCGGAAGCGTTGAAACGCCGCTGTCTATACTTGCACATTGATTATCCGACCGTTCAATCCGAGTTGAGTATCGTGCGCCTCAAAGTGCCCGACCTTTCGCCGCAGTTGGCAAAACAGGCAGTGGAGCTCGTCCAACGCTTGCGCGGGTTGGAATTGAAAAAATATCCGAGCGTGAGCGAAACGCTGGACTGGGCGCGCGCGCTGGTGATGTTGAACGCCAAATCCATTGACGAAAAAGTGTTGGACAATACGCTGACGATATTGCTCAAGTACGAACAGGACGTACAGCGCGCGAAACGCGTTTTGGGTGAATTCAAAGGCGGCATGAGCGACGACGATGATGATGAACCGCGCAGCAATTTGACGCGCTTTAATCCGCGACGCGGACGTTGATTTCATGTACAATAACGCCCGTGCAATCCCATTCTGCAGAGATTGACGCGGCAGTTGTCTCGGACGAGCAGCTGTTGGTCCAGGTGCTCGCGCGCGACCCTGCCGCGTTGCGGCAATTGTACGAACGTCACGGCAGCGCGGTATATTCGCTGGCGCAGTATATTTTGCGCGATGCCGCCGTCGCCGAAGAACTGACGCAGGAAATTTTTTTAACCGTCTGGAACAAAGCCGAGCAATACCAAGCCGATTATGCGCGTTTTCGGACCTGGCTCTTGAGCATTACACGCAATCGCGCGATTGACCAATTGCGCCGCCGCCGCCGCCGCATTCAATCTGCATTGTCTTTGGACGACGCGTCCGTCGCCGAAGAATTCGCCCCCCTCGTCGAACCGATAGATTCGCAGCGCGAACTGCATCTGCTCCTGCGGCATCTTCCGCCCGAACAACGCCTCGCGATTGAACTGTGTTATTTTCAAGGGTACACGCACGAAGAGATTGCCGCGCATCTACACATTCCACTTGGCACGCTCAAAAGTCGTATCTTGCTTGGCTTGAAAAAATTGCGCGCGATGCTAAAGGATGGCGATGCCCATTTGCCCTAATGCATCATTAAACAAGCTCTTTTGCGTCAAGCGCGAGGACTCGTTTAGAAAGCGGCCCAACAGCAACACGCGCTCACGACAAGTTGGTTAATGATGCCCTGGACGCTTGGCGTGTCGGAAACAGTCGCGCTGCGTTCGGCGTTAGACTGTTTTCGATGCGGTGGTACGGAATTCATCCAAGCCATTCGCAGGAACGTATCTTTAGAGATGCAGCACTCGCAAGTTCAAGAGCAGATTCCTTTGTACGCCGTCGGCGGTTTGACGGAGGACGAGTCCGCGCGTGTGGCACAACATCTGGACGTTTGTCCGTCATGCCGCGCGCTGTGGAGCGAATACCAATTTGTCGCAGCTGAATTGCTCGAACACGTTCCGCCCCAAATTGTGCCTGCGCATGTCGGCGCGCGTTTGCTCAATCTCGCCGCAGCAGATGCGCGACGCGACGCGTCGTTCGAAAAACGACGCGCGGCGCGGAGCGAGCGCGCGCGCTTTTGGGAACGCGGTGTGACGATGCCGCGTTGGGCGTTTGGACTGCTCGCAATCTTTTTGTTGTTTCTGTTTGGCGCGGTGGGCGCGTTTGCGTGGCAGTCGCAAAAGAGCAACGCGCAAGCCGCGCAAGTGCAGCAGCTCTTTGCCGCGCGTAATTTGAAATTTGTTCCTATTCGCAGCGAGGATGCGGCGGCGAACGACAAGGGTTATTTGTGTCTTACCGCGCAAAATTCGACGGGGCTGTTATGGTTGTACAATCTCGCGCCGCTCGACCACGAACACGTATATCAAGTGTGGCTGCGTGATAACATGGGGCGTGAAAATGGCGGTACCTTTCGCGCGGATTACGATGGGCGCGCGGTGGCGGTGATTCAAGCGCCGCGTCCGCTCGGCGAATACCAAGAAATCGGCATCACCATCGAGCCAACCGGCGGGAGTCTCGCGCCGACGACGCCGCGCGTCTTTGTGGGGAAATTGGACTGACGCGCGCTCTAATGCAGTGTGAGCAAATAGGTGACGAGATTTTCAATTTCGGTCTCGTTCAGCCGCTGCGAAAAATCTTTGGGCATGATGCTGGAACTGTCAGGCGTCAAATCACCAAACGGCGGCAGGACGTACGCGTTGGGATTGAGGATGGATTCGTAAATGTATTGCGCCGCCGTCGTCGCCTGTCCGTGATAGTCCGGGCGTCGAATAATTTCTTGCGCGTCGGCAGCAAAATGCCCAAGTTCGGGCGCAATCGCGCGTCCGCGACCGGGGCGAATGTGACACCTCGCACACTGCATTGTTTTGAATAATTCCGCGCCGCGCACGGCGTCGCCGTGAAAATTTGCGGGGAAAATTATTTTGACCGTTGGCGTTTGTGATGGCAAAGGCGTCGCGGCGGGTGCAGTCCAAAGCGCGGTCAGGGTCGCGCTCGACGTGGCAGATGGTATAGTTGCGATTGTCGCACGTGTGGCGATGCGCGTTGCCGTTGCAGAAGAAAATGTTGGCGCGGGAGTTGTGGGTTCGGTCGCGCGCAGTGTTGACGGGCTGAGTGCGGGCGTTTCGATAATTTGAATGCGTGTTGGTGAGATGGTTGTTGTGGGCGGTACAGTCGGCGGCTCTTGTGAGGTGCTGCACGCCGCGAGCGCAACCAACGCGAGCGGGACAAGTTTGGTGACGAGGATTATTGTGCGGAACAGATTGGAACGGGAAGAGATAGAGGGCATGATGGACCAACGCATTGTGGAATTCATCGCGGCACTGCGCGCAGCCGGGGTGCGCGTGTCGCTGGCTGAAAGCGCGGACGCGTTTCAGGCAACGCGAGTTATGGGCGTTCAGGAACGCGAAGTTTGGAAAGCGGCGCTGAGTACCACACTCATCAAAGAGGAACCGGACCGCGAAGTATTTGAAAAATTGTTTCCGTACTATTTCGGAAGCGGCGGTCCGCCGTTGTTGAATCCCAGCGAAGACATGTCGCCCGAAGATGCCGAAATGCTCAAGGACGCACTGCGCGCGCTGCTCGGCGATAACGAGCGTCTCAAGCAGCTGCTCAAGTATATCATGGAGGGCAATAATCCATCGCAAGACGAGTTGGATGAAATGGGACGCCGCGCGGGTGTGCCCCTCTCGCGCCAAGAGTATCAAAAGCAATGGCTCGCGCGGCGCATGATGCGCCAGCTGGGAATGGACCAGGAATTTCAAGAATTGGTGCAAGAACTGTTGGAGCGGCTGCGCGAGATGGGGATGAGCGACGAGGCACTGCGCGAACTCGCAGCGCGCATTCGCGCGAACCAAGGTATTCTTCAGGAGCAAATTGAAAATTATGTCGGGATGCAAATTGCGCGTCAGCAAGCCGAAGAAAATCCGCGCGAACCGTTTGAAGGTCCCGATTTGATGAACCGCAAGTTTCAAAATTTGTCCGAAGCAGATATTCAAGAGTTGCGGCATCAAGTGCGCCGCCTCGCCGCGCGTTTGCGTTCGCGCGCCGCACTGCGAATGAAAAAAGGCAAACGCGGCACACTGGACGCCAAAAAGACCATTCGCAGCAATTTACGCAACGGCGGTGTGCCGCTCGAACTCAAACACAAAGTCCATCACCAGAAACCGAAACTCGTCATCATCTGCGACGTTTCCACGTCCGTGCGTCCCGTGGCGGAATTTATGCTGCGGTTGGTGTACGAACTCCAAGACCAAATCGCCAAAGCGCGTCCGTTCATTTTCATTGACGACATTACCGACATTGGCGCGGCGTTTCAACAATATCGCCCCGAAGTCGCCGTCGAAATGGTGCTCGCCGAAAATCCGCCGGGCTATTACAACACGAATCTCGGTTACTCGCTCGACCATTTCACGCAAGAATTTCTCGACGCGGTTGACCATCGTACCACCGTCATTATTCTCGGCGACGGACGCAACAACTATTTGAATCCGCGTCTCGACCGCGTGCAGGAAATCAAAAAGCGCGCGCGGAAAATGTTGTGGTTCAACAACGAAGGCCCGCGTATCTGGGGCACGGGCGACAGCGACATGCTCGAATACTTGCCGCTGTTCGATTCCGTTCACGAAGTCTCGAATCTCGCGCAGTTGGCGGAAGCGATAGACAAATTGTTTGAGATTTATGCCTAGCGCTGATTCGCATTCGATGCGAGGAACGTAAGGGCAAAGCATTCGCCAAGCTGTCTGCCGATTACGCAAGTATCGTGGCGAATGCTTCGCCCCTGCTGACTGGGTAGGCGTAGGGAAAATTCCTCATTGCCCCCGACGCGGTCTCTGGCTAGAATATATTGCGCGTCTCGTAATTTGTACCTTAATGCTTGGCTCTCTATAATGATTCTTATATTCTTTGGCTGGATGTGTGGACCGGCTCTCGCTTTGCCCTCACAAGGTCAGCGAGCGTTTGGCAAAGGCATAGTTAATTTGAAACATCTGGTTTGAAAAGGCATCTGGAAACGAAATTCTACTTGCAACCGGTTCGACCATAATGCACCACGGTTCATCACTCCGGCGCGGTGAGACCCGTATCCAAGCGTGCAAGGTTCATACAGAACGGGGCAAATGACCAATGTACACGCAATCCATTTTCCGCCATGCGGCGAAACTCGCCGGGTCTGTTTTGCTTGTCTGGCTAGTGGTGTTTGTAATTCAACCACAGACAGCTCTCGCGCGACCTTCGGGCTGTCGCGTTGACCCCATCATTGTTCTTGCCGATGGGACCAAAATAACCGTCACGCTCGATATTGGGACCACACCGGACCAAATCAAAAAGGTCACCTATAGACTGCGCGCTCCCAATCGTACCCAAATCGAGTCCGTCGAGTATGTTGTCCTTGACCTATCCGCTGACCAAGTGGGCGGTTTGAACGCGGGAACACAGACTGATGGTGTCGCGATTGACGAACGCGTCAGACTTGCCGGCGTAACTGTGGACGGCGCGTATCGCGTTGATATTCAAGTGAACACCGGCGACAAACAAGCGCCCATCGAGGGATTCATGGTGATTGAAGGTGGCACGTCGTCGAATGCGGTGGGCACCGCCAAAGATATTTTGACGTTGACTGCAAGCAGGTGAATGCCGGGCATCACGGAGCCGCAGCGACATGTCGAAAACCCTTCTCCGCCGAATCTTTCCCCAACCCCTTTTTGGAATCATCGCCATCGCTCTGGGCGCGTTGGCGCTTTCGCTTGCCTCAAGTCAAGCGGCAGTGGACCCTCGCGCGGCAGTTCTGCCAAGCCACTTGACGCTTGCCGGTGGATTGGTGACAGCAGTCCTCATCGCCGAGCGTTTTCCGCTTCACTTGCGTTATCACATCAAGTTGTACATCACAACCATTCCGCTGTTTTTGATAGCCGTACTTTTGCCTCCCGCGCTGGCGACTGTATGCGCGGGCACGGCGATTCTTATCAGCGAATGGTTGGCGCGCGCGAGCAAGGGCAACCGTTACAGCGATGTGGTAACGGCAGCAGGGCGCTGGATGGTTATTGGCTTTGTTACTTCAGCGGTCGCAGGCACGCCGCTGAATTTGCCTTTTGGATTTCCACTCGCTTTGCTGCTTGGCGCGGTCGTCATGTTTTTGTTGGACATGCTCAGCGTCTCGTTCGAAATTTCTGCGATGAGCGGCGAGTCGCCGGTTTTTGTTTTGAATGAAACCCTGCGCGCTTCCGCGCTTGCAGAAATTGTGCAGTACTCGGTTGGACTGGTGGCAGCCCTGGCGGCGATGATTTCACCGCTTTCGCTGCTCTTTGGGGCGATTCCGTGCGTGATGATTTACTTTGCGTTCAAGCACGCGAAAGAAATGCGCGCGTCAACGCAGTTGCTGCTGGAAGGCATGGCAGACGCAGTGGACTTGCGCGACCATTACACCGGAGGACATTCGCGTCGCGTCGCGGAATATTGTCGCCAAATATTGCGGGGCATGAATCTGCGCGGCGCAGAAGCGGACTTGATTCTCACGGCGGCGCGCGTGCATGATATTGGCAAGCTCGGAATTCCCGATTGCATTTTGAACAAGCCAACTTTGTTGACGCCCGAAGAAACTTTGCTCATGCAGTCGCATTGTCAGGCGGGCGCCGATTTGCTTGCCAAGTATCCCGACTTTGGACGCGGGCGCTCGATGGTGCTGCATCACCACGAGCGGTGGGATGGCGCGGGCTATCCGCACAAACTCAAAGGGATGGAAATTCCGCTGGGCGCGCGCATTATCGCCGTCGCCGATGGCTTTGACGCCATGACCTCTGACCGTCCCTACCGCCGCGCGATGACGCCCAAACAAGCAGCCAACATTTTGCTGCAGGAACGCGGGCGTCAGTGGGACCCGCGCATCGTGGATGTATTTTTATCGAGCGTGGCGGATTTACTGCAAGAAGAAAACCGCGTCCCCATCGCGGACATTCCGCGCGAAAGTCTGCCCGTCTTGGTCGGTTTCATTCCCGTTCACGATTGACCGATTGCGACGATTGGCTATAATGTTTGTGAAATTGAATACTTGAGACATTGACGCGGAAGAGTAGGCATTGCGTTGTGACAGCAACGAATGGTCATCGGCTGAAAACCATTCACACAAACACAATGCCGAACGTCGCCGCCGAGTTCAATTCGCGAACCATGCGCGTAACGCGTGTTCAATAGTGAATTGCGGGTGAGCCCGATACAGCGCGAGAGAAAGGTAGCATGTAGTAAGTAGCAAGTAGTAGGGTTTTTCCCTGCTACCTGCTACTTACCATCTGATACCTAAACAAGGTGGTACCGCGAATCCCTTTCGCCCTTGAGGTGGAGGGGATTTTTTATTTTTGATTTCCGATTTTAGATTTATGATTTCACCTTACGCATGTCATTTCGAACCCCTCCATCCTTCGGGGTAAACTCTGTGAGAAATCTCAGTTTTTCCCACCGAGATTTCTCGCAAGACCGCTCGAAATGACAATTCTGCGTAACATGAGTTATGATTTTTCAAAATGCCCAACAAATCAGGAATCATGAATCAACACGGCAAATCGCCGCTCATAAATTTTTTCAGAGGTAATGAACCATGTCCAACGAAATGGCAAAATCCTACGACCCGCGTGAAACAGAACAGCGCTTGTACGATTGGTGGGAATCGCGTGGCTATTTCACACCAAAGATTGATTGGGACAAAAAACCGTTCACGATTGTGATTCCACCGCCGAACGTGACGGGCGAATTGCATCACGGGCACGCGATGTTTGTGGCGTTCGAAGATTTGCTCATTCGCTGGCATCGCATGATGGGCGAACCGACGCTGTGGCTGCCCGGCACCGACCACGCGGGGATTGCGACGCAGAATGTGGTAGAACGCGCGCTCGAAAAGCAAGGCACCTCGCGCCGCGAGCTCGGACGCGAAGAATTTGTAAAACGCGTGTGGGAATGGAAAGCCGAATACGGCGGCATCATCACGCGCCAAATTCGGCGGCTCGGCGCGTCGGTGGATTGGACGCGCGAACGTTTCACGATGGACGAACAACTTTCACGTGCGGTGCGCGAAGCATTCGTTCGGATGTACGAAAAGGGTCTCATCTATCGCGGTCCGCGTCTCGTCAATTGGTGTCCCAAAGATGAATCCGCCATCAGCGATTTGGAAGTGGAACATGAGGACGTGCAAGGAAAATTGTATTACGTGAATTATCCGATTGATGGCGAACCTGACGCGTATCTCACAGTGGCGACGACGCGTCCCGAAACGATGCTCGGCGATACGGCAGTGGTGGTGCATCCCGATGACGAACGCTACAGCGCGCTCATTGGACAATTCGCGATTCTCCCACCGCTCGGTCGCCGCATTCCCATCATCGCGGATGAAAGCGTTGACCGCGAATTTGGCACGGGCGCGGTCAAAGTGACGCCCGCGCACGACCCCACCGATTACGAACTCGGCATGAAACACAATTTGCCGTTCATCAACATTATGAATCTCGATGCGACCATCAACGAGAACGGCGGCAAGTACGCGGGCATGGACCGTTACGCCGCGCGCAAACAACTCATCGAGGATTTGGAACGCGACGGCTTGATTCACAAAATCGAGGATTACACCATTTCGCTCGGCACGTGCCAACGCTGTCACACGGTCATCGAGCCGTTAATTTCAACACAATGGTTTGTGAAAACGAAACCGCTCGCGGAACCATCCATCGAAGCAGTCCGCACGGGCAAAATCAAAATCGTGCCGCAGCGTTTTGAAAAAATTTATTATCAGTGGATGGAAAACATTCGCGATTGGTGCATCTCGCGTCAATTGTGGTGGGGACATCGCATTCCCGTGTGGTACGCGCCCGATGGTTCCATGTTTTGTGCGCGCAATGAAGCGGACGCATACGCGCAAGCGCGCGTGAAATTGGGCGACGCCGTAACGTTGGAACAAGACCCCGATGTGTTGGATACATGGTTCTCGTCAGGACTGTGGCCCTTTTCCACGCTCGGTTGGCCCGACGACACGGAAGATTTGAGATATTTTTATCCAACCTCCGTACTCGAAACGGGTTACGACATTTTGTTTTTCTGGGTCGCGCGGATG
This sequence comes from Chloroflexota bacterium, assembly GCA_029778615.1. Classification (GTDB taxonomy): domain Bacteria; phylum Chloroflexota; class Anaerolineae; order UBA4142; family SHND01; genus SHND01. The sequence continues at coordinate 1,974 of JAKOPZ010000117.1, read as the reverse complement.
ATTATGATGGGTCTCGAATTGATGGAGGAAATTCCATTCGATACGGTGTATCTACACGGCATCATGCGTCACACCGACGGAACAAAAATGTCCAAGAGCGATTTTCGCCCCGGCGATAATCCGCTCGACGTCATCGCCGATTATTCCGCCGACGCGTTTCGCTTTTTCATCATCACCAGCGCGTCGCCGGGAAATGACGTGCGCATCAATTTGGAAAAAATTGCCGAAGCGCGCAATTTTGGCAACAAAATTTGGAATGCCGCGCGCTTTGTGAATTCCAACTTGGGTGACAATCCCGAACAATACGCGACGTGGCACAAACCCGACGCGAGCGAATTGTCGCTCGCCGACCGATGGATAATTTCGCGCGAGCATGGTTTGTTGAATCGCGTGAATGAATTGTTCCGCGAATATCGTTTCAACGAAGCCGCGCAGGACATTTATCATTTCTTGTGGGACGAATACTGCGATTGGTATATCGAAGCGTCAAAGGTGACGCTGAGTGGAAATGACGAACGCGCGAAACACAACACGCGCGCGGTGTTGGTGCATGTGTTGGAACACGCGTTGCGTCTGCTTCATCCGATGATGCCATTCGTCACCGAAGAGATTTGGCAGCATCTTCCGCACAAGGGTGAGGCGTTGATTGTGGCAAAATTTCCTGAAGGCGGCAAACATACGGACGCGGAATCCGAAGCCGCGTTCGCGCGCATCATGGACTCGGTGCGCGCAATTCGCAACGCGCGTTCGGAATTCAATGTGGAACCTGCGAAACGCATCGCCGCCATCATTGCCGCAGGCGAACATGCCGCGTCCTTTGAAACACAGCGCGCTGTTCTCGCCTCGCTCGCGCGTTTGGATGCGGCGCAATTACAAATTGATTCAACGCTGGACGCGAAACCCGAAAATGCGTACTCGAGCATTCTCGATTCGGGCGTCCAAATTTATCTCCCCCTCGCGGGCATGCTCGATTTGGAAAAAGAAAAGAAACGCATCACAACGGAATTGGATAAAGCGCGCGCGGATGCCGAACGCACGCAAGCAAAACTCGACAGCGATTTTTCCACCAAAGCACCTGAAGCAGTGGTGAATAAAGAACGCGAGAGATTGAACGCGACGCGCGAACGCATTGGCAAATTAGAAGAGCAATTGAATGCACTAAGTAGCAAGTAAAGGGTAGCATGTAGTAGGACGAGTGACTTGATACCTGCTACTTGCTACCTGATACCCCGACCATGCGCGTCATCGCCGGTACTGCCAAAGGTCGCCAACTCAAATCGCCGCCCGATTCCACACGTCCCATCATGGACCGCGTCAAAGAGAATTTGTTCAACATTCTCGGCACGGACGTCATTGATGCGAACGTGTTGGATTTGTACGCGGGCGCGGGCAGCGTCGGCATCGAAGCATTGTCGCGCGGCGCCAAACACGCGACGTTCGTGGAATTGAACGACGGCGCGTTGAAAATAATCCGCGAAAATTTAAAGTTGACGAAACTCGCGCCCCGCGCAACCGTTCTTTACGCAAACGTCTATCGTTATCTCAAGAAACCACCGTCAACCCCGTTCGATATTATCTACATTGCGCCGCCGCAGTACAAAGAAATGTGGAAAGAGACGATGAAAATTCTCGACGCGCACCCGCAGTGGTTGTCTGACGAAGGAATCCTCGTGGTGCAAATCCATCCCGTCGAGTACGAGGAATTGGAATTAAAATCGTTTGTGTTGGAAGATGAACGGAAATACGGAAGTACGTTATTGTGTTTTTATGAAAAGAATACAGAACACAGATTAGAGGACGCAGAATAGAATTTGTCTGTTATCTGTGTTCTGTGTTCTGCTATCTGATACATGAGCATCGTCTTTGACCGCGCCGTCGAGTATTACGACCAAACGCGCGCCATGCCGCCCGAACGACATCGCGCGCTGATTGACGCTCTCGTGCGCGAAGCGGGCATCAATGAAAATTCGCGCG
>JAKOPZ010000116.1 GCA_029778615.1 Chloroflexota bacterium | reverse complement strand
GGAACACTTGTATCGCCAAGCTGCAATGTCCGCGTTGTTGTTCCGCCGCATGCAGTCCGCGCCAACGCCAAAATTCAGATTGATGAGGACGTGGCTATACATGGGCAACAAGAGGTGTTGCGCCCCTTTAGTCTGAATGTTCTAAATGGCAAGGGAGGAAAATTGTCTCATGCGCAGTTTGACACGGACCTGGAAATTGAGGTGGACTATGACCCTGAAACATTGGGCACCTTCAAAGAAGACCTTTTGGATATTGCATACTTTGACGAAGAAACAGAGGAATGGCTGCCTTTAAAAGCAATCTTGAATAAGGAACAACATACCCTCACTGCAGAGGTAGACCACTTTACGACGTTTGCTTTGACTTCGGTGGACGATGTGCTGCCGTACTTGCCCACGCTGCAAGATTTCCAGACCAGTCTTTTCACCGGCGCTTCTACTGCAAGTTATGCCTTTGACTTGCCATCCGGTCGCGGCGGCTTGAAACCGTATCTCGCACTTGCATATTCGAGTTCCGCGTCCGATTATTTCGACTCGCAGACCCAAGCATCGTTTGTGGGAACAGGTTGGTCGCTGGACACAGGTTATGTCGCGCGAGATACCCACAACACAGGTGACAATGTAGACGATTTCTTTTCATTGGTGCTGAACGGTGCGTCTTACGAACTTGTGCCGCATACGGACGGCACGTATCACACCAGCAATGAACAATACTATCGAATTACCAGCAGTGGCGGGACAGCCACAAACCCAAACACCTTTACTCTATGGACCAAAGACGGTACCAAGTACCTTTTCGGCACAAAAACATCATTCCGCGCCGAATGGTGGCGCGTCTCACCAATCAATCAATTGTACCAAGAAGCGTATTTGTGGGTTCTGAAGTCGGTCACCGACCGACATGGCAACACAATCAACTATACCTATTGGAAAGAGCAGAGCGCGACCTGTGCGCTCAACGCTACCGCATACGACACTGCAATCTATCCCAACACCATAACTTATAACGGCGGGTTGACGTCCGTCCAGTTTCTCTATGAGTCACGTACCGACCGCGCCATCTCTTATCCGCGATACATGTGCAATCGCGCACCATTTCAACAGTCGCGGTTAGATGAGATTCAAGTCAAGACTGTTACGGCAAGCGGCGGCGCACCAACCCTCGTCAAGACATACGATTTGAGTTATTACGCGTCAGGGGGTGTTTTCAGTGGAATTCCTTATACCAAGACCAATAGCATCGGCGCACTGACTTTGCAGGATATCAAGACCGTCGCGCCGGATGGCAGCGTATTACCTGCCTATGCACTGACCTACTCCAACAACCGACTTGGCACTGCAACTAATGGTATTGGCGGTCTCGTGCGGTATTCCTATTCGCGCAATGACGACGTTCCTAACGCAAAAATTGGCGCTGTATATTTGCTGAACATTCCGCCGCTATGCACAACCGCAAACAGCACGCCGCAAGGGTGTATTCAATGGGCAGGCGCAAATCAGCAAAGCAGCAACGCAACTGTAACAATTGAAAAGGACTGTGGCGACCAAAACTATGACATGCAAATTTGGTCAACGAATGGCGCGGACGCCTATGCCGGGCATGACGTGTATCCTTTTCAACCGGGTGCAACCTATTACGTCAAAGCGCTTGTGCAAGGGTCGGGGAGCAACACAAACGCGCAAGTCGGTGTATCCTACTCCTCAACAGGGACATCCAGTTACAAGAGTGCCGTCGTGCCTCTAGCAGATTGTGGCGCCCTGACGTGGACGCCTGAAATCAAAGTGCAGTTTACGAACGTAGCCAGCGCCTTTCAGGTGCGTGTCCACACCACGGGCAAGGTGCGCGTCAAAAAAGTCGAAGTCCGCAAAGTCGTCGTTGCGCCCTGGGTTGTCAGCAAAAAAGACATTGAAGATGGCATCGGCAATACGGCTTCTACACTCTACTCGTACATGAATAGCGCGGTGAATGACCTCAATCACTCGAGCATCGTCTATGACCGCCAGTGCCAAGCCCAATTTCCTCAATCCTGCACAGATTTGCGAGCAGAACCCTCAACTCAGTTTCGCGGATTTGAGACAGTCCGCGTCGGCGAGCCCACCGACAGCGGCACGTGTTGCTCGCGGGTGACCGAATACCATTTCGCCCAAGATGACATTTACAAAGGACAAGCGACGAGCGTGATTGTGCGCGATGGTGCGTATGACAGCAGCGCGGGGAACAAATACATTGTCACAACGAATACGCTTGCGGCAACCAATACCGTGCCTCGAAACCCGAGTCACGGTGACCAAAGTAATTTTGTGTTTACCCACGTGCAAACAGTACAAACGTACGATGGTGACAACGCCGCGGCACCCAAATCAGCCCGAACAGAATTTGATTACACCAATTACGGTGATTTGAAGGAAAAGCGTGAGTACGACAACAACAATGCACTCTATCGTACCACCTCCATGACCTACAACAACAACAACGATGTCACGAATGGGATTTATGTTGTAGGGCTTCCGAACGTTATTCAAGTCAAAGATGCATCCAACAACCTCTTTAGTTACACAGACAACGATTGGGACATGGGTTGGTTGGGAGAACTGCTCGGTTCGTGCCAGGACACGAAAATTTGCAAGTGCAAGGGGGCGAGTCTGATGCGATGTTGGCGGGACGCGTTTTTGGTGATGGTCTGGCATTTGGAATTGGGATCGGGGAAATCGGTGGTGGTGCAAGCGCGATTGGTGGAGGTGCCGTTGCATGTGGGACTGGTGTGCTTTGTCTCGCAGGAGCACCAGCAATCGCGGCTGGTGTTGCAGTAGCGGGCTCCGGGGCATGAACTACTGGAAGTGCTCTAGGCAACGGTGCAAAGAATCTTGACAGTCTCATCCTAAGGGCAAGTGCACGACAGACGTATGAAGTTGCTCGCCAAGTTAACTATCGAGGAAACTTCTTCGCGGGAAATCCAAGACTGCGCGAGTTTGCGAATCGGCTCATAGTCCATCACAGCGTTCCACTTGAGGTTTTACTCAAGCGCCCAAAGCTTTTCTCACCGGATGAACTGAATTCGGCCTCAAATCTTCGAGGGATACCAGCTCAACTCAATAATCAATTGCACCTATCTGAGATTCACCAAAATCTGTGGAATCGGTTTTGGGATGCCAACCCGCAAGCCACCAGAGAACAAATTCTCGCCTTTGCACGGAGAATTGATGAGCGATACAATTTGCTGGAGCTACCCTACGATTTTTTCCTAGGACAGTAGTCCACTCCAAACATAGAGGTGGTTCATGCTACCTAAAATTCACACACTAGAACGTATTCCCGTTGTTGGTTTTAGTCGCCATACTGTACCAGATTCAATCCTTTGCGAGTATTGCAATCGTAAGATTGCCGATTATCAAAGGTTAGAACTAGTACTCGATTCTCAGCCTGAATGTGATATTGTAGGTGACTCTGAAGGAACTTTGTTTATCAGCGGGACACTTGCAACCGCATTGGCGCGCATTGGAGCTACTGGATATCGCATTCTTCCTATCAGCTTAAGCTTGAGCGATGATTATTATCGCGCTCATCCCAACATTTCTGCACTACCTGCACGTACAAGTGATTTTTACGAATTCATAATCACAGGACGTTGTGATGGCCCCTGGGTTAGCAGCATTAGAGGGGAAAGTTGCCCTATATGCCACCAACCCATCCCACAACCTCAAGATTTTGACCGATTCATGTCCGAACTTCTCGGAGAGACGCAAGAACATACACGGCTCGTGGATCCTGCAACATGGCACGGCGAGGACTTGTTTTATCTCTCAGAGCCGGGGCCAGCGATCATCACAGATCGCATTGCAAGCCTCTTAGGTGAAACTGGGAATTTACGCACTGAGCAAATAATGAACCGGAATTTAGTCGAACATATGATGCCTAAGTATGCTGAAATTTTGTCGAGAAGTGGCTGGGTGCAAGAACGATGTAGCAAACTAGGTTCTGCCGAATGGGTTTCATAGGCAAATGAGCCGAAGCAACCCGTACTGGTTTTCTGTCGCAAGATGCCGCGACTGAGTGGACAAGATTGGCAAGTCCGCAAAGGAGTACATCATACTCCACAATTCATCAAAAAAATAATGATGGAAAAGGCAAGATCATGTTCAAGATCTCGCCTTTTCTGTTAATTTCGCAGTTTACCATAAAAGTGATCGCAACCGCGTCAAGAAAACGGCGAATGGTGTTTCAACGTTCTATGTGGGCAATCACTATGAAGCCACGAACAACGTCGCGACCAAGTACTACTATTTCAGCAAGCAGCGTGTGGCGCTGCGCGCGGTGGCAGGCTTGGTGTATCTGCACAGCGACCATCTCGGCTCAACAAGCGCGACGACGAACAGTGCGGGAACATCCACGCGCAGTCAACTGTATTATGCGTATGGTGGGATTTGCAGCACGACAGGAACGGTGCCGACGGAGTTTGGGTTCACGGGTGACACGCCATCACACATAATGCCCATCGAGTCGCGAGGTGTGTGATGGCGTGTCAGGACAGCGGCGAGACGCGAGCGCGGCGTTGATGTATTATGGCGCGCGGTATTATGACAGCGCGTTGGGAAGATTTGTCAGCGCGGATACGGTCGTGCCAAGTGCAGGGAATCCGCAGGCGCTCAATCGCTACGCCTATGCCTACAACAACCCGCTGCGCTACAAAGACCCCACCGGACATGATGCGCCCGACATTATCAATTTCCTCGGCGAGTTCTCCACTGGCGCAGCATATGAGGCATGGTACAACATCGCCTGGTTCATCCCCGGACACGAAAACCTGCAAGTGCAAGCGGGCGAATCCGAGGCGATGACGGCGGGGCGTGTCTTTGGGGATGTGATTGCGATTGGCATCGGGATTGATGAAACAATCATCGGCGGAGGTATGATTGGAAGCGGTGCGCTCGCCTGTGGAACAGCCGTCTTGTGTTTCGCAGGTGCGCCTGATATGGCTGCGGGCACAGTCGTTGGAGGTTCAGGCATTGCGACATCAAATAGACCCCTTGTTCCAAGGTTGTGCTTTGTTGGAGCACACTGCGGGTTCGCCGCGCCAAGCCCGCCAAGCGAGCGCGAAAGGTGGCATTCAGCCGCTCGATAAAGGCAGTGTTAATCACACCGCCACCTTGTGTGCGTCGAATCAGGGCTTCGACCTGTGGTGCCGTGCCTTGCACGATATTACGCAGAATGCCCACCACACGCCCGTGTTCGTATTGTTTGATGACTTGGGCGATGCAGATGCCATCCCAAGGGCGCAACTGCGGACGCCCGCCGTGCCGAGCGGGGATCGCTTCGCGAAAGACCTGTTGAAGGGCACCCAGATAGGCACGCCAACCATCGACCGCAATCAACATTGGACGACACAAGGCACAGCGGCGAATTTTTTGCACCAACTGCGTCAAGAGTGTTTCATCCCGCTGGGCGCCGACGACAGCGCCTAACCAGAGCCGTGTCGAGACTTGGAGCGCCATGGCGAGCCAAACGATTTGTCCTTGCAGTTTCACCCGAATTTCGTCGGCTTGGATGTGTTCGAGTTCCCGCGGTTGTTCAACCAAATGCTCATGCACGCGTTGACAATGTTGTCCCGCTTGGCGTTGCCAACGCCGCACCGTACGCTCATCAAACCCGAAGGCGAACACGATCGCTTGGACCGGACAACCAAAGGCAAGCAACGTGAGCACCAGTGTGACTACATTCAAATCTATGTGCAGGCGATACGCCAAGGTGCCTTTGGTCTCCGTGAAGGTCTTTCGACACACCGTGCAACGATAGCGACGTTTCTTCTGACTCCAGATCGTGACGTTGCCTTTGCCACAGTGTCCTCTTGCAGGACAATCCGGATTAGGGCAAAATGCGGTTTGCGAGTCCATGAGATGACCTCCTTGGTTTGAGTTGGCACTCTAACCAAGTGTCTTTCAGGACTCGCTTTTATTCAAGTACCATTCAGACCACACTTAATGGTGGTGCTACCTCTACAAATCATCCGATTCAATTCGGATGATTCCAGATTGTGCAGCCGAATGACATAGACCCCTGTCAATTCTTTTAGCGTGCCAACATCCAATCCTTGGCGATTGCTCGTGCAGGTCAAATCTTGTTCTCTTCCGTACAAACCCCGTTTCTACTCTTGACCGCGTGATCGGGTGAACAAGAGGTTCGATTTCGGGAACAGCCACGACGCCATCGAGGATACTCGAGTGGGAGTGAAACGTGCCAACTGTCATGTTCGACGCCCCCTATTGCCGGAATAGTGTACGCAGCAAATCGGCATCCGTCACCGGCATCCGACACGCAAAATTTTCACACACATATGCTGTTGCTTTGCCGTCGAGCATCGTGCGTCCTTCCAAAAGCGGAATCACACTCTTTGCATCCGCGTCCTTCCACGCCACCACTTGATGTGGGCGGTATGCCTCGAATACTACATTGAGCAATTCTTGTGCGTCATCGCCCACCAGCGCAATCTCTTGCGGCAGCGCCAACACAAAATCCAACGCGCACAGCCACCATGCAAAACCTGTTGGCGCTTGTGCCAGCGCAGGTTGGAGCGGTGCGATAGTTCGTTCCACCGCATCAGCATAGCGTGCATCCCCCGTGAACGCGGCGAGTTTCGCCAACACCATCGCCGCCATCGCGCTACCCGACGGCGTCGCATTGTCCTGCACATCTTTTGGACGGACCACGAGTTCTTCGTGGTCATCGCTCGTATCAAAGAATCCGCCGCGTGGGTCAGCAAAATGTTCAAGCATCACATCCGCCAATTCGCGCGCGGCGACGAAATATTTTTCCTCGAACGTTGTCTCGTACAACGCGAGCAGACCTTCCGCCAAATTCGCGTAATCTTCCAAATACCCGTTCAGCCGCGCCTGCCCATCTTTGTAGGAACGCTTCAATCGTCCGCTTGGGTCACGCACCTGTTCCAACAAAAATTCCGCGTTGCGTTTCGCGACATTCAAATAATCCTCGCCTTTCAACACGCGCGCGGCTTCTGCGAACGCCGCAAGCATCAGCCCGTTCCAGCCCGTGAGAATTTTTTCATCGCGCGCGGGTTTGACCCGCCGCTCACGCGCCTGAAGCAATTTTTGTCGCGCCGCTTCGACGCGGTGTTCCACATCTTCACCGGTCGTGTTGTGCATTTCGGCAAGCACATCATTGTCGCGCGCGCGCGTCAAGATATTTTTGCCTTCAAAATTTCCGTGCGCGGTGATGCCGAACGCATCCATCACCAACTGCGCTTCGTTCGCGTCCGTTTTGTTTTTGGACACAATCAGCAAACCTGAGGCGCTCCCACCCAACACGCTCCGAATCTCTTCCGGCGTCCAGACGAAAAATTTGCCTTCGTGTCCTTCTGAATCCGCGTCCTGCGAAGAATAGAAACCGCCGCCCTGAGAGTTAGCCGAAGGGGCGTCCGTCATTTCGCGCATCACATAATCCAGAATTTCGGTCGTGACGCGTTTGTAAAATTCATTGCCTGTGATTTGATACGCGTGCAGATACACGCGCGCCAATTGGGCATTATCATACAGCATGCGCTCGAAATGCGGAACCAACCAAATCTCGTCTGTTGCATAGCGGTGAAAGCCGCCGCCGAGTTGGTCGTACATTCCGCCGCGCGCCATCTTGTCAAGCGTGAGCGTGACCATTTTCAAAATTAATTCGTCGTGCGTTTGCGTGTACAGGCGAATCAAAAATTCGAGCGTCATTGGTTGCGGAAATTTTGGCGCGCCGCCCCAACCGCCATTTTCGCTGTCGAACGTGCGTACAAGATTGTTCAGCGCCAATTCGAGCGTTTCAGGCGTGAGTGGAATATCTTGCTCGCTGCGCGGAACACTGCCTTCGCCTAACGCCTTTTGCATTGCCGCGCCATTGTGCTCAATGTCGGTGCGCTGTGTTTCCCACGCGTTGGTAATGCCTTGCAGCACATTCAGAAACGACGGCATCCCGTAGCGCGGTGTTTTGGGAAAATAGGTGCCGCCGTAAAACGGTTTGCCGTCGGGTGTGAGAAAAACGCTCATGGGCCAGCCGCCCTGCCCCGTCATTGCCACCACCGCATTCATGTAAATCGAATCGAGGTCGGGGCGTTCTTCGCGGTCCACTTTGATATTCACAAAGTGCTCGTTCATAAAGCGCGCGGTCGCTTCATCCTCAAACGATTCATGCGCCATGACGTGACACCAATGACACGCGGCGTAACCAATGCTCAGAAAGATCGGTTTGTCTTGACGTTTTGCTATCTCGATGGCTTCGTCACCCCACGGATACCAGTCAACGGGGTTGTTGGCGTGGTCCAAAAGATAGGGGCTCGTTTCTTGCTTTAGGCGGTTCGGCATGTTTGGAATTTCCTTTCGGATTTCAGGTCACTATTGTAGCGCATCTTTTGTCCGATTCGGACGGCGACATCAGTGTCCCGAAAAGCTATTGCGAGGCAGGCGGTCGAATCGTGAGTTCGAACGCTTCTGACTCCAACGCAATCATGAAGTTGTTATTGGTGGACACACTTGGAAAAAATGTTGTACGAGAACGCGCAACTCGCGCGCGTCTATCTTCATGCGTATCAGATTCCAGGCAATTAGTTTTACAAACGCATCACCATCGAAATTTTAGATTACGTCGCGCGCGAAATGACGGATGCGAACGGCGGTTTCTATTCGTCGCAAGATGCGGACTCGGAAGGACACAAAGGCAAATTCTTCGTGTGGACACCCGAAGAGATTCGCAGCGTGTTGGGCGACAGCGCGTCGGGACTGTTGATTGTATCGAAAACGAAAAGTGATGCGGTGGATGCGGAATTGGTGATCGACGCGTTTGGCGTCACCGCGCGCGGAAATTTTGAAGGCAAAAATATCTTGCATCGCGCGCGACAACGATGTGCTCGCAGCGATGCACAAATTGGATGAATCGGAAATCGAACGCAAGTTGAACGACGCGCGCCAAAAATTATTCGATGCGCGCGAACGCCGCGTGAAACCGGCGCGCGATGAAAAAATTTTGACCGGATGGAACGGCTTGATGCTCGCGGCGTTTGCGGAAGCGGCGCGGGTGTTGCAGAGTCGCAAGTCGAGAGTCGAGAGGATGAGGAGATTGCGAGACGGAATGCGGATTTTTTGTTAGAGAATATGACAAAGAATGAAAGTTCAATCAAAAATCAAAAATCGAATATCGAAAATGCAATGCGCTTGAAACGTTCGTACAAAGATGGGCAAGCGCGTTTGAATGGGTATTTGGGAGATTTTGCCAATTTAGCGGAAGGTTTGCTAGCGTTGTACGAGACCGCGTTCGACGAAAAATATTTTGTCGCCGCACGTGAACTCGCAGACCAATTCCTCACACATTTTAGTGACGCGCGCGGCGGATTCTTTGACATGAGCGATGACCACACTTGCCGCGTACACGGGAGAGGCGCGTTCCGCAGACGCGGTGGAAACTGCGCTCGCGCCATTGCAGCCCGCGCTCGCGCAAGCGCCAACGGGTTTTGCAGGGTGGTTGTGCGCGTTGGATTTTGTGTTGACTCCGCCGCAAGAAATCGTGATTGTAGGGGATGACGCGCAACCGCTGCTCGATGTCGTATTCGGGGAATATCGTCCGAATCAAGTGGTCGCGTGGAAAAAAGAAAATGCCGCGTCCGAAATTCCATTGTTGGAAGGACGCGACATAAGTGACGGCAAAGCGACCGCGTATGTGAGCCAAAATTTTGTGTGCCAAATGCCGGTGATGACGAGGGAAGCGCTTGTGATGCAAATGAACAAATGACCATGCCAGCGCCTCGACTGGAATGTTACGTTGCAGAGTTCGGATGTTCCGGTTCGTCGTCGGGCTCGCTGCGCTGGTCCGCCGAGCTGCGCATGCCACCTGACGATGTTTCGTTGTGTCGCTCACCCGCCGTTCGCTGTGAGAAACCCCGCCGTAACCAGTCCAGGAGGGGCCAGTCTCCAAGCGCGATGACCAGATACACGAGCGCGGCAAGCAGAATTCCGAGCAGCTCATGTCCCAAACCAACCGCCACGCCGATGCTGGTCATCGCCCATAGACTCGCCGCAGTGGTGAGTCCGCGCACCTCGCCGCTGGCGCCGTGAATGATGACGCCCGCGCCCAAGAAACCGATTCCGGTCACGATACCCTGCACAATGCGGTCGGTGCCAGTCCCAAAGATTTCGTCGCCCAGCGCGGTCAGACTGGCTGCTGTCAGCGCGGCAAGCGCGATGGTTCTGCCCCGAAGCGACGCACCTGCTGCCTGCCGTTCCCAACCAATGATAAAGCCGAGAACGGCGGCAAGTGCCGCGCGCCCCAGAATGATGATATCGGTTTCCGAAAGCATGCCGCCTCTTTTCCTCCGTGCGCCTATGGACTCAGGATAGCAGTCAGGAACGGGACGTCACCGAGCAGCGCTTGCACACCCGCCGCCGTTGCGAACGCGAGCGCAAAACCCACCAGCCGGATCGCGACTGCCTGCGGCGTGCGTAGTTCGAGGGCATGCCCGATGGCTAGATTGCCGGCGACCATTGTAAGCAGCCGGCTGCCGATGACGAGCCACGGACCCACGACCGGCACAAAGGCGAGGACAGCGAGCACCTGAG
>JAKOPZ010000115.1 GCA_029778615.1 Chloroflexota bacterium | reverse complement strand
TGCGCCGCGCGAAATTCTTTTATAGCGCCGCGTTTTTCTTAAGCCGACGCGCCAATTCATTTGCTCGATGAAACGCCGCGCCGCGCGCAATTCCTCTTCGGTGAATTGGTCGAAACGTTTCGTGCGTAAAATTTCGGCGGAACTGTAAAACGGAATTTCTTCGGATTCGGGCGCGTTGTCCTTGCCCTCGCGCGCCGCGTTTTGTTTTGCCTCTTCCGCGAGTTGCTGAATCGTTTTTGGTCGAAACGCGCGCGCAACGGGCGCTTGCGTCGGGTCAATGAAATTTTGCTGTGGCTTGCCTTGAATGGCAAAAAACAAATCGAACGCGCGGTCAAATATTGGAATCTCGGAATGCTTGTGAACGAACAACGCACGCGCCGCGAAATACACATTATCGCGTCGCGTGACGCCGATTGTTTTCAACACGCGCGCGAGGTCGGAAGTTTGTTCGGGCGAAGTGGCAAAGCCGAGCGCGCGGAGGAGGCGAGCGAAGGAGAGGAGGTTGGGGAGGAAATAGTCCACAGGTTGCAAGTAGTAGGTAGCAGGTAGTAGGTATCAGGTAGTAGGTATCAGGTAGTAGGGAGTTCCCGTGCTACCTGCTACCTGCTACCTTCTGCAAATCATCCTGATATTTCAGCAGCACGCCCAACGTATTTTGAATCACCGCGTCGTCCAATTTGTTTTGTTTCAAGGCGAGCAGGGTTTTTGCCCAATCAAGTGTTTCGGCAACACCGGGCAATTTGTACAAATCTTGTTGGCGCAAATTTTGAACATAGGTGACGATTTGCTGCGCGAGGTCGTCGGAGATGTTTGGGATTTTTGTTTGGACAATGTGCAATTCTTTTTCGAACGTCGGAAAATCAATCCAGTGATAAATGCAGCGGCGTTTTAGCGCGTCATGAATTTCGCGCGTGCGATTCGAAGTGACGACGACGACGGGCGGGTGCGTCGCGGTGAGCGTGCCGAGTTCGGGGACGGTGATTTGCCAATCGGATAACAGTTCGAGCAAAAAACTTTCAAACTCTTCGTCCGCGCGGTCCAATTCGTCAATCAACAACACAGGCGCTTTGTTGCCGTGATTTTCAATCGCTTGAAGCAGCGGACGTTTGAGCAAAAATTCTTCGGAAAAGATATTTTGACGCGCCGCGTCACGCGACGCGCCTTCGGCTTCGAGCAAACGAATCTCCAAAATTTGACGCGGATAATTCCATTCATACACCGCGCTGCTGACATCGAGACCTTCGTAACACTGCAAACGAATCAGCCGCGTGTCCAACGCGCGCGCCAACACTTTGGCGATTTCAGTTTTGCCAACACCGGGTTCGCCTTCGACGAATAATGGTTTTTCCAACGTGAGCGCGATGAAAATTGCGGTGGCGAGTCCTCGGTCTGCGATATAGTTTTCGCGGTGGAGGGCTTGTTCGAGAGATTCGATGGACTCAAAAGACATAGAGTGATGGAGCAAGTAGCAAGTAGTAGGTAGTAGGGAATGCCTTGCTACTTGCTACCTGCTACTTGCTACCTTCACATACTTTTCTGGTTCTCTGTTAAAACTGTTCATGCAACTGCGCGCGCAGAAATAATATTTCGCGCCGTTGTATTCGGAAACATAACGCGCGGTCGCGATTTCGACGCTCATGCCGCAAACGGGGTCAATCGCTTCGGCGACGATTTCTTCGGCAACCGCGACGGCTTGCGCCTCTTCGATTTGTTTCGGCGCAAAGTGTTGGCGGCGGAATTGAATCATCTCT
>JAKOPZ010000114.1 GCA_029778615.1 Chloroflexota bacterium | reverse complement strand
TGCGCTGCTCATACAATTGTGTGAGATGTCTCCGAATACTGTTCAATGTTTTTTCAGTGGTTTCGCCACCTTCTCCATCCATCACCAAAATAGCATCGTGTAAATCATTTGGCGATGCTCTCATAACGAGTTCGCCCAAGGCAAAGCCATATAGCGCGGTATCAAACGAGGCAAAGCTATCAGCCAGTTTCGTCTTGTCAACGACTGCTGCACGAACCTTTACATTCAACGCGTGAAGTAAAACAAAGAATGCCGCGCGACGTTCTACGGAACGCGTATCGTGAAAACGAAATTCAAAGACAGATGAAACGTTCAATGCCGCGCGCAGCCGTTTCAATTCTTGCGCCAAGGTCTCTGGTTCTGTGGTTTCCACCAACACGAGTATGAAATGCTTGGACGCGCTCGAACGTGAGCGGCGCCCCGGGTCCCCACTCTCATCCATAAACGCATAAACCGTCGGCGCGCGTTTAGCCAATGACCGTTCCCTTTCCCTCCAACGCGTTTTGAATCGGATGCTCCGCGCGTCCGTCCGCGAACACCACTTGCTGCACACCCAAATTCAACGCTTCACTCGCGCCCAACACTTTTTTCTTCATGCGCCCTTCCGCGAAATCAATGGACGCTTCCACTTTATTTTTGTCAATGTGCGTAATGAGCGACGATTCGTCGGGAAAATTTTTCATCAGCCCGACGACGTTCGTGAGAATAATCAATTTTTCCGCGTGCACCGCGCCCGCAATCATCGCCGCCGCGCGGTCGCCGTCCACATTCATCGCGTCGCCTTGATACGAAATCGCGAGCGGTGCGATGACGGGCAAATAATTCATATCGAGCAGCGCGCGCAACAAATCCGCGTTCACTTTTTCCACGCGCCCTGTGTAATCGTCGCGCAAAATTCTTTGCTTGCCGCCTTCGATAATGCGTACCGCATCCTTGCGCGTTCCTTCCATCACGCGTCCGCTTACACCGCTCAAACCAAGCGCGTTCACGCCGCGTTTTTGCAGCGCTTCGACGAGGAACGTGTTGATTTTTCCAACAGCCGCCATCGTATAAATTTCGAGCGTTTGACGGTCCGTGTAACGCCATGAAAATCCTTGCGGCGACGTGACATGTTTCGCGGGATAGCCCACTTTTTCGCCGAGCTCGTTCGCTTCATTCCCCGCGCCGTGAACGAGAATGATTTTTTCGCCTCGACGAAATAGTTCTGCGACATCATCGCAGACGAAATCCATATTGATTCCCCGAGACCCACCAATCTTGATTACAATCATCGTTGCAATTTCCGTTTCTGTTGGTTTCAATTTCACTCAAGTTTTGTTATGGCGTGTGTGTGGAAATCGGAAAAAGAGAGAAATGGTTGTCCTGAACTTGGTAAAAACACGAGAACATACCACATCACGCCAAAGAGGCTGATAAAACAAAAGGCACCAACAAGAATCAACTCGAGCAATGCACATACAAGGTTTCCGTTTGCGCGAATCGTGGCAACGATAAAAAACATTGCACCCGCGATTGCGGCAATCCCAAACATCAACCCGACAAAGGGCGGCATTCTGACCAGCGGCATCAAGCCCAAAAGAAATGCTGCCCCGCCAATGCCTGTGATGTAGAGTCCCAATGCTTCTCGCGACGCTGCGCGCATTGCTCAATCTCCAGTCTCCAATCTCCAGTCTCCAATCCCTAAATCGGATGCAGCCCCGGAAAGTCGAGCGCAGTTCTTTCATCAAACCCGCACATCACATTCATACTTTGCACCGCGCTGCCCGCCGCGCCTTTCATCAGATTATCAATCGCGCAAATCGAGACAACGCGTCCTGTTTTTTCGTCCAGTTCAAAACCAACATCGGCGTAATTCGAACCCGCGAGAATTTTGGGTTCGGGGACGCGATAGACGCCTGTTTTGTCTTTGACAATGCGAATGAAGGGTTCCTCGCGGAACGCGCTGCGATATGCTTTCCACAAATCTTTTTCGGTGATGGCTTTGTTGACGAAAACGTGCGCCGCCGCGAGCGCGCCGCGCACCAGGTCCACCGACGTAATCGTCATGTGAACATTGCTCAATTTCAATTCTTGTTCCACTTCGGCGGTGTGACGATGGCGCGTGGGCGCGTAAGTGCGAATGACGGAAGAACGTTCGGGGTGATGCGAACCCGCGTTCGGCGAATTGCCGCCCTCGCTCGAACCGACTTTGACATCAATGATGATTGGTTTCGCTTCGTCAATCAGCCCCGCTTTGACGAGTGGCAGCAGCGCGAGATTACTGCACGTTGCGTTGCAGCCGACACCGCTGATGTACGATGCAGTTTTCATTTCTTCCCGATGCAGTTCGGGCAAACCGTACACGAATTTTTCGAGCCACGCCGCGTCCGCATGTTCGCCGTACCATTCGTTATATCTTGCCGCGTCGCGCAAACGAAAGTCCGCGCTGAGGTCAATAATTTTCGGCGCAAGCGACGCATAATGTTTGATATTTTTTTGCGCTTCGCCGTGCGGTAACGCGAGAAACAACAAGTCGCACGGCTGCAATTCCGAACGCGCGGTATATTGCAGTGTCGTTTGCGCGCGCAAATTCGGATGCGTTTGATAAACGTATTCGCCCACGCGCGATTCCGAAGTCACTTGGAAAATTTCGACGTGAGGATGGCGCAACAATAGACGCAAAAGTTCTCCACCCGTGTAACCCGATGCCCCAACAATTGAAACTTTCATTATCGCCCTGCTCCCGCAAACGCTTTTGCCGCTTCGTCAGGCAGCGGCGCAGTTGCTAATGGGTTAATCTCGCGGCGTCCCACTGCAAGCACGTAATCAATAATTTTGTTGGGAATGTCCACACCCGTCGTCGCGATGCTGTTGCGAAACTCAATCGTGTAATTCACTTCGTTAATGAGAAAACCGCGTTCGGGGTCTTCTAAAACGTCCACGCCCGTAATGCCGCCGCCCACCGCGTTCGATGCTGCAACGCAAATCTCATTCAATTCGGGCGTGACGGGACAATTGGTTGCTTCGCCGCCGCGCGCGGTGTTCGTAATCCAATGTTCGGACGCGCGATAAATCGCCGCAATGGTTTCGTTGCCGACCACGAACGCGCGAATGTCGCGTTTCGGTTTGCGGATGTATTCTTGAATGTAAAAAATGGAATGATGGTACGAGCCGAGAATTTCTTTGTGTTCCAGAATCGCTTCCGCCGCGTCGCGGTCATTGATTTTGGAAAGGAGGCGACCCCATGAACCAATCGCGGGTTTGAGAATGACGGGATAGCCCATCTCTTCAATCGTCTTG
>JAKOPZ010000113.1 GCA_029778615.1 Chloroflexota bacterium | reverse complement strand
GCCGAACCTTCACCCGCCGCGACGATGGAAAGCGTGATGCCATCTTTTTTCATGTCCGCGATGAGCGCATCGTAATTCCCCGAATTGCTCCAGCCGTCCGTCAACAAAATCACGTGCTTGAATTTTGCCGAAACATCTTTCAACGCGTTCACCGCTTCGCTCAAACCCGCGAAAATGTTTGTGCCGCCGTTCGCCTGCACGCCGCCGATTTTTTCCTGCACCTCCGCCGCGTCGGTGAAGGGCTGCATCCGCATCGCCCAATGCGCGTTCGCGTCGAACAACACAACTCCCGCATAGTCCGCGTGTCCAATCGCGCGCGATGCTTGCAATACCGCGTCTTTGGCGATTTCCACTTTTGCCAGACCGCTTTCGACGCGTTGATATGTGCCGGGCTGCGCGTTCGGATTGTTGCAGTGACACTGCCCCATCGAACCCGATTTATCAATCACGAACGCAATCGCAAGATTCGGTTTTTGTTCGCGCGCGGGAACGTCCATATCAACGGGCAATGCTTTTTCAATTTCGCTTCGCAAATAGCCGCCCGCGCCATACGAATCCGTTCCGCCAATCATCACCAGCCCCCGTCCCAAATCGCGCACATACGACGGCAGATTTTTCATCGCACCGTCAGGCAACGCGCGCGCGGGAACATTCACCAAAAACACCGCGTCGTAATTTGCCAACGCGGCGAGTTCGACAGGAACGGCGGAAGGCGCAACGCGTTCGACAACCACTTGCGAGGACTGCAATGCCTTCACAAAATTGTCCGCTTCGCCATTTTTGTTTTCGACAATCAACACGCGCGGTGGTCCTTGAACAACGGTGAATGCCGCCGCCGTATTGTTTTGCTTCAATGTATCGTTCGTCGCATCGAGTTCCGCTGTGTAGCGTTTGAATCCCGCATCTTCCGCTTTCAATGAAAACGCAACGCGCGTCGTCCCGATTTGCAAATTCACATTTTGCGTCGCCAACAATTTTCCATCGCCAAACAAACGCACCATCGCCGCACCGTTCGTCGTACTCGAAATCAACGCGAGGATTTCAAACGCTTGTCCTTGCCGCACCGACGCGGGCGCGTCGAGCGAATCCAAAACAATTTCGTTCGTTCCTTGCGGCGGATTCAAGGGGACAAAATCAATCTGCACGTTGCGCGCGGCGACGAGTTCCTTTAATTCTTCCGCGCGTCCCGCGTTTTCCAAACCATCGGACAAAATCACGATGCGTTTGTTTGCATCATCCGTCAACAGCGCGAGTGCGAGCCGCAATGCCGACGCAAGATTCGTGCGCGCGGTGCGCGGAATCGAAGTAATCGGCGCGAGCGAATGTTCTTCTGATGCAAGTCGTTCCACCAACGCGTTTTCGCCAAACACAACTATCGCCGCGCGGTCCTCTGCGCGCATTTGGGTCAACGCTTCACGAATAAAATTTTCCGCGCGCTGCTGTTCCGCCGTCGTCACGCTGTCGGAATGGTCAACGACAAACACAACGGTTGTGTGATTGACAGGCAGCACCACTTGCGCGCCCGCGAGTCCGAGAAGGAGCGCGAGCAAAATGAGCGCGCGCAAAAATAGTCCAAACAAAAATTGCGCGTTGAACGATGCGCGGGCGCGACCGTATAAAGGTATCGCGATGAGAAGCGGTACCAAGACAAGCGCGAATAACGCGGTGGGATTAAGAAAAGACAGAGACATGCGGAAAACAAATGTTATAATTGCGTCATGCAAACGCGGTCAAAGAAATCAAGTTTGCCTACATTCTTGAAACCCTATTTTTGGGAAACGGAACTCGCGCGCATTGATTCACAGCGTCATGCAAAATACATCATTGAACGCGTGTTGGAATATGGGGATGACCGCGCGATTCGATGGCTGCAAAAAAATTATTCCCCCGCACAAATTGCGCGCGTCGTACGAACGAGTCGCGTCCTTTCGCCGAACACGGCAAATCTATGGGCATTGCTCTATAAAATTCCGCGAAGCGAAATCCAATGTTTTTCAAAACCCTCCCTGCTCCCGCACAGCGCCTTTTCGCAAAATTAGGCAAGGAACCTGCAATCAAATCGTTTTATCTCGCAGGCGGTTCGGCTGCCGCGCTGCATCTTGGACATCGTATTTCGGTGGACCTCGATTTTTTCACGTCCAACTCTTTTGACCCTCCGTCGCTGTTGGTCAGTTTACAAAAAATCGGCGCGCTCACGATTCAACAACAAAGCGCGGGAACATTCGTCGGCTTGCTTGCGAAAACGCAAATCAGTTTTTTTCAATATCCCTATCCTCTGCTCGAAATACCAAGCCAACACAAAGGAATTCAAATCGCGTCGTTGCTCGACATTGCGTTGATGAAAATTACTGCCATCAGTCAACGCGGACGCCGCCGCGATTTTGTGGACTTGTATTTCATTTGCCAAAATGGTTTTTCACTTCAGGTGTTGCTCGAACAAATCCCGCAAAAATTTCCGGCAATCACCTATCCCTCGTATCACTTGCTCCGCGCGCTGGTCTATTTTGACGACGCAGAAAATGACCCGCGTTTGAAAATGCTTGTGCCATACAACTGGCGCGCGATCAAGAATTTCTTTGAATCGCAAGTGCGTGACATGATGCGAAACTTCTAGCCGATTTTTACGCGTTGTTGCAAACCTTGCAATACACGCGCGAGTTGTCCTCTGTACGCCAATAGCCACTCACCAATCAAGACCGCCAACGCAACCCACGCCAACGGCGTCCACCATTCATTGCGCGCGCGTGGCAATTCCACATTTGTTTTCGTATCACCTCCGCCGAGTTGCAAATCCGCGCGCGGCGTAATATCCGATTCGTTCGCGTTTAGCGCGTTGACCGCAAAGCGTCCGATGCGCTCCATTTTGTTCTCCGCATCGCGCGCAAAAATTTCGTACACGCCGAGTTGATTCGTTTCATGGAACACGACGCGTCCTTGCGCGGGCGTGAGCGTTGTCTCATTTCCATCGGGCGCGCGAACGAGCACTGCGTTTGTTTCGGGCGAAACGGAAATGGCGAGCGCGTGATTCGGCTCGACGTTCGAGGCGATGCCGCTTGCGCCGCCGGGAATCAACGCGTCGAGCAAATTCGCCATGAGCAATGGAAATGCAACGCGCAAAGGCAAATCGCTGTGCCGAATATCGAACGCGAGAATGCCGATGCGTCGTCCATTCTCTTCGCCCACAATCAATAACGGCGCGCCCGTCGCGCGGTCCGCCAACACCGCGCGTCCCCATTTTGGCAGTTCAATTTTTGACGCGTCTTGAATTGCCACCTCGCGCAAATCCACGTAACGCGTGATGGCGTCATCAGGATTCACCGCGACGGCAACAGGCGCTTCGATTCTTGCCGTCACCGAAAAAAATTCCGTCGCGCGCGGCGGCGCGATGAACAGTAAATTCCCAATCGGTAACGTTCCTGTTGGAATTGTCGAATCGAGAATCGTCAGGGAGGGAACGTTGCGGCGAACGTTCCGTACCTCATCGGTTTCTGTAATGGTCTCGCCTGCCTTGATTATCGTCACCTCCACATTCGGCATCAACGCGAGCGCGGTTTCGAGAAAGCGATTTCCTTCTGTCATCACGCGCACGTTCGCTTTGTCGCGCAAAGGAACGACAGCAAACGCGCGGTCGTCGAGCGCGAGAAAATCATTGCCTTCTAAATTCGCAGTGAAGGATTCCGCGTCCGCAGGCAAATCGGGAATTGTGACCGCTTGCGCTTTGCTGGGCGCGAGTGTGACATCGCGCGCAGTGACGAGCTGTCCTTTTTCATTTCGCAGTACGAGCCGACGCGTGATAGGTTGGTCAGAATAATTTACGAGTTGCAAAAACGCGGTGAGCGATTGACCGCCGCCTTCGCTCGACAACGTGAACGCGCCGAACGCTTGATTGTTGCGCGCGTTGCCGATGGAAAAAAATTGCGCGCGTGACGGAATCGAAATGTTTTCGGGCACTACGAAATGTCCGTCCGACAAAATTACGAGTTCCGCATCAGGTTCATTTTCCGCAATCGTCGCCGCGAGCGTGAGTGCAGATGCCATATCGGTTTCGCCCAAACCCGCGCGCAAATTTTCCAACGCGCGGTACGCCGCGTTCTTGTCCGTCGCACCCGAAACAGGAACGCGCACGGACGCGCCCGCGTCAATCACCGTCACGCGCGCATCGTTCGGCAAATTTTGTATCAAACGCCGCGCTTGAGAAATTGCATCACCCAAACGATTTGGCGCAACATCACTTGCGCGCATACTCGCAGAAGTATCGAGCACCAAAATCAAATGCGAACTCGCGGCGGTATCGCCCCACACGAACGGACGCGCGAGCGCGACGATGAGCGCAATGAGAAACAAGAGTTGCAGCAGCAGCAACAAATTCGGTTTCAATTTTTGCCACGGCGCGTTCGCCGCCGTATCGCGCACGAGCGTTCGCCACAAGTACGTCGAAGAGACGCGCTGCTCCGTCCGTCGCAATTTTAGAAAATACAACGCGACGATGATGGGAAGGAGCGCGGCGAGGGTGAAGGCGAGGGGGGTAAGGAATTGCATGGGGAAGTCGAGAGTCGAGAGTCAATAGTCGAGAGTCGAGCGTAATTAGTCAAATGCGAAACGTCAACCTCTGCTTTGTTTTCTTTCGTTCATTCTTTTCTTTCGTTCATTCTTTTCTTTCGTTCTTTGTTTTTTCCATTCTTTCTTTTGCCGTCGAATTCCATTCGATGGTCGACGTCATTTCAGAATTTGCTGTCTCCGCAAATAATTCAACACCAATTCTTCAAACGATTGGGATGTGGTGATTGGCAAATAGTTGATACCGCGCGCGCTTGAGAAACGTGACCACTCGCTTTGCCACTCGCGGACGCGCGCGCGATAGCGTTCGAGCAAATCGTAATCGGCGGTGATTTCGATGGCGGAATTGTTTTCGCTGTCGAGTAATTTCAAATCGCCTTCGAGCGCGGGTTCGAGTTCGTCGGGCGCGAGAATGTGAAGCAAGGTGATTTCGTAACTGCGTTCACTCAATTTTTGAATTGCGGATTGCCAAGAGCCTGCCCTGAGGGACGAAGGGTCGTCCATTAAATCGCTGATGAGCAATAATGGTCCCGCGCGGCGTACATTCGCTGCGTACCGCACGAGCGCGGCTTGGGGTGATGCGACGCCGCCACATTCCAACGCGGTGAGCCAATTGAAAAATTGGAGCGCGTATGCTTTGCCGCGCAACGCGCGCATCAACGTTAGTTCGCGTGCTGACGCGGAAATTGCTGCCGCGCTCAACCTATCCATTCCCAACAACGCGATATAGCCCAACGCCGCCGCGAGTTTTTGCGCGTACTGCCACTTGTCACCCCATCTCATACTTTCGCTCGCATCCAACAAAACGTGAACCGTCGCGTCTTCTTCTTCGACAAACAAACGCAAAAATAATTTTTCCATCCGCGCGTACGCGTTCCAATCAATCTGACGAAAATCGTCGCCCGGCGCGTATTCGCGATAATCGGCAAATTCCACACTCCCGCCGCGTCGCGGACTCTTGCGTTCGCCTTTGAACGTGCCGACGCGCGCGCGACGCGTGACCAAAACGAGTTGGTCGAGAGTCGCGAGGAAGGAAGGTGATAAAAGTGTCATGTGCCAAGTGTCAAGTAGGACGAACGACGAATGACGAACGACGAAAAACCTATAACAAATAACTAACGACTAACCACCAACACCTTTCCCAACAATTCTTCTACAACACCGTCCGTCGTCACGCCTTCCGCTTGCGCTTCAAAATTCAAAATTAAACGGTGACGCAATGTTGGCGGCGCGACCGCGCGCAAATCGTCGAGCGCGACGTTGTAACGTCCATCGAGGAGCGCCGTGATTTTCCCTGCGAGAATGAGCGCTTGCATTCCGCGCGGACTGGAACCCCATTTCACGTAGCGCTTCACCATGTCGGGCGCGTCCGCATCGTCGGGATGTGTGGCGCGAATCAAACGCGCGGCGGCGGTGGTGATGTGCGGCGCAATGGGAACGCCGCGCGCGAGATTTTGCATTTCGCAAATCGTCGTGCCGTTTGCAACAGGGGTCAAGTGCGTGGTCTCTTGTCCTGTGGTGCGGTCGGCGATGGTGACAAGTTCATCCGTCGTTGGAAATGCGACGTTGAGTTTGAAAAAGAAACGGTCGAGTTGCGCTTCGGGCAGCGGATACGTCCCTTCCATCTCCAACGGATTTTGCGTGGCGAGTACGAAAAATGGTTCGCTCATGCGATGCGTCATTTTCGCAATCGTGACGCTGTGTTCTTGCATCGCTTCCAATAATGCGCTTTGCGTTTTCGGCGTCGCGCGATTGATTTCGTCAGCCAGAACGAGATTGGAAAAAACGGGTCCTGCTTCAAATTGAAAACGCCGCGCGCCATTTTCGTCTTCGACCAAAATGTTTGTGCCGACAATATCGGCGGGCATGAGGTCAGGCGTGAATTGAATGCGCGAAAACTTGCAATCCAATACTTGTGCGAGCGTCCGCACCAACATCGTCTTGCCCAAGCCCGGTACGCCCTCAAGCAGCGCGTTGCCGCCTGCTAAAAGTGTC
>JAKOPZ010000112.1 GCA_029778615.1 Chloroflexota bacterium | reverse complement strand
GTCGTTTCCGCGTCAATCGCAAAAATCACGCCAAATAAATCCAGCGCGCGATATTTTTCATACATCGCTTCGGGCGTCCATTCGCCGGTCGCGGAGCGAAAATATCCCGCCAGGTTGCGCGTCTCGGCGCCTGCGGGATGGTTTTCAGGAACGGGCACGTGAATATGAATGTCAATTGCGCGCATACAATTTATGAGTTAGGACTTGCGCTTGTCATTTCGAACGCAGTGAGAAATCTTGGCACGCCTAAAGAGATTTCTCACAAGAGCGGCGCGAAATGACATCTGCCCAAGTCTTGTGAGTCAAGGATGAATGATGATTCGATTGGTGAATCATCGCTCATCCGCTCTAGGCGATTTTACGTGTGCGGTCTTGCCAGTATGGTTCGCGCAGAACGCGCTTGAGAATTTTTCCGCTCGGCGTGCGCGGCAGGGCGCTCACAAAATCTATGGAACGCGGGCGTTCAAAGCCGCCCAACTTGTCGCGAGAGAATTCCAAGAGCTCATCCACAGAAACAGACATGCCTTGACGCAAAACGACAATGGCTTTGACCGTTTCACCCCACTTTTCATCCGGCACGCCAATCACTGCCACATCCGCGATGGCGGGATGTTTGTACAACACTTCTTCGACCACGCGCGGATAGATATTTTCTCCGCCCGAAACGATCATGTCCTTAACACGGTCCTGGATAAACAAATACCCTTCCTCGTCGAGAATCCCCGCATCGCCTGTGTGCATCCAGCCGCCGCGCAACGTCTGTGCAGTGGCTTCGGGCTGCTTCCAATAACCTTTCATCATTTGCGGACCGCGCGCGACGATCTCGCCAATCGTTCCATGTGGCACGGGACGGTCCTCCGAATCAACGATGCGTACTTGCGTGCCGAGCGTGGGGCGCCCTGCCGAGAGCAACAGGTTGGAATTTCCAGAGAGCGCGCGCTGATGGTCGGCGGGCGAAAGGATTGTGATTGCGGCGGTCATTTCCGTCATCCCATAGCCCTGACTAAATTCGCAGTGAAATACATCGAGCGCGCGCCGCAGTGTTTGTTCCGCAATCGCCGACGCGCCATAGTGGATGAGCCGCAAATGCTCGTACCGCCGTTCGCCCACATCTGGGACTGTGGTGAGGCATTGCTGAATCATCGTCGGAATCAACACCGCGAACCCGATTCGTTCTTCACTCAAGACGCGCACGACTTGGGCGGGCTTGAAATCACTGAGAATATACACGCAGCCGCCCGCCGCAATAATGGGGAATGCACAAGCATTTGCCGCAGCAACATGAAATACCGGCGCGACCAATAACCCATATTCCCCGCGCGGAATTTCGTGCATCACGCTGATTTGCTGAATGTGTTCTGTCGCCGCGCGATGAGTGATGAGTGCGCCTTTGGGATGTCCGGTAGTTCCACTCGTGTAGAGGTGAAAGAGGTCGTGGTCCGGCGAGATGTCACGGTCGGTGAACACGGGAGATTGCTCGGCTGCCCAAGCCGTGTAATCCTGCCAACCCGATATGTTGTCGCGCGAGGTCGTCGTCGCGTCTGGCGCATCCATCGCGATCCAATGCTGAACCGTATGCGCTTGAGCCCGAATGCGTTCTACGTCGCGAATGAAATCGTGCGCCGCAAACACTGCCCGCACGTCCGCGTCATTCAAGATATAAAGCCATTCGGCAGGGGCGAGTCGATAATTCAGCGGAACGGGGACCACTCCGGTTTTCGCACACGCCAAATACAAAATCAGGTACTCGATGCTGTTCTTGGACAAAATCGCGATGCGGTCCCCAAGCGCCAAACCCGTGCTGCTCAACGCGTTCGCGGCGCGATGGGTTTCGAGCAATGCTTCGTGGTACGTTAGTCGGCGCTCTCCCTGAATCGCAAATATCGCGTTGCCTTGTTCACGCGCACGAAAATCCAGAAAATCATAGAGGCGCATAGTGAATCAGCCTCCGAGGGTTACGCCGCCATCCACCCAAATCACTTGACCGGTGATGTAGCTGGCGTCCTCACTGGCGAGAAAGGCATGCACGGCCGCAATCTCATCCGGCTCTGCCATCCGTTTGAGGGGAATGCGTTCGACGAGACCCGATAGAATGTTTTCGGGAATCGTCGCCGTCATTGGCGTTTTGACTCCGCCCGGCGCAACACAATTCACCGCGATATTGAAACGCGCCCATTCGAGCGCGAGCGTTTTCGTGAGACCAATCACGCCTGCTTTGGACGCGGAATAATTCGCCTGCCCAATGTTGCCTTCCGCGGCGATGGAAGCGGTATTGATGATGCGTCCGCGTTTCTGTCGAATCATCGGGACGGCGGCGAGCTGGCACATGAGCCATGTGCCTTTCAAGTTGACGGTCAGCACCTCTTCCCATTGCGCATCGGACATCATTTTGATCTCGCCGTCTTTTACACGCACCGTCAGCGCATCGCGCGTAATCCCCGCGTTGTTGATGAGAATATCCAATGTTCCGTACGCCTCGAGCGCAGTATCCACCATCCGCTGCGCGTCGGCGCGCACGGCGACATTGCCGAGCACTGCCGTCGCACTGCCGCCGCTTTCCGTAATCAACTTTATTGTTTCTTGTACACCTGTTTCGTCCAGATCGGAGCAGACAATGCGCGCGCCTTCGCGCGCAAAACGGAGCGCCGTCGCGCGTCCAATGCCGCGCCCGGCGCCGGTTATGAGGGCAACTTGATTTGCGAGTTTCATGGCTGTGCTCGTTTCATCATGACGACCCATTGACCTTCGATCACGGGCTTGTCGTGTTGATTGAGGACGGTTGTGTCCAACGTAATAATCCCGCGATCCGGTTTCGACGTTTCGCGTTTCGCGGCGACTCGAAATTCCAAATGAACCGTGTCGCCAAACCGAACGGGACCGACGTATTTCACTGTTTGTTCGATGAGCGCGATGTTGGTGCCTTCAAAGATTCCCAACTGCATAGATTGTCCCGTCGCCATTGCCAGAACCAACATGCCGTGCGCGATACGACTGCCAAACGGTGAATGCGCCTTGCTGTATTCTTCGTCGGTGTGAATGAGATTATAGTCACCCGACAGGGCAGCAAAAAGCACTGTGTCCGCTTCGGTCACGGTGCGTCCCTGACAGACGAATACTTCGCCTACTTGAAATTGTTCAAAATAAAGCCCGCGCGGTTTATAAGGCATCGTTGCAAGTTCCTCCGATTTGTTCCACAAGGGAAGAGTTCGTCGTGCGCACGCATTGTTCGCGTGTAGAGTTATCAGCATCCTTTTCTTGCCGAGAACGCGCTTGTCAAAATACACGGTTTGCAACGCTCGTGGCTGCCCCGCATTCTAATCGCATCTCCTTTTGAAATCTACCACGCTATCCGACTATCTCGGACAGCAACCTTGCCATTGCTCTCGATTTGCGGGATACTCTCCAAAACTCCAAGCGGCGACGCAAGTCTATGTGAACAGGATGGATACATTTCAACCCAAAGTCAAGGTCGCAATTCTCGGTTCGGGCAACATCGGCAGCGACTTGATGTACAAAATCTTGCGTCAGCCCGGACACATGGAGCTCACGCTGCTCGCGGGAATCGAACCACAGTCGGAAGGATTGACGCGCGCGCGCAATGTGGGCATACGCGCCAGTCACGATGGGATTCAAGCGATTCTGGACGACCCGACGATTCAAATTGTCTTTGACGCGACGAGCGCGTACGCGCATGTTCGTCATGCCAAAGCGCTGCGCGACGCGGGACGCATCGCCATTGATCTGACGCCTGCTGCGCGCGGTCCGTACGTGGTGCCGCCGGTGAATCTCGGCGCGCATCTCGACGCGCCGAACGTGAATCTCATTACCTGCGGCGGACAAGCGACGATTCCACTCGTGCATGCAGTGAATCGCGTGACGCCGGTCGAATACGCGGAAATGGTCAGCACCATCGCGAGCAAGTCCGCCGGACCCGGCACGCGTCAAAACATTGACGAATTTACGTTCACCACTGCGCGCGGGATGGAAGTGATTGGCGGCGCGACACGCGGCAAGGCAATTATTATTTTGAATCCCGCCGACCCGCCAATTTTGATGCGGAACACGATTTATCTTTTGCCCGCCGCGAACGAGGTGGACGAAACGGAAATTGTGGAATCGGTGGAACAAATGGTCGCGGCGGTGCAAGAGTACGTACCCGGGTATCGTTTGAAAAACGCGCCCGTGTTTGATTATCGCGACACGCCAACCGGCAAACGCTTGATGATTGCGATGTTGCTGGAAGTGACCGGTGCGGGTGATTATTTGCCCGAGTACGCGGGGAATCTCGACATTATGACGTCGGCGGCGCGACAGGTCGGGGAAGTGTTTGCCAAGAAATTATTGGAGACTAGAGACAGGAGACTGTCATTCCGAACAGCGTGAGGAATCTCCAGTCTCCAGTCTCATTTTCAAAATGACACGTCCGCGTTTAACCGACACGACACTCCGCGACGGCTCGCACGCGATGCAGCATCAATTCACGCGCGAACAAGTGCGCGAGGTTGTGCGCGCGTTGGACGACGCGGGGGTCGCGGTTTTAGAAGTCACGCACGGCGACGGACTCGCGGGGTCTTCGATTCAGTACGGTTTTTCGCGCGAGAACGAAATGGATTTGATAGAGACCGCGCGCGAGACGGCACAACATGCAAAAATTGCCGCGCTGATGATTCCGGGAATTGGCACGCGCGCGGAAATCAAAGAAGCGATTGCGCGCGGAATTCAGGTGGTGCGGATCGCAACGCAATGCACCGAAGCGGATATTTCGCAGCAGCATTTTGGCATGGCAAAAGAGATGGGTTTGGAAGCGGTCGGTTTTTTAATGATGGCGCACATGCGCGAACCGGAATTTCTCGCCGAGCAAGCGCGCTTGATGGAAGCGTACGGCGCGGATTGTGTGTACATTGTGGATTCGGCGGGCGCAATGCTGCCGCACGATGCCGCCGCGCGCGTGCGCGCGTTAAAGAGCGCTCTCAAAATTCAAGTCGGTTATCACGCGCACAATAATCTCGGCAGCGCGATTGGCAATACGCTCGCCGCGTTGGACGCGGGCGCAGACCAGATTGACGGCACACTGCGCGGACTCGGCGCGGGCGCAGGCAACGCGCCGACAGAATTGCTTGCCGCCGCGCTCGACAAACTCGGCATCAATCCCGGTCTCAACGTATTCGCTTTGCTCGACGCGGCAGAATTCATCGTCGCGCCGATGATGCCGTTTCAACCGTTTCCTGACCGCGATTCGATTGCACTTGGCTACGCGGGCGTGTATTCGACATTTTTGCTGCACGCGAAACGTTTGGGCAAACAGTACAACATTGACCCGTTGGAAATTTTGGTTGAACTTGGCAGACGCAAAACTGTGGCGGGGCAAGAGGATTGGATTTTGGATGTGACGTTGGAGTTGGCAAACCAACATTCCGGACAAAACCAAACTTGACCGCGCACGTGAAAGGAGGTTTTCCAATTCGGAAGGAACGCGGAACTTTTCCAAGACGCATTGCTGAAACCACGCGGTGCGTGTTCAGCCAAACACCCAAAGGAGGGAGAAAATGAACGTTCGTAAGCGGGAAAAATTTTTCGCCGTAGTAGTGCTTGCTTGTCTCATCCTCGTCGCCGCAAGCTGCGGTGGCGCGGCGGCGCCTGCTCCCACATCAATCAAAATTGGCGCGGTGATGCCGTTGACCGGACGGTATGCCGCAGGCGGCGACCAGGTACGCAATGGTTATCAACTGGCGGTGGACGATATCAACGCTGCCGGAGGTGTGCAGCTTGGCAATGCCAAAGTTCCCATCGAGCTAATCGTCCTCGACGACGAATCCGACCCGACCAAAACGGTCCAGCGCATGGAGACGTTGTACAATGACAATCACGTCGTGTCCTACCTCGGCGGCTTTGGCAGTGACCTGCACGCGGCGGCGGCAGGGATTGCGGAAAAGAACAAGACCCCGTACTTGGGCGTTGCGTTCGCGCTCTACAGCATCCACCAGAAGGGTTTCAAGTACCTCTTTTCGCCGTTTCCGAAATCTCCGGATATAGCGAAAACCACCTTTGACGTTTTTGATTCGCTCAATCCCAAGCCCACCAAAATTGCTATCTTTGCCGAGAAAACCGACTGGGGCAACGAATTGAGCAGTGCCTGGCGCGACCAAGCCAAGAGCCGGGGGTACGAGATTGTGACGGATGAGACCTATGCGCCCGGCGCCCAAGATTTTTCGGCGATGATTTTAAAAGCCAAAGAGCAAGGCGCGAACGCGGTGCTGGCACTGCCTAATCCGCCGGATGGAATTGCCATCGCCAAGCAGATGAAGGAGCTGGACTTTAACGCGGACGCGTACGTCTTTATTCGCTCCTCTGATGCGCTGAGCTGGTCTCAAGCGTTAGGCAAGGATGGGGACTATTTCATCTTGACGCCCGGCGGAAATTCCGAAGCCAAGTTCCCCGGCAACGCCGAGATGGTCCAGCGCCATGTAGCCAAATTCAACAAGCCGGTGTTGGGTGTGACCGGTCCGGCGTATGCGACCGTACAAGTGCTTGCGGATGCAATCAAACGCGCGGGGACTCTCGACCCCGAGAAAATCCGCGACGCGCTTGCCGCAACGGATTTGGATACCGTGATTGGACACGTCAAATTCAATCCGGACGGCACGGGGCAGGTTGTCACGGTCGTCGTACAATATCAAGATGGCAAGCAGCGATTGATTTGGCCCAAGGACCAGGCATCAACCGACCTTGTTTATCCGGCGCCACCATGGAAAAGTCGCTAACCTCGCATCGGCAGTAATGCAAAAACGCAGCACATGTTGCAACTCGAAAACGTTGCCAAGGCATTTGGCGGCTTGACCGCGGTACAGAACCTGAGTCTCACCGTTTCGCAGGGCGAGATTGTGGGACTCATTGGACCGAACGGCGCGGGCAAAACAACGCTGTTCAATCTCATCACCGGTTTCTACAAAGCGGATACGGGACGCGTCGTGTTTCAAGGGCAGGACATTACGCGTCTCGGTCCGGCAGACCGCTGCAAGCGCGGCATCGCGCGCACGTTTCAACATGTGCGTCCGTTTCAACATCTCACGTTGTTGGAAAATGTCGAAGTCGCGCGCATTTACGGACGCGACCCGGCAAACACGCGCACCCAGGCGCAGCGCGACGCGCGCGAATTGTTACAGCACGTCGGGCTCGCCGAAAACGCGGGCGCGCACGCGTCGTCGTTGACGCTGATGAATCGCAAGCGCCTCGAATTGGCGCGCGCGCTCGCCACGCGCCCAACGCTCTTGCTGCTCGACGAATGGCTCGCGGGGCTGAATCCGTCCGAAGTGCGGGAAGCGCTCGACATGATTCGCGCGCTGCGCGCATCGGGCATCACTATTTTTTTGGTGGAGCATCTCGTCAAAGCATTGTTGAGCGTTTCCGACCGCGTGATTGCGATGGACGCGGGCGAAAAAATTGCCGAAGGCACGCCGATGGAGGTCGCGACGAATCCGAAAGTGATCGAAGCGTATCTCGGCCCGGAAATGCACCATGCTTGAAATCCAATCGCTCAGCGCGTCGTATGGCGATTTACGCGCGTTGTGGGACGTTTCGCTCGAGGTCAAGCAAAACGAAATCGTCGTGCTCATCGGTCCGAATGGCGCGGGCAAAACAACCTTACTGCGAACGATTGTCGGTTTGCATCGTCCCTCGTCGGGCACAATCTTGTTTCAAGACAAACGTCTCGACACGCTGCCCGCGCATCAGGTGGTGGACTGCGGCGTCACGCTCGTTCCCGAAGGACGCCGCTTGTTCGGCGACATGTCCGTTTTGGAAAATCTGCAGGTCGGCGCCCATTCCACGCGCGCCCGCGCGCAGCAAGCGTCCACGCTCAAACAAGTGTTTCAAGTTTTTCCCGTTCTTGCGGAACGGCGCCACTCGCGCGCGTCCACGCTGAGCGGCGGAATGCAGCAGATGGTGGCAATTGGACGCGCGTTGATGGGCGTGCCGCGTTTGCTTTTGCTCGACGAACCTTCGCTCGGTCTCGCGCCGATTGTGGTGCAAAATATCTTTGATGTGGTACAGCTGATTAATCGCGAAGGCGTTGCGGTACTGTTGGTGGAGCAAAATGCGCGCGCTGCGCTCGAACTTGCCCACCGCGCATATATTCTCGAACAGGGACGCATCGTCGGGCACGATTCGGGCGCAGCAATGTTGAAAGATGTGGACGTGCAACAGGCGTATCTCGGATATACGGAAAAGAGAGTAGAAAGAGACTAGAGACTGGAGACTGGGAATTTTTCCTATCTTCAAGCTGCAATCTCCAGTCTCTAATCTCCAAGTTGTATGCTTCAAAATCTCGTCTTTGGTTTATTCGTCGGCAGTGTGTATGGCGTTGGCGCGGTGGGACTCGCGCTCGTGTTCGGCGTGTTGAAAATGTTGAACGTCGCGCACGGCGAATTGGTCATGCTCGGCGCGTATACGAGCTATTGGTTGTTTGTCAGTGCAGGACTGGACCCGTTTGTCGCTCTGGTGTTGGTTGTGCCGATTATGTTCGCAGTGGGGATTTTGCTGCATCTCGTTTTGTTTGACCGCATCACGCGTCAGGAACGCGAAACGAAAATCAAAAATTCACTGCTGCTTAGTTTTGGCTTGGGGTTGATT
>JAKOPZ010000111.1 GCA_029778615.1 Chloroflexota bacterium | reverse complement strand
CGCGGTGGAACGTTACGGCGAACGTTCCCTACGCATCCAATTCTTCCACCCATTCCGTCTTTTTCGATTTCGCGCGTTCGGCTTTTGCGTCGCGTTCGCGGCGGTCAATAACCGCTTGACTGCGCGCGTCTTGCAATGCCTTCACCACGTCAATATCATTGCCGCCCTGCGCGCTCACGCGATGTCCGATGCGCACCATCACGGGCACGCGCACAATCGGTCCGAGAATCACCGCTTCGCCAACGTTAAGCCCGGGCAAGTCCGCGAGCAATCCTTCGCTGATACCTTCGGACGATTGTTTGATGGCGAGTTGGTCTTGGGGATTCGTGAGCCGCATGATGATTTGCGAATTGCACTGCGATAAAGTATCGCCGTGAATTTTATACGGGCGCTGTGTAACGAGAACGAGGAACAATCCAAATTTGCGACCTTCTGACGCGATGCGTTTGATGATGTGCGCGGCTTGCGAACGCGCGCCCTGTCCGCCCGGCACAAAATTGTGCGCCTCTTCCAAAATGAAAAAGACAGGTCGCGCCAAACCGATGGTCGTCGCTTCACCCCACGTATCGCGCAAAACCTTGTCCACGACGAATTCCGTAATCCAACTGTCAACGCCCGCCAAATCAATCACCGACAAATTCATGGGACGGAGCAGGTCTTGAATAGGCACATCTTCATGGCCCCAAATATCCACGCGCGAAATGCGTTCCACATATTTCAACGCTTTTTGCGCGCCCGCCACCGCGTCGAGCGAAGGCGCTTTGCCATTTGAACCGCGTTCGTTTCCATTGGTCTCGGCGCGCGCAGCAACAGGTTCGTCTTCGTCCGTTGCGCCGCCCAAATCGTCCCAGCCCAAATCGATGTTTGCTTTGTGGTACGCCGCTTTTTCAAAATCTTCCATCCCCGTTGGCGTCGCGCCTTTGCCGCGCTCGCCGGAACGCGCGCGCTCGGGTCCGCGCGGCATCGTGTCGTTCGACATTCGCGCGTCCTCCGCCGCGCCGCCATCTGCAATCCGTTCGAGTTCGCGCAAGTATTCGTGCGGTGCATAATCGCGCCCGCGCAAATTGTCGTGCGCGGTCTGCAACGCTTTGCGAATGTTGGTGGACGTTTCGGGAATCCCCGTCATCGCGCAAATTTCTTCGACTTCGAGCGCGGAAAATTTCATGGTGAATTTTTTCGAGCCGCCAATTTCGGCGTCGGTGATGCGTCCCGCCTGTCCCGTCGGCATGCGGAAAACGTCAATGCGGTCCGCGAACGGCGTCACACGCATACTTTCGTCGCGGCGCATTTTCACGTAATCACTGTTCGGGTCAAAGATGACAATGGTGCCGCCGAGGTCCAACAACTTTTCGAGAATCACGCCGACCGTGTACGATTTCCCCGCGCCCGTTTGCGCGATGACCGCCATGTGCCGCCGCAAACCGTTCGGATTCAATAACACATTCACATTGTCGCGATTGATGAGCGAACCGATGTCAATCCCACTCTCTACGTCTTGAGAAAAAAAGCGTTTGAGCAATTCGTCGGGCGCTTGCGTGACGGCATTGCCCGGCATCGTCGCATGGCGCGGATAGCGCACGCTGCTGCCTTCCAAATAGCCCAGCACTTTTGCTGTGCCGACGATGATAGGTTGAGAGGTGGAAATGCGCGTGAGGATTTGCGCGACTTCGTTGTACGAAAGTGAAGTGTCGAGCAAGCGCGACGAGACCGAAAGTTTGGTCACTTGCGCGAGGACATCCACTTTGGCGCCCGTACGCGGATCCTCAACTTGAACGACAATGTATTCCAAACGCGGCGGCGCAATTTCGCGATTGGTCACAAATGTAAACTCATCGGTGCGGACTTCGCCGACAACGTATCCTACTGTGTTCATGGGTTGCTCTCCAGCAATTGGAAATTGCCATCTGAAAAAGACTCAATTCCAAAGCAAGGCGTCATTTTTCAGACGATGAATTTCATTTCTTGGGAAAAATGAAACAAGCGTTCTAGTCGAAGATTATAGCACACAACGGATAACGTTTTACGCAGCACTCAATGCTCAGCGGTCGTTATTCTTTGTGGCAGCCATGCGACCATCTCGATTTGTTTCGCAAACAACAAATGCGGCGGTTCATTCGGCAATTTCAAACCGATTTGTTCCGTCATCGTATTCGTTTCGATTTCACATTCCGCGTGCTGCAATGGCCATGGTGGGTGATGAATTTCCGCGCGCAAAACATTGCCTTGCGCGTTGGTAGTGTATAAACAATAGCGCGCGGTCAAAAAATATTCCAGCGAATTTTTTTCGGGAATGAATGACGCGCTTGTCGGACGATACCGCGCGCGAAAATACGCGGGTGCGCCGCGTGCATCGGTGCGCGTGGACGCGTAGTGGACAGTTTCATCGTCCATCACACATTGCATCGTCGCATTGAAATATGGCAAATGGAATGACGCGCGCGCAATTTCGACGGCGATTGGATTTCCCGCGTCGAGCGAAAAAAAATAGACGCCCGGACGATTGTCCAACGTCACATAGGTTCGCACATTCAATTCGGGGAAAAGCGATAGGCGCGGGACGGCGGGCAAAAAACGCGGACGCACATTCCGCATTTCAAACGGCACCACCGCAATCCACGCATCGCCGTCAAACGTATCGAGCGGCAGTCCGGTAGGGACTGCTCGCCGCAGCAGTCCATAATCCACGCGCCAGTGCATAAACAAAAGCTCGTGCCATTCCTGATGCATCACGAACGGCGTCGTCGGCGCGGGGTAGGGGCGATAGTCCAAATTCATCATGGGGCAATCGCGGAGAGGTACCGCGCCGCCGAACGTTTGACCGCGTTTTTTGCATCGAGCGCGACCATGCTGTGCCACCAGCCGCCGTAAATTTTTTCAAACGTGAATGGTTCCACCGCGTTCACGATGCGCGTAATCGCGCGCGCGTTCAACGGAATCATGTTCGGATAACTGTACATGAAACTCACAAAGCGATGGTCACTCGCCACCTGAATCGTATCGCCGGTGATGAGCGCGCCGCGTCCGTCTGCGCCGTTTGTCCAGTGCAGCATCGCCGAACCTTCAAAATGTCCACCGCCGCGAATCAACGTGAGTTCGTCATTGAGCGATTGCGTTTCCGTTTCCCAAAAAACGAAATTTCCGTCATGACGCATGACCCATTGCTGATTACTTGCGTGCCAAAAAATCGGCGCATCGGCGAACGCGCGACTCCATTCCACGATTGTTGTGACGAGATGCGGATGCGAGACCGCAATCCATTTGATTCCCCCGAACGCGCGGACGGTTTCAATCGTTGTCTCATCGAGCAAAAACGTCGGGTCCCACAACACATTTCCATTCGGCGTTTGCACCAACAGCGAACGATGTCCAATCGCAAAACTCGGTTCGCTTCCAATGCCGACGAGATTTTTTTCCACCGTTTCAATGCGGTTGTGATGGGTACGGCGTAATTTTTCCAGCGTCGTCCACTGCTGTCCGTTAAAGCCAATGTATTGGCGTTCGTCCTCACAAATCGGACAATTCGCGGGCGGCGTTTCACTCGCATCGAACTGCGTGCCGCAGGTAACACAGATATAATTTTCCATGTTTCAAGTACGCGCGTAGTAACGATTTCAATCGCTCCGCGCGCGAAATGCGGACGAATAAATTCGTCACTACGCCTTGGCTGTTTCAATCGTTCCGCGCGCGAAATACGGACGAATGAATTCGTCCCTACGTTTGGTTAGAGCATGAGAATAATCAAATGAAAAACGCCGAGCGCGGCAAACGCGGCGAGAATAAGCCAATTGCCGCGCCTTTTCCCCAGCGCCAATTGCGACGCGGCGCGGATAAAGTAAAAGAGCGCAATCCAAATACAAACCAGCGCGCCATACGCCGAACGCAGCCATACCGTCCAAAACAAGTCGAGAATCCCAATTGTAACAATTGCGAAACTCGCCGCGCCGTTCATCACCCAAACGAGTCCGTAAATGTCCGCGCGCGTCGTGTTGTATTTTGTCAAGATGAGTGGAAAGGGTTTCAGCGCGCCGCCTTGCGTGGGAATCGCGCCGCGAAAATCGAACAAGAGGGGAAAGAAAAAATGCAGCGCGCCGAGAAGCAGCGCGAACGCGCCGCACACGTACAAGAGATTCGGCCAAAGTACAACCATGCCGAGATTATAACATTGTTGTACGCACAAAACCGCCTCGCCACAATTCGCGGCGAGGCGGTTTATTTTTTGCGCCTCAATCTTTTATCGCGCGCGGCGCGCACGCCACCAATAAATCAATCCGCCACCCGAACCAAGAAATCCGAGTACGCCGAGCGCGAGCAGGAGCATTGGAGGCGCGAGACTCGCCAGCGTCATGGGATTCGTCATTTGCTGCGCGCTCGCTTCCACAAACAAGGCTTCGTCCTGCGCCGAATTGGCGACTTGGAGTTCGGGCATCGTCTGCCATTCGGGCATCAGCCCCGAAGAGACTGCCCACTGCCACGTTCCCGCGCGCGGGAAATTTAAGGTGGCAGTATAGTGTCCGCGGTCGTCCATTTCCGCGCGCGTCACAAACGTTTCGCCCGTCGAATGAAAGCCGCGCACGCGCACGTTGTCGTACACCCACGGCGTTCGCCCATGCTGGCGAATTGTCATGCCGACTTGTATGGGTTCATTCACAACAAGATTCGCGGGCAGCGCGTCGAGCGTTACCACTGCCCAT
This sequence comes from Chloroflexota bacterium, assembly GCA_029778615.1. GTDB lineage: Bacteria > Chloroflexota > Anaerolineae > UBA4142 > SHND01 > SHND01. The sequence goes on along the minus strand of JAKOPZ010000111.1, from coordinate 5,713 downwards.
CCACCCGCGCTCGCGACGGATGCGATGGCGACGAACAACAGCGCGAACAACGTAAACATAGAAATTCCGCGTTTCATTTTTATTCCTCCTTTGGAGTAGCGTGCAAAAGGGACGATTGAAATCGTCACTACGATCGTTACTACGGATTTACTTGGACTACAAAACTCAATTTCGTACCGTGATACTCGCCCGTAATTTCCCAACAACCGAGCGAAGGAATTTTGACGCCGCTCATAATCGCCCAACCGTTGCCGCCAAAGTCTGAACTTTGCGCGTTGGTTGCGCCTTCTACAGCAAACGTCTTGTCGCCGTCCAATTGCTTGCCCGTGATTTTTAGCGCGGGCTGCAACTCTGACGTTCCGACATAGCCCTCGCGCCACCAAACTATTTTTTGCGAATATCCATTCCCGTCATACGGCAGCGCATACCACGTTCCTTCCTCGCGCAGGTCAGTCCACAATTTTTCGGTGCCATACCAAAAACCTCCGAATGTGGGTTTCGGCGAATAGGGCGCGGGCGGCACAAACAATTGCGCGGGCGGTTTCGTAATCGGACACGACGCGGAGGCGGTGTGAGTCGGAATGGCGAGCGAGATGGCGTTCACGGAATGGTCGGCATTCGCGAGCAGCAATTCATTCTTGTTCGCGTCCAATGCGAGGGCGACGACGGGCATCAGCGTTTCCTTCAAAACGCGAATGTCATTGGTAAGCGGCTGCAATTCCCACACCGCGCCCGCATCGCTGATGAATACGCGTTTGCCATCGTTGGACACGAGCGCGCGGCGAATCGGCGCGTCTGATTTTTTCGCAAATGGTCGGAATTGCATGACCTTGGGCTCGCCCACGTTATTCACATCCGCATACGTCAGAACACCGAGCGCCGCATTGCTCGCATAAATTGTATGACCATCGGGCGCGAGCGCGAGCGCATAATGTTCGAGCATCGCTCTGTCGCCGTCGCCTGATGGTAAATCAATGCACCACGCGTAACCCTCTCTCAGATTCAACGCATGAATGAACGCGTGCCCTTCGGTCATCCCAACATACATTGTGAACAACCATTGCCCGTCGGGCGATGCAACCTGCTCTGTCGGATAGCCCGCCATCACTTCATCAATGTTGCGTTTGTCCACAATCGCGCCGTCTTGCAATTGTCCGAGCGCGACATCGTACTTGCGTACTTGATAATGGTCGGGATTCAACGCGGGGAGGTGTTGAATCAAATAGAGCGCAGTGCCATTCGCGTTCAACGCGTCCACATCAAAATTTCCGTCGAGGGAAATCGTCTGCGTCGTTTTGAGTGTTTCGGTATCCACGAGCGCGATGGTTGTGTTCCAGTGATTCAATTTTGTCCACGATTCGCGTTCAGTTGCCGATACGATACGTTTCAGTGCGAGCCATTTGCCCGTCGCGGCAAGCGCGCCCAACTCCCACTCGCCTTCGAGTCCGAGCGACGCGTGAATGGAACCATTTGTCACGTCGAACGAATGAAGCGCCGTCGTCCCGCCCGCGTGGAACGCCGCCCAATACACATTTCCATCCGCCGAACGCAAACCCTTTGGCAAAATAAAACGCGGCGCGTTCGTCGTCGTATCAAACGCAATTGTTTCGCGTGCGTCGCCAACATTTTGTGCAAGCCACATTGGCTGTGGGGATGCGTTGCCATGGGCATTCGTGCGCGTCACATTCCAAATCAGCGCGCCCACAAACAACAAAACGGCGATAAAACATGTGACAAGAAATTTTTTCGACATGTATTTCCCTCCCTCATCGAATCTACATCTCTTACAACGCGCGCAATGATTTGGTTCCAGACATGATTATTTGCTCGCCGTTAGAAACGCGACGAGCGCATCCAATTCGCTTTCGGACAAATTGAGATTGGGCATGGTCGTCGCGGGTTTGATGGCTCGCGGGTCATGCAGCCAGCGTTTCAAATACGCCGCGTCAATTTTCAAATGCGATAAATTTGGCACATCGTCAAAATCAAAATCGCCCATTTCGCGCCGCGTCGCCGCCATCTCATCGTAACGGTGACAGACGAGACAACCTTTGGCAACAAACAACGCGCGTCCTTGCGCGACGAGTTCATCGGAATCTGTACTCGACGCGGTTTGCGTTTGCGTAGGAGACGCGCCGGAGAAGGACGTGGCTTGCAGTGATGTCGCTATGACAATCGCGCTGACAAACATTCCCACAAGCATCAACGCGGGAAAGAGCAATTGGATAATTCGATTCATGGTTTGTACTCCTCAAGGGATTCGGCAAATTTCACGGCGTCTTGCAAACTCGCGTTGGTTTCTAAACGATACAGCACGCCATCGTTGGAATCCCCTTTTTCCCACGCCAAAACATTTCCCTCGACGATTCGTTCGGTGCCGGGCACAGGATTCCCTGCTTCATCGAGAACGACCAAAACATGCGCGTCGCCCGAAAACCACAACGCGCGCGCGCCGCGCACGCGCGTTTCGTCCAATATGGTGCCAGGACCAAAGCCTTTGCCGTAACCACCGTTCAGAATTTTTTGATAAATCCAGCGCTGCATTTGGTACAACACAAAACGCGGTTTATCCGCAGCGCCAAATTTCATGACCACTTGTTCGCCGTTGTTAAAGATGTTGAGATAATAAACTTGGCTTGGCAATTCATTCGGCGGCAGCAAGAGTTTAAAGTGTGCGCGACGTTGGGCATCCTGCAATGTCGTTTCACAGCAGAGCGAGTATGGGGCAGTCGTTGGCGTCGGTGTTGCGCGTGGCGTTGGGCGCGGTGTTTCGCTCGGATTCCGTGTCGCGGTCGGAAGTGCAGTCGGCGTGGGCGTGACAAAAAACACGCGCAAATTTCGCAGCCCAAAAAATTGCGCGACCGCATCGCGCGCGGCGGGAAACGCGAATAATAACGCGAGCGCGAGAATGAACGCGGCGACGAGGGGAACGAGAACGCGTGACCAATCGCGCGACGTTCCGATTGCGCGCGGTGCAGCTTGGCGCGTCAGTTCATTGCGAACGCGCAAAGCAATCGCAGGCGTCGCGGGATAATCCAACTCGCGTCCCGCGCGAATTAACGCACTTTCCAATTTCACAAATTCGTTCACAGTATTTACACTTTGCCAGTACGGAACGAACGCCGTTTCGTTCCCGTCCCGCGCATTCGGAACGGTACGGCGAACGTTCCCTACAAATTCGTTAGCTCTGCCAAATCCGGAAACTCGCGCGCAATAATCTCGCGCAATTTCGCCAGCGTGCGATGCAAACGCGATTTCACCGTGCCTTGTGGAATGTGGAGTGTTTGCGCCACTTCGGCTTCGGGCAACTCCAAAAAATAACGCAGCGTGATGAGCGTTTGCTCGTCAGATTTCAAACGCTGTACGGCGCGCATCAATTTTTCATTCTGTTCGCGCGTTTCCAAATGTTCTTGCGCGTTTCTCATTTCTTGTTTTTCGGTTTCCGTTTGCGCGTATTTTTCATTCATACTCGCGCGCCTCTTGCTCGCCTGAATCCGATTCAGCGCCTGATTCGTCACAATTCGCATCAGCCACGGACGAAACGGTTCGCCCGCGCGAAATGTGTGCAGCGCGCGAAACGCGCGCACGAACGCGTCCTGCGCGGCATCGGCGGCTTCGTGTTCATCACGCGTGAGGAGGTACGCCGCGCGAAACGCGAGCGTTTCGTAGGCGCGCACGAGTGCGTCGTATGCCGAAACGTCCCCGCGTTGGGCGCGGCGAATCCAGTCCTGTTCTCGTTCCGTCTGTTCCATTTGCAAATGGTGCAAGCGATTTATGCTTGAACACAAACTATACAACGTTCAGCGAAAAAAAGTTCCCTCGAAAAAAAGAATTTCTGTATAATATCTGCATCTTACATTTTTTCTTGGAGGATGCCATGACCACTCCCACGACTCTTACTTTCAAAGCCGAAGTTAAACAATTACTCTACATTCTCGCGCACTCGCTCTACAAAGAGCGCGACATTTTTTTGCGCGAACTGATTTCCAACGCGTCGGACGCGCTGACGCGGATGCACTTTGAAATGCTCACCAACCGCGACGTGCTTGACCCCGACGCGGAATTGGCGATTCATATTGAAACGCCCGAAGCAAAAGAGGGTGAACCGAAAAAACTCGTCATCAAAGATTCGGGCATTGGCATGACGCGCGCCGAAATGGAAACCAATCTCGGCACCATCGCGCAATCGGGCGCGCGCGAATTCTTGTCGCGTATTGGCACGGGACAACTCGACCCGAGTGATGTTATCGGGCAATTCGGCGTTGGCTTTTATTCCGTGTTCATGGTGGCGGACAGCGTGCGCGTGGTCTCGCGCAGTTATCATCTTGACGGCGAAGCGTGGGCGTGGACTTCGGACGGCGGCGAGAATTTTACGATTGAACCGGCAGAGAAAACCGACCGGGGGACCGAAATCCATATCACGCTGAAAAAAGACGCGGAGGAATTCGCGCAAGCATGGAAATTGCGACAGGTTATCAAAAAACATTCCGACTTTGTGCGTTTTCCGATTTACGTGGGAACCGAACGCGCAAATCAACAAACCTCACTGTGGCGCAAAAACGCTTCGGAAGTTTCGGCGGAGGATTACAAACATTTCTATCAACAACTCACGCTCGATTTTGAGGAACCGCTCGCCACAATTCATTTCAGTTCCGACGCGCCGGTGAACGTGCGCGCGTTGTTGTTTATTCCCGCACACCGCGAAAAAAATATCCTCGCCGCGCGCAAAGAGCCGGGACTGCTCTTGTATTCGCATAACGTGTTGATTCAAGAATACTGCACCGATTTATTGCCCAAGTGGTTGGGCTTTGTGGACGGCGTGGTGGATTCGGAAGACTTGCCGTTGAACGTTTCGCGCGAAACAGTACAAAACAATCGCGTGATGCGCCAGCTCGCGGAAACCATTCGCAAACGCGTTTTGCGCGAATTGAAAAGCATGTCCGAAAGCGACGCGGAAAAATACGCCAAGTTTTGGAACGAATATGGGCGTGCGTTCCGCGAAGCGATTGCAACGGATATGGAGGCGAAAGAACAGGTGCTGCCGCTGTTCCGTTACGCGTCGTCACAATCCGACGGGAAATTGATTTCGCTCGACGAATACATCAAAACGATGCACGAAGGACAAACGGAAATTTATTATGTGTTGGGCGATGATTTGAAATCGGTCGCGCACAGTCCGCATCTTGACCCATTTCGCGCGCGCGATTTGCAAGTGTTGTATTGGGTTGACCCGCTCGACGCGTTGATTGCGCCAATGATGAATGAATATCAGGGGAAAAAATTTCGCAACATTGACGATGCGGAATTGGAGTTGCCCGAAGAAAAAACAGAGGAAAACAAAGAGGAAGAATCAACAACGCCCGAATATGATTTCAACGTTTTGCTTGGGCGTTTTACTTCGGTGTTGGGCGAACGCGTGTTAGATGTGCGCGCGTCGAAAGTGCTAAAAGACAGCCCCATCCGTCTTGTCTCGCCAAAAGATGATATGGAACGCGAGCGCGGACGTTTGAGTCGCTATTTCGACAAAGAGTACAAGGTGCCGAAAAAAATTTTGGAGGTGAATCGCAATCACCCGCTTATCGCGAATCTCGCGCGGACTTTGCACGAGCATCCCGATTCGGAACTTGCCGCGCTCACCATCGAGCAATTGTACGACAGCGCGCTGGTGCAAGAAGGGCTGCATCCGAATCCCGCCGAGATGCTGCCGCGCATT
>JAKOPZ010000110.1 GCA_029778615.1 Chloroflexota bacterium | reverse complement strand
ATAGACCGCGCGCGTCTTGTTTGCCGTTGTGATTGGAATGGAATGTGCGGCATAGTACATCGGCGTCGTTACGGGACAGACGAGGAACGCGGGTCCAAACATGTATTCGTCTTGAATCTCGAACGTATTCGGGTCATGTCGAAAATCGAACGCGAGCGCGCGGAGCATCGTGTAATCGTGATGCGTCACGTGACCTGCGAGGGAATAAATGTACGGGAGCAAGCGATAACGCAAGTGTAGATATTTCACGAGCGTGTCGTAGATGAGCTCGCCAGGATTGCCAAAGCGCCAAATCTCGCGCGGGGTATCGGTACCGTGCGCGCGGAACATGGGCAAAAACGCGCCGTATTGAAACCAGCGCACATACAATTCGCGATAGCCCAAAGCGTCCACGCCTGCGTCGTAATCACCGCGCCAGAACCAAAGTTCGGGCTTGTTCTTGACAAAGAATGCGCCAATGTCCAACGTCCAGTACGGTACTCCGGTCGCGCAGAAATTGAGTCCCGCAGGAATTTGATTCCGCAGTGTTTCCCACGTTGCCGCAATATCGCCCGACCAAGTAATCGTCGCGTAACGCTGCTGTCCGGCGTAACCGGAGCGCGTGAGATTCACCACGCGTTTGTCTTGCGTCACGGCGCGTTGTCCCTCGTACATGCCTTGCGAGTGGAGCAAAGAATACGCGTTGATGTATTCGGGGTCGAGATAAGTTTTTGCCTCGGTGGTATCAATCCGCATTTGCTCTTGAGGACTTGGTTTTACCGCGCCTTTCCAATCCGCTTGAAATGGTTCCGTGCAATCGCACCACCACGCATCAATCCCGTGCGTAAAGAATCCCGCGTTGGCTTGTTCCCAATAACACGCGCGTGCGGCGGGATTGAACGCATCATACGTGGCTTGGTCGCCCAACAAAAATCCGTGCGCGTGCATCTCGGTCCAATTTTCGCCGCCGCGCCGCATCGTGGGCCAAACCGAAATCATCACCTTGGCGTGCAGTGCGTGGATTTCCTCAACCATTTGGCGCGGGTTGGGATACCGCGCGGGGTCAAACGATTTTTGTCCCCAAAAATTTCCCGTCCAGTGTTTCCAATCTTGAACGATGCAATCGAGGGGGAGTCCGCGCGCGCGATACTCTTGTACCATGTCGAGCAGTTCTTGCTGCGACGCGTAATGTTCCTTTGATTGGATATAGCCAAACGCCCATTTGGGCAGCAGCGGCGCCTGTCCCGTCAAGCGGCGAAATTGATGTACGATTTCGTCAAACTCGGGACCGTAGAAAAAATAAAAATCCAATTCATCATCCACATCGGTCCAGAGAAATGAGCCCGCGTCGTCGTCATGAAATTCCATCTGCGAATAGCTGTCGAGCAAGACGCCATACCCGCGCGTCGAGACCAGCATCGGAACGACCACTTTCATGTTTTGCTGATAAAGATATTGATGCTGCCCGCGCAGATTGAACATGCCTTCTTCGTGTGAACCGAGTCCGTACAATGCTTCATCATCCGCCCATTCAAATTCGAGTTTGGTGTGATACGCTTGTCGCGCAACGACTTGATGCACATTCTCGACGCGCATCCGCAAGCCATCCGCTTTTTCCTTGTCCTCGCTGAGAACTGCGTCATCAAAATTCGAGACAACCACATCCACCGTTTCCAATGACTTGCCGCCGCGTTCGGGTTCGCGCGTGAGCAAAAAATTATTTGCATCACGGTACGTGAACGCGAGCGTTTGTGGGTTGATTTCAATTTTCAGGTCATCGGTGGAAAACCACAAGGCGTCGAGCGTCTCGCAAACGTCAAAGCGAACATTCGCATCCGGCTGCGTGATGACCATCCAGCTCGGCTGCTTGCTGAATTCGGAACGTTGGGTGTAACGCACGCGGATGGCGCGAGCGGAATAGACGGTCAGCAGTATTCGTCCTTGCTCGCTCTCGATAAACAATCCGTCCGGTTGGGTTTGATAAGTTTGGATAGGCATGGATTCGATGACAATTTCATTTGTGTTATTTCGAGCGGACTAACCTTTTACTGCGCCGGTGGTCAAACCGGAGAGGATAAAGCGCTGCGCGAGCAGATACACGACAATCACGGGGAGAATCGTCAACACAATATCGGCGGATACGAGACTCCAATCGGATTGGAACTGTCCGAAAAAATTGTAAATCGCGAGCGTCATGGGCCAGTGCGCGGTTTTGTTCAGATAGTACAGTGGCAGCAAAAATTCATTCCAGATGCCGAGCAGATTCAACACGGATGCTGTAACCAACACGGGCGTCAGCAACGGATAGATGACGGAAAAAAACAGACGCAGCGGACTGCATCCGTCCAGAATCGCCGCTTCGTCGAGCTCGCGCGGAATGGTTTGGATAAACGCATAAAACAAAAAAACGTTGAGTGGAATGACAGAGGCGGAATAAAGCACAATCATTCCGAACTGTGTATTAATCAGCTGTGTCAACTGCATTACCTTGGTCAGCGTCACAAAATTCGTCGGCACGGCAATGCCCATGATGAGGAGCAAATACATTGCGCGATTAAAGCGCGTCCGATTGCGCGCGAGGACGTATGCTGCCATCGCTGACAACGTGACGCCGATGAGCGTTGCGGTAACGGCATACAACACGCTGTTGCCGAATGCAGAAAGCAGCTTGCCTTTTTCGATGACGGTGTAAAAATTCTGCCACTGCAGCTCTGTCGGAAACTCGACGCCCATCGAACTCGCTTCGATGCGCGTCTTGAGCGCATTCACAAAAACGAGATAGACCGGGATAACCATGATGAGACTGGCAATCACCGCGAGCGTGTTGTTGAAAAGCCCGCGCACGGTTCGCATCAACCGCGCGCCGAACGCTCCCGTGCGGTTTGCTTGCTCTTGCGTTGTGACGTGACTATCGAGCGTTTCCATTGCCATCGCGTCTATGCCTCAGTGTCGCGGTGCATGAATCGAATCACGAAATAGCCCAGCCCAATCATGGCGACAAACAAGAGGGACGAGAGCGCGGTTGCGACGCCATAACGCCCCTTGGAAAATTCGTCAAAGATGATGGTATAAACGGTATCGGTCGCGTGTCCCGGTCCGCCCTTGGTCAGCACAAAAACAACATCAAAGACCTTGAGCCCATAAAGCAGATTCAGTACCGTAACCACCGCGAGAACGGGCATCAGCAGCGGAATCGTAATGCGCCAGAAGGCTTGCCAGCCGCTCGCACCATCAATTTCTGCCGCCTCATAGTATTCGCGCGGAATCGCTTCAATGCCTGCGATGAGAATGACCATGATATAGCCGATGCCCTTCCACGTATCCACGCCAATCACAGACGGCATTGCCCAGTTAATGTCAACCAGCCATTTCTGCGCCATAAAGCCCAAGCCCACGTTACGCAAGCTTTCATTCAGCAATCCTGTCGCGGGATTCAAAATGGATTTGAAAATTAAACTGACTGCCAGCATCGGCAGCACGGCGGGCAAATAAATGAGCATGCGATGCACATGCGCCAAACGTCGCACGCCGCGCGTGAGCAGCACTGCCAAGCCCAAAGCAATTACGGTTTTGGTGACGATGGTTGCGAACGTAAAGAGGATGGTGTTGGAGATGTAACGCAGATAACCCTGACTGGAGGAAAAAATCAGCGCAAAGTTATCCAGTCCGATGAAATTTACTTCGGGCGAATAGCTGTTCCAATCGGTGAACGCATAGTACAAGCCCATGACGCTGGGCAGCACAAAGAAAAGCACATAGAGCAACAGCGCGCCGCCGACGAAATAAAAGGGATAGACTTTATTCCGAATCACACTTGTTCCAAATCAGTACGGGCGAAGCATATGGATTCACATCTGCATATCGAGTCGCGGACGCGTTGCCAAATGCTTCGCCCCTACGATTACCGAATTTCGGCAATCATTCATCGCGGCGCTACCTTGACAAGGCAGCGCCGCGATGAATTTTACAATCGGAGCAGCGTTGTGACTATTGCGCCCAGGCAGGGTCCTTGGCAGCTTTCGCCATATCCGCGCGGCGCTGGTCAATGGTCTCTAACACTTGTTTCGGGGTCAGCGTTCCCGAAAACATTCCCACGATATCCTTGCCAATGTCTATCCACTGTGGATTGACATAGTTGACCGCCGTTTGGTACACGGTGCCGCGCTTGTCTTTGTACGCATCAAAGAACGCTTGCAGTTCGGGCGTGAACTTGTTCTTGGCGCCGGTGAAGGGGAGCGTGTTCGCGCGCGGGGAATTGTCAATGTAATACTGCATATTTTCGGGCTGCATGAGAAAGTTCAAGTACTGCTTTGCCTCGTCAATATGCTTCGAGCCCGAATAGATGAATTTGGTCGGTCCGGCAGGATTGACATTCAGGAGTTGATTGTCCGCGAGAGGCATCACGAAAAAGCCCCAGGTATCCGCTTTCACATTTGGATAATCTTTTTCAACCTCTTGTGGAAAGCCCGTGCTCATCACGGTCATGGCTATCTTGCCGTCGGACATCATCTTGGTGCGGTCTGCGTACGCGTCGGAAAGCGCGTTCTTGCCAAAGCAGCCGAGGTCATACAGCTCCTTGAGCTGCGTCAAGTCATCGAGCATCGTCGGGTTGTCCGCAAACTTTGCTTTATTGTCGTTCAGTTGGTCCGCCAAACCGGGCGTGACTTGCTCGTAGCGCGGTCCGAGTTCGGGAAACCACAGCACATGATGCCAGCCGTCCGAGACCGGCTCGAACAACGGCTGAATGTTATTCTTGAGCAGCGTTTGGCAGATGGCTTTGAAATCCGCATACGTCTTGGGAACGCTCAGGTTGTACTTGTTAAAGATGTCTTTGTTATAGTTGACAGCCCAAACGTTGCCGAGCGTATCCCAATAGGTCAGCCCGTAGAGTTTGCCGTTGACTGTCGCTTGCGCAGCTACGAGCGGGTCTTCTTGCTTTGCCCAAGGTTCCGCCGACAAATCCACCGCGTTTTTCTCGACGTTGTACTGCAGCTTGAGGTCGGTCACGCCGCTCTGTCCGCCAAAAATGTCGGTCGCTTCGCCGGCGTTCAGTTTCGTTTGCAACACATTAAAGTATTGGTCGGACGGGATAATCTGATAATCAACATGGATGCCCGTCTGCTCTTCAAACTTTTTGCCCAACTCTTGCTCTGCATCCGTAATCCAGTCCTGGCTTGCCATGTATGTGATGGTGACGTTCGATTTTGCGGTGGTCGGTGCGGGTGCGTTCGTTGGCGCAGGCGCATTGGTTGGCGCGGGTGCGTTCGTTGCAACGGGTGCAGTTGTTGGTTGCGCGGGCGCTTGGGTTGGCGCCGCGCCACCGCCGCAGGCGATGAGCAAAAGCGCGACCAAAACGAGCGCGACAAGAGACACGTTAGAGATTTTCATAAATTCTTCTCCTTTACGGATGGTGCTCGGCGAAATCATGCCTCGCATGAAATATCATCATGGAACCGGATGGGGGAATCAGCCCCTGGAGAATTCTGCACTGGTCCTCTCTCTTGCATAGAGATATGAGACATTGCCAATCGAAAAAACGATGCGAGTTTTCGTACCGCAAATTTCAAATTTGCGGTACTTGCGAAAGTATTGTTGTAAGAACAGGTTAACGCGGTGCGGGTGCCGTGCTTGCGCGGACGGTCAATTTTGGGGGTATGAGAATCTGCTCGGGCTCCGGGCTTTCGCCATTCAATTCTCGAATCAGCATTTTGGCAGCGCGGTACCCGATGTCCTGCATGGACCATTCAATGCCGGTTAGTGGCGGGATAATCAATTCACTTTCATCGCTCGCCGGAAGACCGACGATGGAGCAATCATCGGGAACCTTTCGCCCCATTTCTTGCAAGGCGAGAATGGCGCCGACGGCGAGCGTATTGTGCATGGTCACGATGGCAGTGATTTGCGGATGTTCGGTGAGTAGACTCTTGGCGGCGGACGATGCGCGCTTGACGTTGAGGTCGCACTCGCGAAAGAGCGGAGGGAGCTTGAAGCGTTTGACGACGTTCTTGAATCCTTGCATCGAACGCACGGCGGGTCCAATTCCTTCGCTGCGCCACTCTTGAGAAAACGTCAAAAAGCCGATGTGACGGTGTCCCAAGCCAACCAAATGCGCGTACGCTTCGCGAATCGCGTTTTCAAAATCGAGGTCAATGAAAGCCAGTCCTTGATTGTTCTTGGTGCGTCCAATCATCACAAAGGGATATTCATGTTCGCGCAAGAGGTCAACGCGCCAGTCTTGCATGGCAACTTTCATGAGGATGAGCCCATCTGCGTGGACGCTGCGACACAATTTCATCAAGCCCGACGGGCTGAGCGCGCCGGTCATCAAACTAAAATAGTATTCTTCCTCCGCCGCGCCTTGCGCGATGCCGGTGATGAAATTCATTTCAATCACGTTCGAGAACAAGCGCGGGTTCGAGAGCGGATAATGGAGTACGATGGTGCGCGTTCTACCCGACGCCAAACGCTGCGCTTGGAGATGCGGCACGTAGCCCAGTTCGTCAATGACGCGCAGAATCTGCTGCCGCGTTTCCTCCGCGACATTATTCTTTCCGTTAATGACGCGCGAGACGGTCATCAACGAAACACCGGCTTTTTTGGCTACATCCTGCAGCGTTGTGGGCATATCGAAAATTCTCGGTTATGTTAGCGTTAACATGTTAACGCTAACATAAATAACAGAAAAGAATGTTAAAGGCAAGCGAAAAATGAGGCGTGCTTAACAGAAATTGTTATCGGCTCGATTTGCTGGTTGACGTGGCGGGGCAAGGAAAACAACTTGAGTAAACCTCAAGTTTCAACGCCCGCTCGAAGGTTTATCCGAAGACGTCACCGATCGGGCGAATGGACAACGAGTTACGGCAATTTGTTGCAGCGCGTGATTTATCATTAGTGGAACAGGGTACAGAGGAACAAAAAATGAGGCGATTTATGTACCGATAGAATTTTGGGTAAGCCGCCACGAACTCAACGCAAAAGTGGCATGTGGTAAGTCAACAAGAACCTGCTCAAACGAGAAAGCGGCGAGAGTCGATTGACTCTCGCCGCTTCGTTTATCTTTTTATTCCGTCCGATACGGCGCTTCATCATCAATATTTCCGACAAAATCTTGAAGTCCTTCATTTTGCAACATTTGACGAATCGCCATATTCTCCCCACAGTGGAACCAGTAATGGTAGATAACTCTTTGCAACAAATTTCCAAAACTGGTTGACCATTCACCTGATGGATGATGGTAAATCTCCAATAGTTTTTCCGTCGTCACAGCGTTCAGCCATTCATCCGCCGCGTGCGTAATAGTCTGCCACGCGTTTTGCATCTCGGCGAGCGATGGCGTACTCGCCGGCGCGCCGAAACGAAACTCTTCATTCAAGCGCGGAATCAGAATTTTGTTTTGTGAACATTGCAGAAAATAGCGTTGCTCTTGCCACGCGAGATGTCCCACGTTCCAGCTGATGCAGTTCATCGGCAAGAAACGTTTGCGCGCATCCTCTTCGGATAATCCTTCCAGCGCGCGTTGAAATTCAGAACGTGTAAAACGCAATTGGGTGACGAGTGGATGGGTCATATGTTATTTGGGGACTTGCATTCGTGCGGAATGGATTTCGCTGAAAAATCGCGGCTGATGTGAGTGTCCATGTCGGAGATGGTGAGATTGTAACCAAATTAAGGTACGCCATGTGCTTGGCGCGGCTTGACGATTGCACCCACGGATGCTCGGGGTCATCGAGACCACCTAACCAGTGGCAATAATGCGTCTCGACTTCCTCGAAGCCGTAGCGTGCGCGCCGAATCTTGCCCTCTTTGTAGAGGGCATGGATTGTACTCTGATTCCACATTTTTTGCGCTTGTGCCCTTCCCACATCCGCTTCATAGTACACCGCCACGGAGCGAATTCGGTTCCAATCATCATTTGGTCCAAGCAATTGCTCGACGCTTACCTCCGCAGGATCAATGCGTAATTCACGAACGACTTGAATCGGTGATGGAAACGCTTCGTCGTAGCGCCAGAGTTTCCCAAACGACATTTCCATCGTCTTGAAACTTTCGGGAGCATGATATAACTCGATGAGGACGCGAAAAGTTAATTTTTTCGGTTCTAACTGTGCTGGCTTGATTCGATAGCGTGTAAGGTCCATCCGAGCGCGCTTGGGCTTTTGATCGGCTTGCGCATCTTTTTTGGTCTTGTGCGCATCACTTCTAATCGCGCGCGCTTGGGGCGTCAAGAGTTCTTGCTCCGCCCAACCAAGCACCTCGTCCAATTTTCCAAAGCGATTGCTCCAATGTTTGAACTGGTCGGGACGCTCAATACAGGCTTGCCAAAACAATCCTGTGTCATCAACACTCACTGTCGCGCGATCCGTCTCCCGATTGCAGACAAACGAATGCGATGCCAATTCCCGTTTCCATTTCAACCGCCGCTTGGAGAGGTCAATTTCTTCTGCTTCTTGCTCGTGCATACCGCCAAAGAGAATTTTTAATGCCGCAAAGTATCGTTCTGTGGCTTCTTTTTCTTGCTCCACTGCCAACTCTTTGAGCAATGGCTCATGTTCCTGCAAAAAGCCAAAGACTTCCTCACCCACTCGAGGGTCTAAATGAAAGCGTACCTCGTCAACGGGTTCCCATTTATTTTTTGGGGGTTCAGTATCCTAAGGCGACTGCAAAGTCCCTTGACAAGGATATGTCATTTCGAACCCCTCAATCCTTCGGGGTAAACTCTGTGAGAAATCTCGTTTGTCACGAAAGGTTGAGATTTCTCGCATCCGCTCGAAATGACAATTGGCGCGACTTTGCAGTTGCCTTGTTCAGTATCCTCTTTTGCTAATCGCGATGCCGTTGGTTCTCCAATAGCCTCTCTCGCGCAAATTATCAAGAAGGTGTAATGCTTCTTCGGCTGTTAGCACCTCCATCTTTCGGCTGCCCTCATCCCAGACCACGACGCCGCGTTTCTGCGATTCGGATTTTCCTGAGCGTCCGAGCCAATTCGGCGGGTCTTTTGAACTGGAAGGGGACATGAACGATGAGTTCCAATTCTTGTTAATGCGAATGCCCCACCTTGGAGGCGGTAGACCATTCTCTCTCTTCTGAACCGATGTGTCTGCGATATTGCTCTCCTTTACTGGCTGCAATGCAGATTGAGAGTCGCCAAAGATTTGACCCGCCCGGGCAAGAAATTCCTGATGCCAGTGCAGGAGCAGTTCTTCGCTGATACTGTTCTCTTGGAGAATTCGCTTTTTGCTTTCTGGACTGCGAACATACTCCAGCACTACTTTCAATTTGAATTCGGGTGCGTAGTTCGCTTCCGGATTTGTGGATAAAGTCAGAGTAGACATCTTGACCTCAATATGGCGCCTGTTTCAATCATTTTCAAATTGGAGCGCTCTTTCCAAGTGTGGCAACAATTCAATCTCTGTCAACACTACTGTTCGGTTTTCACGAATGTAACAAACGCATACATCGCACGACGCGTCGAATTGCATTTTCGCTGCTTCAAGATACAACGCCATTTGCACCGCGTAAAGTTTGAGCGTATACGCGTGCGCCGCTTTACCGCGCAAACGGTCCGTTTTGAAATCCACCACGCGCCACTTGCCATCCGCGCGTTGATACACCGCATCCATCGCGCCGTGAACAATTCGTCCGTGCCACGCCACCACAAACGGCAATTCGTGATAACGCGCCGAAGCATTCGTCATTTCTTGAAACAATTCACTCTTGGCAAAACGCGCCAGAATCCCGCGCGCTTGACGCACCGCGTCATGAATTTCGTTTTCGTCACTCAAGCCGCGTTCCCGCGTATAGCGTTCCAAAATGGTGTCCAGATTCGGCGTGTTCTGTGGAAAGCGCCAACGCTGCAACGCGCGATGAGCGATTTCGCCGACGATGTACGCAGGCGCACGCGCAATTATTGCGCGCCGCCGTACAGGAATGATGCGTTCGGGCGCGCCTTCCAAAACGCGCTGTTCAAATTCCGCGCGCTGGTTGACGAGCGCTTCCATTCCCGTCGGCGTCCACATCTCAATTCGAGATACAGACGGAGGAGCCAATGGCATGACCAAACGCGGCAACTCTCCCATGCGCGTTTCTTGTATCGCAACGGCGCGCGTTGCCCTCACGGGCAATTCCGTTTCGGCGCGTTCCAAATCTTGAAAACGCGTGCGCGGCGTCGTAAGGACAATGCGTTCCGCAGCCGACGCCTCCAGTTTCGCGCGCGCGTCCAGCAATTGCTGGAGGTACGATTCCGCGTGCGGCATATCGCTGCCGGAAATTATCAAATACTCTTGGGCGCGCGTCATTGCCACATACAACAAACGTTTTTCTTCTTGCGCGTCGCGCGCGTCCGCTTCTTGTTTCAGCAAACGATAACCCACCGTCGCCGCAAGTTCGCCGGTTTCGTCATGCACCTTGACGCCGATGCCGTGTGCGCGATGCACTGCCATCCATTCGGGCGGGTCGTAGGGCGCGCGTCCCGCGTCGGGAATAATGACGATGGGAAATTCGAGCCCTTTGGCGCGATGAATCGTCATCAACTGCACCGCGTTTTCGGCTTCGGTTGTGGCTTCGCCTTCGCGCGCTTCGCGCGCGGTCAGGTCGGACAAATACGCGTTGAATTCACTCAAGCGCACCAGCCCCGTGCGCCGCGCGAGCGCGAGCAACTTTTCCACATTGGCGCGCCGCCGCGTGCCATTGCTCAAACTGCTGACGGTGGCGAGATAACCCGTTTCTGCCAACGCCTGCTGCAATAAATCCAAAATCGTCACGCGTCCCACGCGCGCCCACAACCTTTGCAATGACGCGGCGGCAAATTCCGCGCGCGCGCGTTCGTCGCCCACCAAATCAGCGGGCAAGTCGCGCAGCGCATCGCGCAGTGATGAATGAGCGCGCCGCAACCGAAACAATGTTTCACTGCTCAACGCGTACAGCGGCGAATGTAAAATCGT